>JAAYHM010000141.1 GCA_012735405.1 Tissierellia bacterium | reverse complement strand
CCAGAGAAGGTAGTAACTAATGAGGATTTATCCAAAATAGTAGACACTTCTAATGAGTGGATAGTAGAAAGAACCGGAATTAGGGAAAGAAGGATTGTAAATGATGACATTTCTACATCAGATATAGCAACTATAGCAGCTAAAAGGGCATTAGAAGATGGAGGTATTTTACCAGAAGACATTGATTTAATAATTGTGGCTACAGTAACCTCTGATATGGCTTTTCCATCTACAGCTTGCATAGTGCAAAAGAACATTAAGGCAGTAAATGCTGCGGCTTTTGATATTTCAGCAGGATGCTCAGGCTTTGTCTATGGGCTAAATTTAGGTTATAGCTTAATAAAAGCAGGAATTTACAGTAAAGTACTTGTTATTGGTGCAGAAACCCTATCAAAAATAGTAAACTGGAAAGATAGAAGTACCTGTATACTATTTGGAGATGGAGCAGGGGCATGTGTATTAGAAGCATGTGAAGATGGATATGGCATTTTATCAACTGACTTAGGTTCAGATGGAAATGGTGGGGACCTTTTAGCGCTACCCGCTGGTGGTTCCAAATTACCTGCTAGCTTAGAAACAGTGTTAAAGGACCTTCACACAATTAAAATGGATGGAAGAGAGGTATTTAAGTTTGCTGTAAGGGTTATAGAAAAGTCTGCAAATATAGCTGTTGAAAAAACCGGATTAGGATTGGAGGATATTGATTTTTTCATACCCCATCAAGCCAACATAAGAATTATACAGTCAGCTATGAAAAAGCTAAATCTTCATTCCCAAAAGGTTTATGTAAACTTGGATAAATATGGAAATACATCTTCTGCTTCTATACCAGTGGCCTTGGATGAAGCCTATAGGAAAGGTCTGATTAAAAGAGGTGATGTAGTATTATTAGTAGCTTTTGGTGCAGGATTAACCTGGGGTTCTACAGTTTTAAGATGGAATAAGCAGGAGGTGTAGATGTGTTTACTACAAGAATTTGCAAATTACTAAACATTAAATATCCCATAATCCAAGGAGGCATGGCATGGGTAGCTACCCATGAGCTGGCAGTTGCAGTTTCAGAAGCAGGAGGATTAGGAATAATTGCAGCAGGAGCATCTCCGCCAGAAGTAGTTAGAGAGGAAATTAGGAACTTCAAGAGAAAAAGCAACAAGCCCTTTGGAGTAAATTTAATGCTCATGTCGCCTTTTGCTGAGGATATAGTAGGTATAATCTGTGAAGAGAGGGTTCCTGTGGTGACTACAGGTGCAGGAAACCCAGGCAAGTATATAAATAAGTTTAAAGAATATAATATTAAGGTAATACCTGTAGTACCTACTGTGTCTTTAGCAAAAAGATTGGAGCGGATAGGAGTAGATGCCATAATAGCAGAAGGAACTGAAGCGGGTGGTCATATTGGAGAAATGACTACTATGGCATTAATACCACAAATTGTGGATGCTGTTGATATACCTGTAATTGCAGCAGGAGGTATAGGAGATGGAAGAGGTTTTTTAGCAGCCTTATCCTTAGGAGCTGAAGGAGTTCAAATGGGAACTAGGTTTGTATGTTCTATAGAATGTATGGCTCATATAAACTACAAGGAAAGGATAATAAAATCCAAGGATAGGGATGCAGTAGTTATAGGCAGAAGTACAGGCAGGCCTATCAGGACCTTAAAAAATGAATTTACCAGGGAGTATCTTGAATTGGAAAGGAAAGGTACTTCTTTTGAAGAGTTGGAAAGGCTGGGAGCAGGAAGGTTAAAACTGGCAGTAAAGGATGGAGATATTGCCACTGGTTCAGTAATGGCAGGCCAAATTGCAGGACTTATAGACGATATAAAAACTTGCAAGGAAATAATTGAGGATATAATAAGCTCTGCTGAGTTGCAACTTAAGTATATAACCTCCATGAAAGGAGGTGAATTAGATGGGTAAGGTGGCCTTTATCTTCCCGGGACAAGGTGCTCAATATGTGGGAATGGGAAAGGACTTTTATGAATCCTTTAAGGAATCCAGGCTGGTATATGAAGAAGCCAATGATTCACTAAATATGGATTTAAAGTCTATGTGCTTTGAAGGATCAGAGGAAGAGCTTATGAAAACGGAAAATACTCAGCCTGCAATACTGGCAACAAGCATTGCAATAATGAAAGCTCTTGAAAAAGAAGGCATAGACTGTGATTATACAGCAGGTTTAAGTTT
>JAAYHM010000140.1 GCA_012735405.1 Tissierellia bacterium | reverse complement strand
GATAGAACTCCAATAAAGGTTATAATAATTACAATGCTTCTGGCAGCAGCCTATATATCAAGAACTGAAATAGAAGTATTGGGTAGAATGGCCACAATGGTCTATCCTATCCTTATAATCTTGATTGTTTTCATAGCCATGATTAGTATTCCGAAAGGGGATTATACCAACATACTGCCAGTATTTAATGCAGATTTTAGGCTTCTTCCAAAGGGGATTTTAATATCCATTTTTTCCTATGCAGGCTATGAAATAATAGTTTTAGCCTATTCGGCTTCTGAAAGCAAGGGGGACACCTTAAAATATGTACTCAGGGGACTCTTTATAGTAATAGGCATATACCTAATTACCTTTTTCTCAACCCTGTCCCAGTTAGGCATAAATCAATTAAAGAGAAGAATTTGGCCAACAATCGCCATTGCCAATGAGGTGGATTTGCCTGGCTATTTTATAGAAAACTTGGATGGTATTGTACTGGCCCTTTGGGTTTTAATAGTATATACAACTATTGGGCCCATTTTGTATACAGGAGGCAAGACCTTATCATATATTTTCAACACCAGATCCCATGACATGTTTATACTTCCTTTAATACCACTAATATACATACTTTCCATAATTCCGGACAATATAATATCTGTATATGAAAACATGGGAACCATACTAGGCTATATGGTTATAGCCTCCAACATTGCCATACCATTTCTAATATTTGTGGTAGCCCTTATAAGGAAAAGGAGGAGTAAGGCATGAAAAGATTATTCCTCATACTATTTTTGCTACCCTTTATAAGTGGTTGCTGGGATAAGGTGGAAATAGAACAGAGGGCATTTGTGACTTCAATTGGTATAGATGTAAACCAGGGACAGGAGGAGAAGGATAAACTAACTGTTACCTACCAATATCCTAATATAAACGCTATAGGCAAAAATGCCGGAGTAGGTTCTCCAAATTATTTACTTACTGCCAATTCCAGCAGTGTATTTCAGGCAGGAAGGCAATTTGTGAGCAGGGAACCCTTTCCCTTCCACTATAAACACTTAAAGGTAATTATACTAGGAGAAGATCTGTTAAAGGAAGAGTCATTATTGCGGGCTGTTTTGGACGAATTAAACAGAGACACTAAGGTAAATAAAAGGGTTAGGATAATTGCAGCAGACAGAACTGCAAAGGAAATAATGGAGGCAAGCTTCAATAAGGAACAAAGAACAGAAGGCACCATCTATGCTACTGTAAGGGACAATACCAAGACAGGTAGCTTTACTTCCAAGTCTCTGGCAGATTTAATCACAGACTTTGATATATCAGGTGTAACCTTGGTTCCTAAAATAAGCCTGGATGAACAAAATAATTTTGTAATATCTGGGGGAGCCATATTAAAGGATTATAAATTTTTAGGCTGGATTGATGCCAGTGAGAATAAAATTATAAACCTGATAAATGGAAATATGATTGTTGACACCTTAGATGTTATATATGAGGGACATTTAATATCCTTTGTAATAACAGAAACTACAACTAATAGAAATATAAAATTTGACCATGAAATTAAAGCTAATATAGATGTTTTAGTAGAAGGGTACTTACAGGGCTATGTTTTAAGCGACAAAAACACTGTAGGAGACAATGAAACAGTATTAAGTATGGAAAGAACCCTGGAAGAGGAAATAATGAAGGTAGTTAACCGTACCCTAATTCACCTTAAGGATATAAAGGCTGATTTGCTGGGCATTGGAGAGCATATAAGCAAGTTTCATCCAAAGAAGTGGGAAAAAATAGAGGACCAGTGGGATGAAGTGTTTGCCGATGCCAAAATAAATATTAATGTGGATGTTAAAATGAGAAGAATAGGACTTACAAAATAATTTGGTATAAAAAAACAAAATAAGGAAATAATTAATACTAAACAAGGGGAGAGCTATTTAATAGATGGATGGAGGGTTTATAATGAAAAAGGGACTCATAATAGGCTTGGTATTAATTATTTCCCTCATATACATATCAAGTTCCTATTGGATTGCAGAAGAGGCCTATGTAGATGATATTAGAGGTCAGATTATCAGGTTTCATGTTAGGGCCAACAGTGATAGTGAAAGGGATCAGGAATTAAAATTAAAGGTAAGGGATAAAATATTAAGGGAGCTTGAACCTCTGCTTAAAAAAAGCAGGACAATTGATGAATCAAGGCTTATAATGAAGTCTAATTTAAGTAATATTAAGTCCATAGCCCAAAAAGCCCTGAAAGAGGAAGGAGAAAATCACAGTGTAGATGTAAGTCTTGGCATGGAAAAGTTTCCTACAAGAAAATATGGCAGTATAGTATTTCCTGCAGGAGAATATGAAGCTCTGGTAGTTGAAATTGGAGAAGGCAAAGGCCAAAACTGGTGGTGTGTAATGTTTCCTCCACTATGTTTTGTTGATATGATAGATAAAACTCCAGTCTATGCTGAAGATGATTTGATGGGAGTTTTATCGGAAAAGCAAGTTAATACCCTCAAGGCTCAAAAAGACCCCCCAATAGTATTAAAATCTAAAATAGCCGAGCTCTTTACAAAAACTAAAAGTTATCTAGCTACCCAACTTGCCAGATTTAATTAGAAAAAGCTGTTGCTGATGCAACAGCTTTTTCCCTTTATTTTAACAGGTTTACAATTGTTTCATAAACCAGCCTTGGAGCTACATTAAAGGAATAGTCCTCCTCCAGTCTTTCAGTGAACTTATGGGCATCCTTTCCAAAGGGTCCTATATTTACTACTGGCA
The DNA here is from genome assembly GCA_012735405.1 of Tissierellia bacterium. Taxonomy (GTDB): domain Bacteria; phylum Bacillota; class Clostridia; order Tissierellales; family Tepidimicrobiaceae; genus JAAYFE01. Next base: position 1,036 of record JAAYHM010000140.1, on the reverse strand, counting down.
GGTTTAATTCCTGCATATCCTCCAAGGGGAGGTCATATTTTACTCCAAATCCTGGCATATTGTTCTTTAAGGCACTAATTGCATGAGCATCTCCAGGTGCAGCTCCATAGCTTAAATCGGATATATAGGGATAGAACTTCCTCATCTTAATATCGTATTTGGATTCAGTATTTTCTATTACATTATTTACTACATCCAATAGCTTCTTCTCCAATTCAGTTTCGCCCTTAACATATATATGAGGATAGTATGGTGGTGAATAATATGCTACTACCACAGGGTTCTTATCTGACCACATGCTATGAACTGTTTCTACCATCTTAAGGGCATATATTCTTTCGTCTATATTTTCATCATTAAGAAGTTTCTCGCTTAATGTATCAAGAGCCTTATCTAATTCCTCGCCTTTTTCCTCTTTGACCTTGTTGTAAAGCTCTTCGTAGGATATAACCCTTGCTTCCCATGGGAGTTTTTCAAATGGGAAATTGTTAGCCTTACAGTATTTTTCATACTGTTCATTTAGCTTATCTATCACCCTTTGGAAGGCTTCTTTAGCACCTCTTTTTACCTTTTCCATAATTTCATCCGGGGTGCTTTTATGGGTGCCAAAGTTAAAGTACAAATAGCTTGTTCTTGCAGTTTGAACTGAATACTCTGGTTTCAAATCCTGCTGTCTTAAGGAAATTGGAGGTACTGTAACTTCTCCTTCGGCCTCATCGCAATACTTAGTGTTGAAGTCTATTTCTTCCATAATAGCTGAAGAAATATGATTTGGATCTATGCCCCTAAATGGATCTCCACCATGGGCTTCAGAGCCTACTATATAGAAAGAAGGCATAATCTTTCCGACGGTTCCTACGTAGACATATCTGGCATTGTCCCCTTCAAATCTTGGAGCCATATAATCAGTATCGATTAAAGCTTGATATTCAAATCCCTCTTCTTCTCTTAGTTTGACTAGCTCTGGAACGACGTTTAGCATTCCTCCTGAGTTTCCTTCCTCATCGCATACTGCAGCAAATACTAGATTTCCTTC
>JAAYHM010000022.1 GCA_012735405.1 Tissierellia bacterium | reverse complement strand
TGTCAAATGAATATGTATTGGAAGTAAAAGGTTTAAATAAAACCTACGGAAAGAAAAGGGTTTTAAACAATGTATCTTTATATGTAAAGCACAATGAAATAGTTGGTTTTATAGGGCCAAATGGTGCTGGCAAATCTACCACCATGAAGTGTATATGTAATCTTGTATATCCAGATAGCGGCGAAATAATTATCAATGGCTATGATCTTTTTAAGGAAAGGGAAAAGGCCCTTGGGTGTCAGGCATCCTTAATTGAAAGCCCTGGCCTTTATCTGGATATGACAGGTAGGGAAAATATAGAGCTAATAGCTAAATTAAGAGGTATATCCAAGGAGAGGGTGGAAGAGGCTTGTGAATTTACAGAACTAAGAGAATCCCTAAACAGGAGGGTAGCAGGCTATTCCATGGGAATGAAGCAAAGATTAGCTCTAGGAATAGCCATACTAAGTAAACCCAAATTTCTAATGCTAGATGAGCCTATGAATGGATTAGACCCCTCAGGAGTTATACACTTAAGAAACACCCTACAAAGGCTGGTAAAGGAAGAGGATATGGCAATATTATTTTCTTCCCACCAACTGGGGGAAGTGGAAAAATTAGCCCATAGAATTATATTCATTGATAAGGGGGAAATCATAGAAGTTCCAGACATTATGTCCAATATACAAAGATATATTGTTCAGGTATCAGACTTAGATACAGCGGTGAAAACTATTGTAAACATCCTTGGAGAAGATGTAGTGGAAACAATTGCATCAGACAGCATCAGGTTTGAAATTCAAAATCAGGACATACTTTCTCAGGTACTATACAAGCTCTTATCTAAAAAAATAAAAGTATACGACATATACAAGGATAATGTGGATATAGAAACTATCTATGCAGAAATATACAGCAAAAACCATACAGAGTAATACAATCTCCATCATACATGTAAGGGAGGAGATAGGATGTACTATATAATAAAAAATGAACTAGAAAGAAAATTAAAGAATCCAGTTTTTTGGGTTTTGATTTTAATGATTGTAATCCTATTGTATATAAATATCCAAAGGAGCTATGAGTCAAATGAATTTGATAAAATACTAAGTTATATACCTGGAGTTACAATAATAGATGATGAAGATATTGTTTTTACTGAATCTATGAAGGAATATTGGTATGGAAAAAATTATGAAGACTATATATCTCAATCAAGCTATTTTATAAGTCGGTCACTTTATGATGTAGAATTACAGAATTATTAATTGGATAAAAAGGCTTACATTGAAAATGATATTGAAGAAAGATATAGAATATCTGCTTTTTCAGCCTTGTTAACTGCAAACACATATGCCAATTCCATCAACAATACTGACAGCTACCTTTCAAAATATATATGTGAAATTGCTAATGAATAGCTATGGGATAAGGTTAGTAATGGTGTAAGATATGAAGATATAGACTTTACCAATAATGGCTCATGGAATCATTTCCATACTATCCGATCAATTTTTTGGGCTAGATATTATTATGAATTATATACTAGCAAATTAGAGCCTATAAAGGACAATGAATTTAATAATCTATATGTGCTAAATGATTGGATAAAAAATGTTATTCCTATAATTGTAATAATTGTTGTCATATTGTTAAACTATGATTTAATAAATAGGGATGTACGGGAAGGGAGTTTAAAGCTACTTATAACCCAGTCCACCTCTAGATGGAAATACTATATAAGCAAATTTATTGCAGGTATGGTAATGGCTACATTTGTAATAATTTTTTCACTAGCTATATCCATTATCATTTTAAATATTAAAGTTAAATCAGAGCCAATGAACTATCCAATAGTATATGATAAACAAGGATTTACCAGATTTAGACCTTCCTTTAATTATATGGAACAAAATCTTGAAACATATGGAAGGTATGAAATTAATGCTTTCTAAAATTCCATACAGAAAAATGGACAACCACCCTCAAATTATGACGCCCTTATACCAAAGAAATGTGGATCTAATAGCCTTTGATAAATTTTTATTGTTAAGTTTTTTCTATATGATTTTATTCATAATGTTTCTTGTAGCGTTTGTTCAGCTGTGTTCAGCAATTTTTAATAATGCTTATTTAAGCTTATTTGTTTCAACAGCCCTATATGGTGGGTTTTATTTTATGTTCAAGCCATTTCTACATGGGAAAAACTACAATCTATGTTCATTTACTATGAACAATAGTGCAATAATAGTAGCAGGAACCCATAATGTAACAATGCTTACTGCCTTTTTAGTGTTAACATCTTCAACTGTGATTTTGCAATTGATAGGGATTAAATACTTTAAGAAAAAAAGCATTTAATTGAATAGCTTGCCAGTATAGATTGGGGGGAAAAGATTGAAAAAGATAATACTACCTTTAATACTTTTATTGCTTTTAACAGGCTGTAAAAATATAGGCCAAACAGAAAATGGATACACTAATTTTGGCAACTTGGATTTACCTCAATTTAAGCCTCCCAGGAAAGGGGAAGAAATAGCAATGATAATAACTAACAAGGGGGAAATAAAAATAAAATTATTAGATGAAATAGCTCCAATTGCTGTTGAACAATTTAAAAAATGGGTAGGTGAGGGTAAATATGAAGGATGTTACTTTGGCAGCATATCAAAGGATAGAAATATTATGATAAATGGAAAAGGGTATAGAAGGGATATGACTGAAGAAGAAGGCAGTAAGTACTATGCAGATATAATAGATAATATGTCTTTTGATGAAGGATATGAATTGGAGACAAGCCCGGATTACCATAACTTTTCGGGAACAGTTGGATTTGCACATTATGAGGATAGACCAGTAGGATTATTCTATATTGTTGCCAATGAAGGATTAAGTGAAGAATTATTGGAATTATTTGATGTTCTATCAGATAAGTTAGGGTTTACAAGGGATGTGATTAAGGCTTACAGGCATTTAGGTGGTGTATTAGAGTACATTGGAAAGAGAGAAAAAGGAAGCAACCTATGTGCATCTACTCTTGAATCTGCAATCACAGATTAGAATAAGAGATGGAAACATAATTGAAAATGAAGAGGAAATAGCAAGTCAAGTATTGAATACCAGAATATAAAGGATAGATAATATAATGGAAGCTGATAAAGAGGGGGTGCTGACTGAAAAAGCTATAAAACTTATGGGTATTACAAGGAATGATATAGGGAGAAAAAGTCTTTATTACAACTATTTAGATGACAACAACCTGAAGTACAGTATAAATCCCTACAGCAATACAGGAATATTTTCCTTAGCCAAATTATTTGAAAATAATATTGTACTGGTTTTGTTTTTGATTTTTACATTCATATCAGCAGATTTAATCCTGTCTGAAGTAGGGGAAGGAAGCTACAAAATAGCATATACACAACCCTATGAGAGAGGTAAGATATACTTTTCAAAAATTATAGCAATGATTTTATCCTTAACATTGGTTTTATTGATATTATTATTAATAAACTTTACTGTAAACACAATAGCAAATGGAACAGGAGATTTTAAGGAACCCTTTGTAGTAAGCAAAAACATAAGTAACTTATCATTGGATAATGAGAATATGGAATTTAAAGTTATATCAACTGGCAAAAGTGTATTGTTAAATATACTATTACTTATAAGTGTGATTTTCTTCAATATAGCTTTTATATCCACTTTATCAGTATTTACAGATTCTATAACTAAAACTATAGGAATTGAAGCAGCATTTATAATTTTTTCCCTACTTCTTAGGGAATTCCTTTCAACGGCTAGTATAGTACATGCAATATTTCCATATTCCTACATATTTGTTCAAGATGTAATTATTCAAAGGTTCAAAACTAATTATAATCTTGGAATTCTGCTAAATATAGGATTAGCTGCAGCTCTTGCCTTTGTGGGGTATAAGAAGTTTATAAAGAAGGATTTTATTGGTTCAAAAGCTTAGGCAAGTTAAGACTGATGAGCATATTTTTTTGCTGATATAAGCTATTTTTAATAGTTGTGTTACAATTATGATAGAGTTTTCTGTTAAAATATTTTCAGGGAAATAATTTGATGTAATAGGTTATAAAATGTCAAATCAATATGTATTGGAAATAATAAGGTGGTGGTCCTATTTTAAGCTTGATACTTTCTGATTTAAAAAGGCATTTTAAAAGCCCTATTACTTGGCTTCTAATATGGCTTATACTTTTATTGTCTTATGTACAAGTAGATAAGATAAAGGCAGAAAGGATCAACAGGCAATTTTCCGGTAAACACAATATAGAAATGGAAAGTTTGGACATTAGAATGCAGGGAAGTAAATATTGGACAAATTTGGTAAATGAATATACTAATAAAAAAAGGGTTGAGATTGCTCAAAAGATTATAAAGGCAGAAGCTGAAGAAGATTATGAAAGCTATAATAAGTATAAAACTCTTTATAATTTGATCTATGCCAAAATGTATATGTCATCTACAGATAAAATTTTGTCTAAGGCTGCTGAAATAGAAATTAAAAAGCTTTGGCATAAGGCAAGCGATGGTATAGACTTTGAAGATATAGATACATTTTACTTTAGACATCAGGCCTACTTAACAGAGTTTTTCTACATTTATAAAGCCAAATTTTATCATTATCTTTATAAGCATGGCTTGGAAGAAGTTTATAAGGATGATATAAATAATCTTTCTTTTTTATACAGATATTTGATAGATGTACTTCCTATGCTACTGCTAATATTACCAGTACTACTTACTTACAATACTATAAGCAGGGAAGTAAACAATGGAAGCATTAAATTGCTTTTAACCCAGGGACTTTCAAGATGGAAGTACTACATTTCAAAATACATAAGTGGAATCCTTTACATTTTATTCCTTGTCTACATACCCTTAATATTTATTAGTGCAATGATTGGATATAAGTATAGCTTTGTCAGCCTCAAGTATCCTGTATTTTACTACCCCATAGGTTTTAAATCCTTAAGTCCAAGATATAATTTTGTAGAAGGCTTAAGTGAGCCCTATGTATATATTGGCATTAGCAGACTGCCAAAGCAGCATATAAGGGGATTTGAAACTATACTTTTAGGAGATGAAATAATAGCCTTTTATAAATTTCTAGGCCTAGCTATTTTCTTTACTATCCTCTTTCTAATGTTTGCAGTAGCCTTAGTGGAATTAGTATCTGCCCTGTTGGATAATGAAATATTAAGCTTTGCCTTACTAGCAGTAATTTTTGCCCTTGGCTACAAAGTAAGCCAACCCTTTATCCATGGCAAACACTATAATTTAAGTCCCTTCACAATGAATAATCCAGTAACCATAATAAACGGAAGCTGTAATGTTACTGCCCTAACAAGTCTACTAATATTAGCCTTTTCCACCATTGCCTTATTGGCCACAGGAATACTGTATTTTAACAAAAGGAATATATAAGAAGGTTGAAATGTGTGGGGAGAGAAGATGGGAAAAATTATTTCATATGAATTAGCCAAGTTTTTTAAAAAAAGAAAAAACAAATTACTAGTACTAGCTCTATTTATGTTTGTTTTGGCTGTTAATATCTATAACTATAAACTATATAAAGATTATAAGGATAGCTTTATTGAGGAATATAAACAGATTTCAGAACATGCAAAAGTAAAATTGCAAAATCTAAATAACGAACTAAGGGGATATAGCCAATGGGGTGAAAATGAAAGACTGATCTATGAAGAAAGGATACATGAGATAGAAGGGATGATAAATTATTTAGAGGTGGAAGCTTCTGTTACAGGTAGAATTAGCAATGCTTATAGGAAGGTGGAAGATCCACAATGGAATAGTCTGTTGTGCAAATATCTGAAGGAAAGATATACCAATCTTGTAGAGTCCTATGAAAAGGGCTTTATTGATGATGTTTATCTAAGAGAGAGAAAAAGCAACATTGAAGAAGCTAGATATTATTTATATAAATATGATTATTTTTTGAATAACAATATTTTACTTAAAGAAAACAAATATCAACCAAGTGGCGTTAACTCAATAAATTTACTTTTTAGAGATAGTAATATTCTGATATTGGTAATAATAATAGCTTTGTTATCAATGGATATTTTTTTAGCACCTGTACTGGAAGGAAGCTATAAAATCGAATATACCTATCCACTAGAGAGAAAAAGTATTTTTATAGCTAAGCTTATTTCAATTCTTTTAATAAGCTTTGGAATCATAATTGTTTTATCTTTATTAAGTTTTATAATAAATAGTATGATTTTCGGGATAGGAGATTTTTATTATCCACAAGTGGTATCTGGCAATATTAATAAGCTAACTTTAAAAGCAAATGAAGGAAATTTTACAGTAATTTCACTGAGCCATAAAATAGTACTTGGATTTGTAATGATAATTGCTTTAACAATTTTTACAGTAGCATTTATTATATTCTTATCTATATTTACAGATTCCATAGGTAAGACATTAAGAATCACAATGGTTTTTATACTTGCTGCATTCACTTTTCATGTTATTGCAGGCAAGGAGTCATTAGTTAACTTATGGTACCCTTACATGTATTGTTATTATGATAATGTAATAAGTGGATTTTATAGATCTAATTATCTATTTGGACTTGTTATGAACATAAGCTTAGGTATATTGTTTATCTTCATAAGCTATTTTAAGTTTACAGGAAAAGATTTCCTAGGGGTGCGAGAGTAGGTGTGGAAAGTGGCAAGGACTGATAAAGTAAAATTTAGCTTAATAATATTTATAATTATAGTTTCCATTTTAGCTTTTCTATTTTTAAGATATAGGCCAGGCCAAATAGTGAATGGATATACCCAATTAGGCAGGACAGGATTTAAGCAACTGGAACTACCCCAGGAAGGGGAGGAAATTGCAATAATAAGAACTAGTATAGGTGATATAAAGATAAGGCTTTTTCCTGATGCAGCTCCTTTGACTGTAAAAAATTTTAAAAACTTGGCCAAAGAAGGATTTTACAATGGACATGCCTTTGACAAGGTTGAAGAGGATATTTTAATTCAAGTTACAATAAAAGATTCAACCAAGAGTATATATGGAGGATATTTTGAAAGAGAAATCAATAGGGATTACCACCATTTTACAGGGGCAGTAGGAGCTTACGGAAGCAGAGAAGGCAATAATAGCAGTTTTTATATAATATGTAATAGTGGAATAGAACCAGCCTATCTGGAATTAATGGGTGAGCTTGGTGATGAATACGGGTATACTCCAGAGCTTATAAAAACTTATAAAAAATTTGGTGGAGTACCAAGATTAGATGGTGATTACACTATTTTGGGACAGGTATTTTATGGTATGGATACTGTCTTTGAGATAAGTAAGCGTCCATTAATTTCAGATACTGAAAAAGGAGTAACAGTAACAAAAGATCCTATAGTTATAGAGTCAATAGAAATAGTAACTTATAAAAAATAAGGTGCAAAGGTCAGAAAAACTGGCTAATCCTTTTTTAGATAGACCATATAAATATCCATACCTACATAATGGCCATTTCCTATGAATAAGATATAATAGGAGGTGGCCTGGATGAGAAGAGCTTTAACTATTGTCTTGTCCGTAATACTGATTGGATTTATAATACTTTGGACATACAATTTATTTATAGATAATATAATAGAATTGGAAAAAGCAGAAGAAGAACCTTATAGAGGTATAATAAAAATATGGGATATTCCTAGACCTGATATGAATATAGATAGCACTTATTCCTGGATGGCAGATAAAATAAGAGCTTTTGAAAAGAAGCATTCTGGTGTATATATAGAATATGTCCAAGCAGACATGGAAAGTTTATACAATGCAATAGTGAAAGGAAATGTTGATGCTGATGAAATGCCTGATATAATACCAGTTGATGCAAATTTTTTTGATTTTAGCCTATTGGAACCATTAGATGAATATATAAGGGAAGATGAAATGGAAGAGTTTAAACATCAAGTAATGAAGTCTGTAACCTATAAGGATCAGATTGTAGCAATTCCAGTGGCTATGACTACCAATGTAATGCTTATAAACTTAGACAGGTTTGGTGAGCGAGGAGTTTCTCCACCACAAGCTGGTACCTGGACCTATGAGGAATTTGTAGAAATAATGGGTCAGCTCAAATATGATTTGGATGGAGATGGCATAATAGATGAATACGGATTTATTTCTTCCATGGAGACTAATAAATATGATATTTGGTCTATAATACTATCAGATGGCTGCGAGTTTATAAATCCAAAAAGGAAGGAATACAATTTTTACGGGGAAAAGGCAATAAAAGGGTTGGAAAGGGTTATTAATTTAAAGGAAAAATATAAGGTAGTGCCAGATTATTTTGGTATAATAGATGGAAAAGATGCATGGCATATGTTTTATAAGGATAGAAAAGTTGCTGTTACTATAGCGGGTGCCTGGGCAGTTAACTATTTAGATAGACAATATAAAAGTGGAGAAGGGTTTAATTTTGAGGTAGTAAACTTTCCAACAGGAGATAAGAATTTACCTGTAATACTAAGTGATGATATAATTGCTTATGGGGTATTAAAGACAGAGGACTCAAAAAAGGTTAAAATGTGTGTAGACTTTTTAAAATATTTAACTACAGAAAGAAATCAAAGAAGCCTGGAAGAATTAAGCCTTTTTACAGTAAAAAGGAATATTAATGACATGTACATGGAAAATTCAAAGATGAAAAAAGTAGAAGAAAATTTATATTTTACCATGTATGTACCTTTTATCGATAACAAGAGGGAAATTGATACTATAGTTAATGAGGAGATTAGAAAAGCCATAATGGGTGAAAAATCTTCTTCTGATGCTATAGAAGATGCTAAAATGCAAATTGATAGATTAACAAATAAAAATAAGAAATAGGAGTGGTATTTTGGAAAAGTCAAGAATCTATGAGCTTTTTAAGGATAAAAATTTTGGAAAGGTTTTATTTGATGAACCTATGAAAAATCATACTTCCTTTAAAATAGGCGGACCGGCAGATGTACTTATTGTTCCTGATAAGGAAGAGGATGTTATAGCAGCAATTAAATTTTGCAGGGAAAATGGTATTAAACATTTTATAATGGGAAATGGAACAAATCTGTTGGTAAAGGATACTGGCATAAGGGGTGCAGTGATAAAGATTGCCAATGGATTTGATAAAATATATGTTAAGGAGGATAGAATATATTGCCAAAGTGGCGCCTTGCTTAAAAAAGTAGCAGAATTCTGTTTGGAGCACTCTTTGACCGGTTTTGAATTTGCCTGTGGTATACCAGGAACTGTAGGAGGAGCCATTACTATGAATGCAGGAGCCTATGATGGGGAAATGAAGGACATTGTTTTCAAAGTAAGGGCTTTAGATAAGAAAAATAACATAGTGGAACTGTCTAATGAGGAAATGAATTTTAGATATAGGGGTAGTGCTGTTATAGATCAGGGTCTTGTAGTATTAGGTGTTGAATATAAGCTTGAAAAAGGGGAATACTCAGTCATAGAGGAAAAGATGAAAGATTTAACCTATAGAAGGGAAACAAAGCAGCCTTTAGAATATCCAAGTGCAGGTAGTACATTTAAAAGGCCAGTAGGTTATTTTGCAGGAAAGCTTATAGATGATGCAGGCCTTAGAGGGATACGCTATGGAGATGCCCAAGTATCGGAAAAACACTGTGGATTTGTAATAAATGCAGGGGAAGCAACCTTTGAAGAAGTATTTACACTTATTAAGACAATTCAAAAAGTAGTCCATGACAAATTTAATGTTATGTTAGAACCAGAGGTTAAAATTATTGGAGATGATTAGAAGGGGAAGGATATGAGATTAACAGCAGATTACCATACCCATACAATATACAGCCATGGTAAGGGAACCATAAGGGAAAATGTAGAAGCAGCATTAAAAAAGGGACTGAAGGAAATAGGTATATGTGACCATGGTCCAGGCCATTTTTTATATGGGGTTAAGAGAGAAAAACTGTTTAAGATGAGGGAAGAAATAGATAAGTTAAATGAAGAATATAAGGATAAGGGAATTAAAATTCTATTAGGGGTGGAAGCAAATATTATAGGATATGATGGCACCATAGATGTAGATGATGAGATAATAGAAATATTGGACATATTGCTGCTAGGCTTCCACTATGGGGCTATACCTAAGTCCATAAGAGAATATATACTTTTAAATGTAATGAATCCTTTATCCAAGGCAATGCCCTTTATAAGAAAATGGATTGAAAAGAGGAATACAGAAGCCATAATAAGAGCTATTGAAAAATATCCTATAGACATAATAACCCATCCGGGAGACAAGGCAAGATTAAATATAAAAAAAGTAGCAGAGGTAGCTTCTAAAAGAGGTGTTGCATTGGAGATTAATGCAAAACATAAAGAATTATCTGTAGAAAGCCTAAGGATGCTTTTGGATACAAAGGTAGATTTTTATATAAACAGCGATGCCCATGATCCTTCAGAGGTGGGAGAGGTGGACAAATCTATAAAAAGAGCCATAGAAGCTAAAATACCTATTAATAGAATTAGAAACGTGGAGGAAAAATAAGAGGTGAGTATATGGAGTTTGTAATTATAACAGGTATGTCCGGAGCAGGCAAAAGCCAAGCCATGAAGGCAATGGAGGATATTGGTTATTATTGCATGGACAACCTACCACCTGCACTTTTGCCAAAGTTTGCTCAATTATGCCATCAGTCCAAAAGAAAGATTGATAAGGTAGCTATAGTGGTAGACATAAGGGGAGGAATATTCTTCGAGGATTTATTTAAAGGATTAGAAGGCCTGGAAAAGGAAGGGATTACCTATAAAATATTGTACCTGGATGCTTCAGATGAGGTCCTTATAAAAAGATACAAGGAACTAAGAAGACCCCATCCTTTAAATGTAAATGGAAGTATTGTTGACGGCATTATTGAAGAAAGGAAACTACTACAAAATGTAAAAAACTGTGCAGATTATGTTATAGATACTTCTAGACTAACAATTGGAATGCTTAAGGAAGAAATAGCAAAAATATTTCTAAAAGGAATAGATTTAGGAAAGCTGACTATTTCTGTAGTGTCCTTTGGTTTTAAACATGGTATTTTGTTAGATGCAGACCTAGTCTTTGATGCAAGGTTTATTTCCAATCCTTATTATGTTCCTGAGCTACGCCATCTTACTGGTGAGGATGAAAAGGTCAAAGAATATGTATTCAGATGGGAGCAAACTAATATATTTGTTGATAAGGTAGTTGATTTATTAGAATTTTTAATCCCAAACTATATAAAGGAAGGGAAAACACAATTAGTAGTTGGCATTGGTTGTACAGGAGGTAGACATAGGTCTGTTGCCATAGCAAATGAAATTGCTAAAAGATTGCAGAAAAGTGGTCATAGAGCTATTTCATCCCATAGGGACTATATGCTAACTTAAAGGAGTATGATTATGATGAAAAAATATAATGCATTGGATAAAGGACCAAAGGTAGTAGCCATTGGAGGAGGAACAGGGTTATCTGTACTGTTAAGAGGTTTAAAGGAGTATACCTCAAACATAACTGCCATAGTTACTGTTGCAGATGATGGAGGAGGTTCTGGAATATTAAGGGAAGACTTGGGAATGTTGCCTCCTGGAGATATTCGTTCCTGTATTTTAGCTTTAGCAAATACGGAGCCTACTATGGAAAAGCTTTTACAATTTAGGTTTAAAGATGGAAGGTTAAAAGGCCAAAACTTTGGTAATTTACTTATTGCTGCCATGAATGAAATATATGGAAGTTTTGAACTGGCAATAAAGGAAATTAGCAATATATTGGCTGTAACAGGAAAGGTTCTTCCCATGACCTTAGAAAATGTAACCCTTTATGCTGTATTGGAAAATGGCCAAATAGTAAAGGGAGAATCCAATATCCCTCTAAAAAACAAGGAGTTGGGCAGCAAAATTGATCATATTTATATGGAGCCTAAAATAAGTCTTCCATTAGATGAAGCCCTTGAAGCAATTGAAGAGGCTGATCTTATAGTTCTTGGGCCAGGAAGCCTTTATACCAGTGTTATTCCAAACCTATTAGTAAATAATATGGTTGAAAAAATATATTCTTCTCCAGCGCCCAAGGTATATATTACAAATATTATGACCCAGCCTGGAGAAACAGATGGATATACAGTACTGGATCATGTAGAGGCTATTTTAAAGCACAGCCGGGAACATTTTTTGGATTATGTAATTGCAAATATTGAAAAAATTCCAGACTCTACTCTTAAAAAATATATTCATGATGGTTCAGAACCTGTAATACTGGAAGACAGGGAAGAGGAAATATTAAATAAAAAAGGCATAAAGCTTATTAAGGAAAAATTAGTTGATGTAAAGAAAAACTATATACGCCATAATTCTTTAAAATTAAGTGAAATACTGACTAATTTAGCAATTCAAAATTAAAGGCGACTTATGTATTTTAAGTCGCCTAAGTCCTTTTAACCTCCCCTAACAATTTAGATATTAAAGTGCCAGCACTTTTCTTTGAAAGCTTATCAAAATCCACATTAACATTTAATTCATCTGCCAGTTTTTTTATGGTTTCAACCTGCCTTTTTGTTGGAGGCTCTTCCTGAACAACATTATATTCAGTTTCAGCCACATTTTCATCCAAGGTTAATTCTTCAAGGGCAGTCATACCAATATTAGTTAAATCCCTCAATACTCTAGCTTTGGCACGAGTGGAAGCCATCCTTATTATATGGGGTGCAATGTTTGAGTTTACGGAGGCAGGACTTGCATCACCTACATCAGTATATATCCCATCTTCAGTAGTGGCGGTGGCTTTACAAATAGCAGTCATATTATTTTCTGATGTAGGTATTTGAATAATATCTACCACAAGGGATTTTAAATTTTTTTGGTGGGCAAGGTCCAATAGTCCTTCATAGGTAATATAGGATTTGCCCTGCAGATTTATTATGAATTTTTCATTAATAGTCATTAAACCACCTCAGTTATATTATGGATTTTCAAATACATATTAAACCAGGGAATATTATCTAGTAAGAATAATATTAGGTGGTTTAGGAAAAATTATTTAGATAAGTATAAAATGCCTAATTTTATAGTATTTTCTAAAGCTTCCTTATGGGTTCTTTCATAAGAATGGGATGCATCTACACCAGGACCTATTAGTGCTACCTTAAAATCATAGCCTGCCCTTAAAGCAGCAGATCCATCAGAGCCATAGTATGGATATATGTCTATTTTATAATTTAAATTATTTTCTGCAGCCAATTTTACAAGCTTTTTCCTAAAACTTAAATCGTAGGGTCCAGAGCTATCCTTGGCACAAATGGTAACACTGTATTCATCAGAGGTTTGGCCTTTACCAGGGGCAGCCATGTCTACTGCAATAAATTCAAAGGTCTTTTCTGGTATGCCAGCACTTGCACCATGTCCTACTTCTTCATAATTACTAATGAAAAAGTTGGTAGTATATTTAGGCTTAATATTATTTTCCACCAGATACTTTGCCATACCCAAAAGACACGCAACACCTGCCTTGTCATCTAAATGCCTGGACTTAATAAAGCCACTATCTGTTACAGTAACTCTAGGGTCAAAGAAAATAAAATCTCCTACATTTATTCCTAATTTTAATACATCTTCTTTTGAAGACACTTTTTCATCAAGCCTGATCTCCATATTGTCAGTATTTCTTTCTATTTCCTGGGTTTCTTTTCCATGAACGTGGGAGCTGGCTTTTGTTGTAAGGATTGTGCCTGTATAAATCTTGCCTTGACTGCTTTCTATGTAAACATATTCTCCTTCTATTGTATCCATTACATAGCCACCTATTTGGCTTAGTTTAAGTCTTCCATTTGTTTTTATTTCTTTAACCATTGCCCCCAGAGTATCCACATGGGCAGACAATGTAATTTCCTTATCTTTGTTTTTTCCTTCAATAGTAGCAATTAATGCTCCTTTATTAGTTCTATAGGAAGGAATGTTTAATTTATTAAATTCTTTTTCTACAAAATCAATAGCTTTTTCTGTATTTCCTGTAGGGCTTGGAACTTTAAGCAAGCTTACCAATTTTTCTATTACATAATCCATATTAAATTCCATAAAAAAACCTCCTTTGATTTTACTTATCTAAATGTTATATTATATATAATACTATATAATACTATATTTTTTAAAATAATAAATTTTTAAAGCACATTTTTTAGTTTTGTAGTATAATAATTTTAATGTTCATTTAGAAAGTTTTAGGAGTTGGTTTTAGTGTTAGAAGAAGTAAGTGCTGGAGGTGTTGTAGTCTTTGGTAATACCATACTATTGCTAAAGAAATTTAATGGCGATTGGGTACTTCCAAAGGGTAGAGTTGAGAAAAATGAAGATACTAGAACTGCAGCATTGAGAGAAGTTTTTGAAGAAAGTGGAGTAAAGGCTGAAATAATAAGATATATAGGCATGGTTCATTATACTTATAAAAATATTAAAGGAAATGAAATTGTATATAAGACAGTACACTGGTATTTAATGAGGACTAATAGTATGGACTCAACTCCTCAGAAAAGGGAAGGTTTTGTGGAAGCTAGATTTGTTCATGTTGATAGGGTTCTAGATCTAATTAAGTATAAAGACGAGAAAAAAATAATAAAAAAAGCCCTAAGGTTATTAAAATAGAGGTAGGAGAGATAAAATGTCTTTTTCATCAATGACTAAAAATGAAATTTCAAGATTACCTATCAAAAATGAATGCTGTTCCATAGCTGAATTGGCTGCTATAATTCGTATGTGTGGTACAATTCAAATATCAGGAATTAAAAAAATTAGTTTGAAATTTATTACTGAAAACGCTGCCATTGCTAGAAGAATATTTTCCCTATTAAAAATGCTTTATGATACTGAAATGGAGATAATGGTGAGAAGAAATAGGCAGCTTAAAAAGAATAACAGTTATTTAATTGTAGTTACCAATACAGATGCAGCCAATAGAATACTAAAGGCTCTTGGCTTAATTAGAGATGAGGAAAATAGCAGATATAATATACACTATAAGGTTCCAGATTCTTTGATTGAAAACAGATGCTGTAAAAGAGCCTATGTTAGAGGAGCCTTTTTAGGGGGAGGTTCTATAAGTAACCCTGAGAAGTCCTACCATTTAGAATTTGTAACAAACAATGAAGAGCACAGCAATGATTTGCTGCAAATAATAAACTCCTTTGGACTAAATGCAAGAATAGTTAAAAGGAAAGAAAACTATGTCATTTATCTAAAGGAAGGGGAACAAATTGTCGACATATTAAATATAATTGGTGCCCATCAAGCGCTTTTGAAATTTGAAAACATAAGGGTTCTTAAAGATGTAAGAAATAATATAAACAGGATTGTCAACTGTGAAACTGCCAATTTAAGTAAAACTATAAATGCATCCATTAAGCAGGTTAAAAATATAGAATATATTGATAGTAAAATTGGTATAGATAAGCTTCCTGAAAATCTTAGGGAGTTGGCAAGGCTTAGATTGGCAAATAGGGATGCTAGTTTAAAAGAGCTAGGAGCTATGTTAAATCCACCTGTAGGCAAATCAGGTGTAAACCATAGATTTAGGAGAATCGAGAAGATAGCGGAAGAATTAAGGAGAAAGGAGATGTAGAATGCTGGAAAGGAAAGTAATACTAAGTAATAAAGATGGCTTACATGCAAGGGCAGCTGCCATGTTTGTACAAGTTGCAAACAAGTTTTCATCCAATGTATATATAGAATTTGATGGCAAGAGGGTAGATGGAAAGAGTATTATTGGCGTTATGTCCTTAGGTGCCTTTGCTGGAGAAGAGATTATAATAATTACCAATGGGGTAGATGAGGAAAAAGCCATGGAAGAATTGACAAATTTGGTTACAGAAAATATGAAAGATATAATATAGAACAATCCCTTTTAAAAGGATTGTTCTATATTAATTTATTTATTACATTTTCAATTAAAGATAGGTCTATTACTCTGAAATCATCAAGAATTTTTTCAGTCCATTTTGGTGTAGGTTTATTTTCTATAAACTTTTTGGCAGTAGCAATACTATTTTCTATTATTGCTAGACTATCGAAATCAACGGTACTCTTCTTATCCTTACTTATCATTACAGTTTTAAAGGGAGTTTCATTAGGCTTAATACTACCTGATAGAGGATGGGTAGTTAATATATGCCCCTCGTGTATTTTATTCCTTACATACTCCAAAACGTCTAAATAAGAATATCCCTCATCATATACAATGTCAAATGAGTCCTTGTACTTTTCATATACTAATTTGTTGTTTGTAATAATTATATTATCCATAACTACCTCCATGAATATTGATGAGTATATTCTATCATAAATATATTTATTATAAAAGAATTAATTATTAAGACAGAAGGCTCTTCAATGGTTTCGTGGAGCCATCTTTTGTTTTTCAGCACTTATTAAAACTAAACCACTATAGACAAGAGCTTAAATATCCAATTAGCCGAAACTCCTGCCACCAATCCTCCAATTGCATGGCTTAATATGGCTTTTCCTGTAAGATGGCTGCAATTTAAGCTATCCATCATAGCAACATGGGTGCTTAAATATCCACTCCAGCACATGCTCATAGCTGTAAATACTGCAATGTCATTAGCATGGGCAAGACCTCTTTCAACCATTTTAGGTACAAGTCCAATGGCTGCACCTGCAGCTCCTAAGGAAGTCAAAGGTACCGATATGGCTTCCGGAGATGAAAAACCAAACAGGGGAACCAAAATAGGTTCCAGTTTTTTCCCAATCAATGGCAAAAGAGAAATGCCTTCATAGGCAGCACCAGTATAGCCTCCAGGGGAAGGACCATTTGTTAACATCATTACAAGAGTACATATAGTTAATACCCCTGGTATTATGGAAAGGCCCATATCTACACCGGATTTAGCGCCAGTTAGCATTGAGTCTATAAATCTTGTTCCAATACCACCACTACGAATTGTACGATGGTTAAAATCCAAATTGGTAACGTTATCCCCGGAAGCAATATACATTTGAGTTTTACCATATACCCTTGCTGTATGTCTTAACATAAGCCTGGTACTTACAATACCTCCTATGATACTGCCCATATTTCCTACAATAACTGCTAAGATAAAACTTTCTCCATCAGGGGAAGATATTCCTATCATAAAAGCAGTAATTATAAGTCCCATGCCAAAGGTAGTACCAAAATTAGTTATAGCTGGAAATTGATATTTTTTGAAGTACCTTTGAAAGTTCTTGTCATTGGCTAAGGTCAGTATTGCTGGATTATCGGAAAGATAGGTGGCAAAAATCCCTACAATGGCTGCCCCTGGCATATCATAAATTGGCTTCATCAGGGGGGATAGTATTTTATTCATCATTGCAATAAAACCGAATTCAGACAAGAGTCCTGAAATTGCCCCGGCAATGACTGCTATTGCCATAATATAAAAAACTGTTTCAATCAAG
This sequence comes from Tissierellia bacterium, assembly GCA_012735405.1. GTDB lineage: Bacteria > Bacillota > Clostridia > Tissierellales > Tepidimicrobiaceae > JAAYFE01. The sequence goes on along the minus strand of JAAYHM010000022.1, from coordinate 10,049 downwards.
AGTGAATAGGCTGTATTCATCATTGTATTTATCATGTTCACAAAGCCCATTTTACTAGCCATTATTCCAAATATAGCAATAAATATACCAAGAAAAATAAAAGTTTCCAAACTTATTGCTTTTTTAATATTTGGTTTGTTTTTTGAAGGAATTTCTGTATCTTTATTATTATCTGGCATTTAATGTCCTCCTTTATTTTTAAATATAAGCTTGTTACAATGAAATTAAGGCTTCCTTTCAATATTATCAGATGGATAAAAGGGTGTCAATAAGCCTTATTTATGATAAAATATATGTAAATTTAAATAGGAAGGGTTTTGTTATGGGAAAAAATGGTTTTGTTCATCTGCATGTTCACACAGAATATAGTTTATTAGACGGTTCCACTAGAATTGGAGATCTCTTGGATAGAACCAGGGAATTGGGAATGGATGCTATTGCCATAACAGACCATGGTGCCATGTTTGGTGTTGTAGATTTTTATAAAAAAGCTAAAGCGAGAGGAATTAAGCCTATTTTAGGCTCAGAAGTATATGTGGCCATAAACAAATATACCGAAAGGGAACAAAAAGATAAAAATCAGTATCATCTGGTTTTATTGGCTGCCAACAATACTGGATATAGAAATCTTATGAAGATAGTATCAGAAGGCTATATAAATGGCTTTTATTATAAGCCAAGGGTAGACCATGATGTTCTTAAAAAACATAGTGAAGGGATAATTGCCTTAAGTGCTTGTTTAGCAGGAGAGGTACAGCATCATTTGTTGAATGGAAATTATGAAAAGGCCAAAGAAATAGCCCTTAAATACAATAATATATTTGGGCAGGACAATTTCTTTTTAGAATTGCAAGACCATGGTTTGAGGGAGCAAAAAGAAGTAAATAGGCTCCTTATAAGATTAAGTGAAGAAACAGGAATTCCTTTAGTGGCTACAAATGATGTCCACTATTTAAGGAAAGAAGATGCAGTAGTTCATGATGTCCTTTTATGCGTACAAACAGGAAAGACTGTAGATGATGAAGACAGGATGAAGTTTCCAACAAACGAGTTTTATTTAAAATCCTATGAGGAAATGGAGGAATTATTTGGCTTCAAAAAAGAGGCCCTTGAAAATACTGTATGGATAGCTGAAAGATGCAATGTTACCTTAGACTTTGATACTTTACATTTGCCTGAATATAAGGTGCCTGAAGGTTATACAAATATAGAGTACCTTAAAAAATTATGCATAGAAGGCCTTAAAAGAAGATATGGAAATATTACTCCGGAAATAGAGGAAAGATTTAATTTTGAATTTAATACTATAGTTAATATGGGCTATGTTGACTATTTCCTAATTGTCTGGGATTTTATTAAATATGCCAAGGACAATGGCATAATGGTAGGGCCTGGTAGGGGTTCTGCTGCTGGAAGTATTGTATCCTATGCTTTAGGTATTATAGATATAGATCCATTAGAATATGACCTGTTATTTGAAAGATTTTTGAACCCGGAAAGGGTATCCATGCCTGATATTGATATAGATTTCTGCTATGAAAGAAGAGAAGAAGTTATAGATTACGTAGTGAAAAAATATGGTTCAGATAGGGTTGCTCAAATATGTACCTTTGGTACTATGGCAGCTAGAGGTGCCATAAGGGACGTTGGAAGGGCACTTAATATGCCCTATGGGGAAGTTGACTATATAGCAAAGCAGATTCCAATGGAATTAGGTATGACTATTTCAAAGGCCCTGGAAGTAAACAGGACCTTGAAGGAAATGTATGATAGCAATGATGAAGTAAGAAGGCTAATTGATTTGGCTATGGCAGTAGAAGGACTACCTCGTCATACTTCAACCCATGCAGCAGGGGTAGTTATTTCAAAGGAGCCAATAACAAACTATGTACCCTTGCTGAGAAACAATGATGCCATAACTACACAGTTTGATATGATAGAATTGGAAGAGCTGGGCCTACTTAAAATGGACTTTTTAGGCTTAAGAACCCTTACAGTCATCAGGGATGCTGTAGAACTAATTGAAAAAAATCATGGAGTAAAAATAGATTTTGACAATATAGACTATGAAGATCCTAAGGTTCTTGACATGTTTGCCAAAGGAGAAACCTTAGGAGTCTTCCAGTTTGAAAGTGCAGGAATGAGGCAATTTTTAAAGGAGCTAAAGCCCAATAGGTTTGAAAACTTAATAGCTGCCAATTCTCTATTCAGACCTGGGCCCATGAATCAGATTCCCCAATATATTAAGAATAAGCATAATCCAGACCAAATTGAATACCTGCATCCAAAGCTTAAGCCCATATTGGAGGTAACCTACGGCTGTATAGTATACCAGGAGCAGGTAATGCAGATAGTAAGGGATATAGGCGGTTTTACTATGGGCGGAGCAGACCTTTTAAGGCGTGCCATGGGTAAGAAGAAGATGGATGTTATGGAAAGGGAAAGAAAAAGGTTTATATACGGGGAGACTGATGAAAAAGGTAAGGTCACAATAAGTGGTGCCATAAGAAATGGTGTGGATGAGGAGACAGCAAATAAAATATATGATTTAATGATAGATTTTGCCAAATACGCCTTTAACAAGTCCCATTCTGCAGCTTACGCAGTAGTAGCCTACAGAACTGCTTGGTTAAAATACTATTATCCAGTGGAATTTATGGCTGCCCTCATAAGTAGTGTAATGGGAGATACAAATTCTGTTTCACTATATATCAGGGAATGTAAAAGGCTGGGAATAGAAGTACTTCCACCCGATATAAATGAAAGCTATAAAAAGTTTACCGTTGTAGATGGTAAAATAAGATTTGGACTTATGGCAGTAAAAAATGTAGGAGAAAACTTGATAGATGGAATTATAAAAGCTAGGGAAAAGGGGCCCTTCAAGAGCTTTACCGATTTTTGCGAAAGGATAGAAAATATAAATCCATCTCTTATGAATAAAAGGGCTGTAGAAAGCCTCATTAAATGTGGAGCCATGAATAGTTTAAAAGGAAATAGGGCACAGCTATTAGCCATATTTGAAAAGACTATGGATAGCATTCACAATGACAGAAAAAGAAATTTAGCTGGTCAGTTTTCCTTCTTTAGCAAAGCAGATGACAGTATTCATGAAGACAATCTTCCAGAATTAAGGGAATTTCCAAAAAGAAATCTATTGGCTATGGAAAAGGAAACTTTAGGAATATATATAAGTGGCCATCCATTGGAGCCTTATGAAGAGGAGTTAAGAAGGCTTACAACAATAAATATATCGGAGATACTGCAGGGAAATGATGATGTAGTCGATAATATGAGAGAAGACTTAGATGGAAAAAGGGTGGTAATAGGTGGCATTATAAATTCTAAGAAGAATAAAATAACTAAAAATAACAATATGATGGCATTTATAACCTTGGAAGACCTATATGGTACCATTGAGTGCATAGTATTTCCTGCTACCTATGAAAGGTACAATAGGCTAATTGAAGAGGATAGAATTGTTGTAATTGAAGGAAGGATTTCTACAAGTGAAGAGGAAGAACCTAAAATAATTTGTGAGAAGATAAGCCCCCTTAATAGATATAAAAGGGACAAAGTTTATCTTAGAATATCAAAGGAAAAACCTTTAGATGTATTTGAAAAGATAAAAAAAATACTATTAAAATATAAGGGAGAAATACCTGTATATGTATACATGGAAGCTAATAAAAAGACAGTTATGGCCCAAAGAGATTATTGGGTTAATATAGAAGAAGAGGAACTTTTTAAGGAGCTTGTGGAGATACTTGGAGAGGAAAATATTAAAGTATCATAGGGCTAATATATAAGTGGGTAGGGGAGTTTAATATGTGGACTGTAGTACATGTAGCTGTAGGCTTAGATGAGGCTAGGAAAATTGAAAAAAAACTTAAGGAAGAAGGATTTTTAGTAAAGGTGAGATTATTTACCAAAGAAGGAGATGAAGAACTTTATGAAGTTTTAGCTCCCGAATTTGAAGCTGATGAAATACAAGAAGTATTATTTGATTTAGGAATAATATAAGGGCAGGTGGTAATTATGAAAACAATTGGCATATTGACAAGTGGTGGAGATGCACCTGGAATGAATGCTGCCATAAGGTCGGTGGTAAGGACTGCTATATATAATGGACTTAAAGTGTTTGGCATAAAAGAGGGATATAATGGCCTTATAAATGGCAAGTTAGAAGAAATGAACCTTTCTTCTGTTGCAGATATTATACACAGAGGTGGCACCATGTTAAGAAGTGCCAGATCTGAAGAGTTTATGACAGAGAAGGGTTTTAATAAGGCCTTAAATATATTGAGAATATTTAATATTGATAGCCTGGTAATACTAGGCGGCGATGGTACCTTTAGGGGTGCAAAAAAATTAAATGATTCTGGTGTACCAGTAGTCTGTATTCCCTGTACCATAGACAATGATATGGGGTATACAGACTATACAATTGGTTTTTTTACTGCTGTGGAAACAGTAGTAGATGCTATGAGTAAACTAAGGGATACTTCAACATCCCATGGAAGGGCTAATGTTGTAGAAGTAATGGGACGATCCTGTGGTGATATTGCCCTATACGCAGGGCTGGCAGGAGGAGCAGAAAGTATTATTGTACCAGAAGTGGATTTTAATATTGATGAAGTTTGTAAAAGGGTAATACAGGGAAGAAACAGAGGAAAACTACACCATATAATTGTACTTGCAGAGGGAGTAGGTAATGCCTATGAGGTGGCTAAAAAAGTAGAGGAAAGAACAAATGTGGATGTTAGGGTTACTGTACTTGGCCATATCCAAAGAGGAGGGACACCTTCAACCTTTGATAGGATATTGGCAAGCAAAATGGGCTATAAAGCAGTTGAACTAATACTGGCAGAGGAAACAAAAAAAGCTGTAGGAATAAAATGCAATGAAATAATAAGCATGGATCTTGATGAAGCCTTAAATACCAAAAAAAAATTTGACAAAGCCATGTATGAAACTGCAAAGATACTATCAATATAAAAAGGGGTGGAAACATGAAGAAGACCAAAATTGTATGTACCATAGGGCCTGCATCTGAAAAGGAGGAAGTATTAAGGGAACTAATACTTAATGGCTTAAATGTAGCAAGGCTTAACTTTTCCCATGGTACTTATGAGGAACATAAGAATAGGATAGAAACTATTAAGAAAATAAGAAATGAATTGGATATGCCAATAGCTATAATGTTGGATACAAAGGGTCCTGAAATAAGGCTTAAAAAGTTTAAAGAGGGAACTGTTACCTTATCAGATAATGATACTTTTACATTGACTACAAGAGATGTGATAGGTGATGAGACTATAGTTGGTATATCCTATGAAGGGTTGCCACAGGATGTTAAAGTAGGAAGTAGAATATTAATTGATGATGGCTTGATAGAATTAGAAGTTAGGGAAATTGTTAATGGGACTGATATAATATGTAATGTTTTAAATGGTGGGACACTAAAAGACCATAAGGGGGTAAATGTGCCTAATACTTCAATTAATTTACCTGCCATAACAGAAAAGGATATAAATGACATAAAATTTGGAATTGAAAATGATGTGGATTTTGTAGCTGCATCCTTTATAAGGAAGGCAGATGATGTGCTTGAAATAAGGAAGGTGCTAGAAGATAATGGAGGAGACCATATTGAAATAATATCAAAAATAGAAAGCCAGGAGGCTATTGATAATATAGATGAGATAATTGAAGCTTCTGATGGAATAATGGTAGCTAGAGGAGATTTGGGAGTAGAAATTGATGCCGAAGAAATACCATTACTTCAAAAACAGATAGTTAGAAAATGCAATAAAGCTGGCAAGCCAGTTATTATTGCAACCCAAATGTTAGATTCTATGATTAGAAATCCAAGGCCTACAAGGGCAGAAGTTACAGATGTGGCCAATGCCATACTTGATGGTACAGATGCCATTATGCTATCCGGCGAAACTGCAGCAGGAAAATATCCTATTGAGGCTGTAAAAACCATGACCAGTATTGCCATGAGAACTGAAAGATCAAGGGAATATTTAGAATCCTTAAAGTCAAAGAGGGTTTTAGATGACTACATATCAACTACCAATGCCATCAGTAGGGCTACCTGTACTACAGCAGAGGATTTAAAGGCCACAGCCATAATAACTGCTACATCTAGTGGATATACTTCAAAGGCTGTATCCAAATTTAGACCAAAGGCCCCAATAGTTGCAGCAACCACCTCAGAGAAAGTAATGAGAAAATTAGCCTTAGTTTGGGGAGTATACCCAGTCTTTTCGCCAAAGACTGAAAGTACAGACGAAGTAATAGATATGTCTATTCACAGTGCCATGGTAAAGGGATATGTAAAGGAGGGAGACCTAATAGTTATAACTGCAGGAATACCAGTAGGTGTATCAGGCACTACCAACCTTATAAAAGTTCATACTATTGGTAAAATATTATTAAAGGGAATAGGTATTGGGAAGAAATCTGTTTATGGTAAGGTATGCATAGGAAGCAGTATAGAAGAGCTAAAAGATAAATTTATGAAAGGTGATATTTTAGTAAGTGAATACACAGATAAGGATATAGTAGAATTTATGAAGGATGCAAAGGCTATAATAGTAGAAAGTGGAGGGCTTACTTCCCATGCAGCCATAGTTGGATTAAGCTTTGGAATACCAACAATTGTAAGTGCCAAAGATGCAACTGAAATCTTAAAGGATGGAGATATAGTAACTGTAGATGCAGCTACAGGAGTAGTCTATCAGGGAGAGGCAAAGGTACTTTAGGAGGGAGTTATGGAAAATTCTACAACTATAAGGGTTAGATATAAAGAAACTGACCAGATGGGAGTAGTGTATAATGGAAACTATTTCACCTGGTTTGAAATAGGAAGAGTAGAATTTTTAAGAAGCCTTGGAATAAGTTACTTAGACATGGAAAAAATGGGAGTATATACTGCAGTAGCAGAAGCATACTGTAAATATATTAGGCCAGCTAGATTTGATGATGAAATAGTAATTAAGACTAAAATAAGAAGGCTTACAGATGTAAGGCTTGAGTTTGAATACTCTCTGTATAGAAAAGAGGATGATGAGCTTATAGCAACAGGCTATACCCTACATGCTTTTGTAGATAAAGATATAAAGCCTATTAATTTTAGAAAGAAACATCCAGATATTTGGAAGCTTTTGAAGGAGACTATATGAAAAAATTATTACCCATTTTTTTAATAGTACTAGTATTGGAAATATATATTCTTATAAAAGCCATTGAAATTATTGGTTTTATAGAAACAATTCTTTTACTATTATTGACAGCAGTGGTAGGCATATATCTAGCCATATCTGAAGGAAGAATTGTTTTTAGGAATATAAACAAGGCCTTGTCCCAAAAAAGGGTGCCTGGAGATGATATACTTTCTGCACTATGCATACTAATTGGAGGACTGATGCTACTTTTACCTGGAATTTTAACAGATGTAGTAGGGATAACAATGGTACTACCTATAACAAGAAAATTTTATAAGGAAATTATAAAATCAATAATGGAAAATATGCTTTTAAAAGGATATAATAGAATAAAATTCAGGTGGTAATTGAGAAGTACAAGAATATTTTAACAAATAGTGGATATAATTATAGTAAAAAATGGGGGAACTGATTCTTTAAAGGGCACTTTATGTGCCTTATTTTTTTGAGAGGAGTAGTGGACATGGATTTTAAGATAGGTGATAAGTTAGAAGTAGAAATTATAGATTTAAGCAACGAAGGTACTGGTATTGGCAAATGCCAAGGATTTACCTTTTTTGTAGAAGGCTGCACTTTAGGAGATAAGGTATTGTTTGAAATTACAAAGCTAAAAAAGAATTATGGACTAGGCCAGACTATAGAAATATTAGAAAGATCCCCTTATAGGGTAGATTCTAAATGTGAACACTTGGGCACTTGTGGTGGCTGTGAACTACACAATTTAAAGTATGATAAGCAAATGGAATTAAAAAGAAATATAGTTAAAAACAGCATAGAACGTATAGGAAAAATTAGGGATGTGGTAGTTAAGGATACTATTGGAATGGAATACCCCTACAGATATAGAAACAAAGGAGAGTTTAAGGTAGGTAGAAACTATGAAATTGGTTACTTTAAAAGGGGTAGCCACCATATTTATCCAATAGAAAGCTCTATTATTCAAAAAGAAACGGCAGATGAAATTATTAGGCTGATGAAGGAATATATGAAAAGGTACAAAGTAGAAGGCTATGATAGAAAAAGAAAGAGGGGAATTATAAAGAACTTAATTGTAAGGACCAGTAAAGATAATAAGGTAATGGTTATTGTTGTTACTAAAGGAAAGAATTTACCCCATAAGGAAGAACTAATAAATATTATTACAGGCCAGCCCAGTTTAGAAGTTGTAAGCATATACCAAAATATAAATCCTAAGGATACATCTGAAATACTAGGGCAAAAGGATATAAAGCTATATGGCCAGGATAAGTTAGTTGACTATATAGGGGAATATAAATTTTTAATATCACCTAAATCCTTCTTCCAGGTAAATCATATACAAACTAAGGTACTATATGATAAGGTAGTAGAATATCTAGATCTAAAGGGTAATGAAATTGTGGCAGACCTATACTGTGGTATAGGCACCATAGCTATCTACATCTCCAAATATGCTAAAAAGGTATATGGAGTAGAAATAGTGAAGGATGCCATAGAGGATGCAAGGGAAAATTTAAGATTAAATCAGATAGACAATGTGGACTTTATACTAGGTAAAAGTGAAGATATATTGCCTGAGTTAAATAAAAAAGGCATCAAATTTGATGCCATAGTAGTGGACCCGCCTAGAAAGGGACTGGATAAAGTATTAATAGACGCCATTTTAGAAGCCAAGCCAGAAAAAATAGTATATGTATCCTGCAATCCATCAACCCTGGCCAGGGATTTAGGTTATTTAGTGGAAGGTGGATACAAGGTAGTAGAAGTTCAGCCAGTAGATATGTTTCCCCATACCATGCATGTGGAGTGCGTGATAAAGATACAAAGAGTCAAGTAGTCGAAATAGCCCGATTTTTCAAGGCTTCCGACGGTTTTCAATTTATCAAAAATAAGGGTGATTATAGTAGTAAAAAACCAATTTTTGAACTAGAGATAAGAATAGCTGTTCGGATGTCGTGTAAGTAGACATATTAAAATAGCTTTTGATACATAATCCGCTTTAAAAAAAGCGGATGGAATTTTTGACTAAACTTTGTTGTGAAATATATTAACCTTAAAGATTCATTTCCAAAAGTAAATTGACGTTATCTTATCGGAGAACTTTATTGAAGCGAGGAATTAGAAGTGATATAATCAGTTTCATAAGGAGGATTCAAATATGTGTACAAGTATTGCAGTAATAGATATTACTTTATCTCACTTATAATGAAATGAATTAAAGGAGGTAAAGTATGGGTATATTTTCCATATTTGTTATTGAGAGATTTCATTATCAACCAAACCAAAAATAATTGGTTATAATGAACTCTTAGTAGGATTAGTTCATTATAACCAGCAAGGAGAAGGTTATAATGAAACAAAAAAACCCAAAACATACGCAAAATTTCATTACATCTAAAAAGCATGTAAAAGAAATATTGAATTATACGAATATAAATAAACAAGACAATGTTATAGAAATCGGATCAGGCAAAGGACATTTTACTAGGGAACTTGTTAAAAGAAGTCAATGGGTGAATGCTATAGAGATTGATGAAGACTTATGTCATGCTACGGAAGAAACAGTTGAGCCTTTTCAGAATATAAAAATTATTCATGAGGATATATTGGAATTTAACTTCCTTAAAAATACAGACTATAAAATATTTGGCAATATCCCCTACAATATAAGCACAGAAATTATCAAAAAAATTGCTTTTAATAGCCAATCTAAATATAGCTACCTTATTGTAGAGAAAGGATTTGCTAAAAGACTGCAAAATACCAAACGGGCTTTAGGTTTGTTATTGATGGTAGAAATGGACATAAAAATTCTCAAAAAAGTGCCACGAGAATACT
>JAAYHM010000139.1 GCA_012735405.1 Tissierellia bacterium | reverse complement strand
ATAGTAACCAAAATTAACCTAATATCAACCCAGCCTTTAAAACCGAAGGCAAACCCCTTATGATATTTAAACTTCTTTATAGTATCTATAATGTCCGCCCCAGGTTTATGTTTTGTAACCAATACCCCTGTAATAGCACTTGACATATGATTTTCATCTGGTTTCACTATATCACTAATAGAATTTACTAGAAATTCTATATATTCTTTCAAACAAATATCATCTATCTTATCAATACATTTAATAAATATATATTCATTGCTTTCAATGGCATATATAACTATTTTTTTTGACAATATATATCTTTCATTTCTTAAATGATATCTAGCATGTAGATCACAAACATAACCATTTAACTCATAGTTTCTTTCAATATCAAAATAATTTTTGAGCTTTTTTTCTATGTTATCTAGATATTCTTTATAATCCATTTTTCCCCCTTTATCTTAAGTAATTTACAGCTACAATTTATGCACATGATAATTTCTGACAAGCTTCCAAGCAGAGAAAATATGACTAAAACAAGATGTAAAAGAATTGTGGTATTCATTATTTTCTGGTTTATGTGAGCCTTGAACCTAATTTAGAAAAGCAGTGTTGTAAGTCAAATTTTTATCATTCTCTTGTTATATTTATTATATTACAAATTGTTTTTATTTTCAATATATTTAATGAATATAAGGAAGTAAAAAAGGTTGCAATCTAATTTAAATGCAACCTTAATTTGCTTCCTTCACGAATTCCTTTTCCCATATTTGTGGATATCTTCCAATTGCCCATTCAGCCATTATTATTTTTTCTCCTGGATTTAGTTGTACCTTCCCTATTGGTTCCTTTCCAATTGCGTTTTCTTCTATGGGATATATTAATATTTCATTTCTGGTAAGTATTATAGCTATATCCTCATTTGGAGAGACAAATGCATCTAATGCATCTGGCCTTCTAGCCTTTATTTCCTTCCAGGGTATATATAATTCATCATAGCTTATAATTTCTTGGCTTGGTATTGCTGGAATATTAAAATCTTCATAAACATAATCACCATTCTTAATATAGTTTACCCTTCCCCTTAGTATCCAAAGCCCATTTCTTCTAAATAGTCCAAAGCTGTCTTCCTTAGGTATAAAATTTATTAATCCTTTTTTGCTTTCCTTATTATTTGAAAGAATTTCCATATTAAAGCCTTCTAATAAAGCCTCTTTACCAGCTTCCCCCATTATATCTGAAATCTTTATAGGAGTACCTTCATTTATATTATCAACAGGATAAAACTCCAGATATCTTTGACCTTTATTTCTGTAATGTATATTCTCTATTGATATATAGTTGTTTCCTAAAAACAATATATTTTTTATAGTGCTACTAGTGCTAATTTGCTCCATTTCGGTTCTAAAAATTTCTTCATCTCTTACTTTTATACTTATATCTGCACCCCTATTTACAGGATAAGCTTTAATTTTATCATTTACTTTACCATCCTTTTCTTCCCTTTCTACTTCCACCTTCCAGAATCCAGTCATCCTGGGAAGTAATATATTTTCCATTTCCTGAATGCTAACTATATTTTTATCAACACTTCTAATAAATATAGTTCTATAACTCCAATTTTCAAGTCCACTATTTCCACTATCTAATTTAAAGGCCTTTAACCCTAATAGTATAGCTGAATCCAAACTTATTTCCTTTTCAGAATCAGCCGCTTTTAAGGTAATTTCTTGAGTAGTACTATAAAGTTCAGCCTTATCAATTTGAACATCATCATTTGTTTTTCTTAAATAAAAAAATACTCCATCTATATTTACCAATATAGTATTGTCAGAAAGCTTTATAAAATCATTGAAAAACTGTCTTTCACCTGATACGGAAACTACTTGTATTTCTTCATCTGTTATATTTAATAATTCCGGATTAGTCTTATATTGATATATTAAATATTCATTAGCTTTAACATTTTTTATTTTAAAATTAGGTTCATAACAATAATTATCCCCTAGAATAACTACATCTTCGTGAAATAGAGCTTCCTTTCCAATATAGATTTCCGCTTCTTCTTCTGTCATTGCACTTACAGGGCTAATTTTGAATTCTTCAACAAGATACCTGCCTTCAATTGGCAAATTTATATTTTTTGGTGCCACAATATTTTTGGATAACTCCATATTATCAACACTACATGCAGATAAAAGTATTGCAAGTATCACAAATCCTAGTAATAATGATATTCTTTTCATTTGCTACATCCTCCCCTTATTGGCAGGGTTACTATTACTGTTGTACCTTCATTAAGTTTACTTTTAATATCCATATGACCTCCATGAAGTTTTACAATTTCATCACATATAGATAAGCCTAAGCCTGTATTTGAATTGCTATTTTTCCCCTTGTAGAATTTTTCCTTAATATAGGGCAAGTCTTCCTCGTGAATACCTTGACCATTATCCTTTACTTTGATAATTACATAATCACCATCTTTTGCTGCGCTTAAACTAACCCTTCCTCCTTCATCTGTGAATTTAAAAGCATTATCTAGCAGATTTATAAGTACCTGTTTAATTCTATTTTCATCACCAATTATATTTGGTAAATCAGAATCATAGGAAACAGAAAAATCCAAGTTTTTTTCCTTAGCCCTAAGTTTAAGCTGCTTTTCTACTTGGTTTATAGATTCAATTAAATTCATTTCATCCTTTTCTATTGTAATTCTTCCAGAAACATACCTAGAAAAATCAAGTAGCTCTTCTACTAAGTCTGATAATCTATCACTTTCTTTTTCAATTATATTAAGCCCATCTTTCAATAAACTTTGATCCACTTTACCAGAATTTAGAGTTATAGCCCAGCCCTTTATTGAAGTTAGAGGAGTTCTTAATTCATGGGAAATAGATGATATAAAATCATTTTTCAAATGCTCCTTTTTTATTAACTCTTCCGCCATATAGTTTAAGGTATCAGATAGTTTCCCAATTTCATCATCAAACTTCTTTTTTGATCTTACCTTTAATTGCCCATCTGCCATTTTTTCTGCAACTTCTGTTACTTCCTTTAAGGGCTGAACAATGGTATTGGCTAAAAAAATACTTACAATCCCTGAAATTACCACTACTATAATTCCTAACACAATCAATAGCCTATATATACTCATAATTATTTTATTAGTTTCCCTTAAGGAGGATATAAATCTTAAAACTCCCACAACTTCACCTTCAACTTTTAAAGGGCTTGATACAGCTATTACTGGCTCTGTATCATATTCTACTTTTCCAATCCAGGTAGCCTTATTGCCTTTTAAGGCATCTAAAACATCACCGGATGTAATAAACTTTGTTTCATGGACAGCACCAATTGAATCCATCAGTATTTTCCCTTCATTATCTAAAATTTGTACTTGGGCTGATGTCTGCCTCCAAAATAAATCCACATCATCAATAACTATGTCTTCCAATCTACTGGTGGAGAAGTATTTTCTATAAAATTCAGTTGAAAAGGCTATCTGATTTGAAAGTATTTCTTCAATGCTTTTGTAATAATAGTTTCTAATTGCATTGAATAGAAAAAATTCTATTATAAGTACTGTAATTATTATAATCAGCATAAAGTTACCAACTAGCCTTTTTTTAATACTACTTTTCATAATCTCCTCCAGATAAATTCCCATCTCTTCTCCACCTGTATCCTACACCCCAAACAGTTTCAATATAGTGAGGATTTTTAGAATCATCTTCAATTTTTGTTCTAAGCCTTCTTATATTTACATCTACAATTTTAGTATCTCCTATAAAATCATATCCCCACACTAAATTAAGTATTTCATCCCTGGTAAAGGCTCTACCAGGGTTTTCTATAAAAAGTTTAATTATGGAATATTCAGTGGGAGTCAGTTCAATATGTTTTTCGTTTTTAAAAAACTGTCTAGAATATTTGTCAATTTTAAAGGGTCCAAAGGTTACTATTTCATGATTTTCAGGCTTGTTTGCATCAATTCTCCTTATAAGGGATTTTATCCTTAAAACTAATTCTAAAGGATTAAAAGGCTTTACCATATAATCATCTGTCCCATACTCAAGGCCCATTATCTTGTCTACATCTTGAGATTTGGCTGTCAGCATTATAATGCCTATTGTGCTGTATTTGTTTCTCAACTCCTTACATACCTGATACCCATCAATACCCGGAAGCATTATATCCAATACAACTACATCTATATCCTCAGACTTAGCTATTTCCAAGGCTTTTTCGCCAGTTTCAGCTTCTATGACAATAAATCCTTCCCTTTCAAGATTGATTCTTATAAATTTCCTTATGGACTCCTCATCCTCTACTACAAGAATCTTCTTGTTTCTCATCTTATTACCCCCAATTACAATGTTGAAAATTCATAACCTTCCTCTATTAAAAATTCTATGATAGCAGGTAAAGCTTCTGGTGTAGTATATTTTGCATCTGTATCATGCATTAGTATTACAAGATTGTTTTGCTTTTTGTAAGTGCTTTTAAATCTTTCAATTAGCCTTTCTTTAGATAGGTTATGACCTTCAGCATCTCCATTCAAAGAATTCCAGTCTACATACCTATATCCTAATTCTGTTACCTGCTTTCTAAAGGATGTTTTCCAAGCTTCAAAAGAACCTCCCGGAAATCTTATTAAATCTGTTTCAAAATCCTCACCCAGTATATTTTTAAATACCTCTTTGGTAGCATCCAGCTCTTTTACAAAATTAGAAACATTTTTATAAATATAATTATAATTATGGCTGTAAGTATGATTTCCTATGACATGTCCCTCATCATGAATTCTTTTTAATATGTGAGGATATTTTTCTGCATATTTTCCTACTACAAAAAAGGTAGCTTTAATATCGTATTTGGCAAGAATATCTAATATTTGAGGGGTTACTGTACTTGATGGACCATCATCAAAGGTAAGATAGGCAACTTTTCTCTCTTCAGAACCTTCTGTAGGCCAAAGTTCACCTACTTCTATATTTTCAGTATTTTCTTCTTCAATATCATTTATTTCCTCTTCAACAATACCTGTATATCCTTCCTTGTTTTCAGGCTCAGTAGCAGTACCTTTTTCTTGTTCTACTTCTTCCATATCTTCAACTATTTCCTCATCCCCACATTCATCCACCTCTACAATTACTTCCTTTTCTAATGCTTTAATTTTTCTATTTAAAAGCCTACGCTTTTCACCATAAGTTTTGTATATTTCTAACTCTTCTATAGGAACTCCTTCTGCACCAACCAAATCTGAACCTAATTTAGTTATGATTATATATGAATTCCCGATAAACAAAAATACAACTATAATAATTAGTGCCAATATAAGTCTTTTTTTGCCCATTTTTGCCCCCCTTTCTTATAATACATCATCATTAGATATTTTTTCTCTAATTATAGAATACTATATACTCCAAAAATTTGCTTTACAAAAAAGTTACAAAAAATAGGCTAAAGTTAGCCTATTTAATAATTATATTCCATACCGAATATATATGGGTTTAATCTTCTTAACAATTCAGAAATTATTATAATAGTAATAATATCCCTAGCCAGTCTCCTTCTTCCATAAAATTGTCTTTGAAGAGATCTGTACCTACCTCTTCTTTCTATTGGGTCTTCATCTATTTCCGGACATTCATAAATTAGCTTTTCATATACTTCCTCCACCATATAATCTATTTCATCCTCTGTTATATTTACCGGTCCTGGATTATTTTTTAAGTATTTGTTTATAGAATCTATAGCTTTAGGATAAATTCTATAATACAGTTCTGGATAATTCATTTCCATATTATTACCTCCCCTACATATTCAATACATAATATGTAGGGTGAGGTTTATTTGACACTGTTTACACTGCTCTTTTAAATTGGGATCTATATAATTCACTATATAACCCATTTTTAGCTAATAATTCTTCATGGCTACCTCTTTCAACTATCCCATCATTTGTTAATACTATTATTTCATCTGCATTCTTTATGGTAGATAATCTATGGGCAATTACAAGGGCTGTTCTTCCCTCGGCTAATTTTTCAAGAGATTTTTGAATTATTATTTCCGTTTGATTATCAAGGGCAGATGTAGCTTCATCCAGTATCAATATAGGAGGATTTTTTAAAAATAGCCTTGCAATAGAAATTCTCTGTTTTTGTCCACCAGAAAGCTTAACACCCTTCTCACCAATAAAGGTATCATATCCATTAGGAAGAGACATTATAAAATCATGAATGCTTGCCTTTTTAGCAGCCTCAATAATCTCCTCATCAGATTTAGTCGGATCTCCATATGCAATATTTTCCTTAATTGTTCCAGTAAATAAAAATACATCCTGTTGGACAATACCTATGTTTTTCCTTAAAGATTCAAGTTTCACATCTCTTATATCAATACCATCTATTAAAATCTGTCCTTCATTTATATCATAGAATCTTGGAATTAAGTGGCATAATGTAGTCTTTCCTGCACCAGAGGGTCCAACTAAAGCTACAGTCTTTCCCGGTTTAATATCCATATTTATATTTTCCAAAACTGTATTTTCACCATCTGTATAGCTAAAGGATACGTCTTTAAATTCAATATGTCCTTTAACATCCTTAAGTTCTATCGCATTTTCCTTATCTACTATGTCAGGTTTTATTTCCATAACTTCTACAAATCTTTCAAATCCAGTCAAACCTTCTTGAAGCTGCTGCATTAAATTTGTCAGTCTCCTTATTGGTTGCATGAAATAGTTAATATACATAGTATAGGCAAATAAATCTCCTACAGTTATGGAGCCATTAAAGACAAAATAACCTCCAATAGTTATAACTACTAAGTCTAGCATATTGGTAGCTGCTCCCATGCCAGCCAAAAATTCACCCATAACCTTAAAACTTTCTTTTCTTGATTCCTTATATTCATTATTATTCTTATCAAATTTTTTTATTTCATATTTTTCATTGGTAAAGGCCTTTGCAACCCTTATTCCTGAAATGCTATTCTCTAAATAAGCATTTATATTTGCTATTTTTCTTCTAACTTTTCTAAAGGCATTTTCCATTTTTACCCTTTTTAGCATGATAAATCCAATTATAAAAGGTATAAAGGCAAATACTATTAAAGTTAGTTTTAAATTAACCTTTATTAAAAGTATAAATGAACCAACTAGCATTACTGCTGATATAAATATATCTTCAGGACCATGGTGGGCTAGTTCCACCACATCCCTCAAGTCATTTACAAGCCTTGACATTATATGTCCGGTTTTTGTATTGTCATAATAACTAAAGGGAAGGGTTTGTAAATGAGCAAATAGTTCCTTCCTCATGTCATATTCTATATAAACCCCTAATACATGTCCCCAATAGGATACTATATAGTTACCTATATACCTGATAACAACTAAAACACCTAATATAATGGCCCATTTAATAAGTAAATCCAATCTTTGTGTTGGAATTACATTATTTATTATTTCCCTAGAAGCCATTGGGAAAACTAAATCTATGGCTGAAATTAAGAAGGCAAAAAACATATCAATTATAAATAATTTTTTGTGAGGTTTATAATAAGATATAAATTTTCTAATCATAGTCCTCCCCCTTCAGGCTGAGATACAATTTTTCTAAACAAAAAAGAAAATTTTTAACTTCATTTTCATCCATTTTAGCTAGAGCAGAATAAGTAGTCCTGTTTCTTCCTTCCTTTTTAATAGTCTTTATAAGATCTAGACCTTTTTCAGTAATAAATACCCTTGTTATCCTTCTATCGCTGTCATCATCAACCCTTTTAACCAGGCCCTTTTCTTCTATACGTTTAATCTTTTCAGATACAGTATTTTGTGCAAGATTTAATTTATTTGAAATATCATTTATAGTAGGAGCTGTCTTTAGTTTTTTTAAGTATATTAATAGATGATATTGGTCATAGGTTAAACCATACTCTTTTGCTATATTGTGACCTTTTTTATGGATAATTTTATTACATTCCCAAAGGTATCTAGAAATTTCCTCGTAAACACTTTGTAATTCCAAATAAATCACTCCTAAAATTTAGAACATCTAAAATATCGTTTTACGATATTATATCAAAATCCTACTGCTTGTTCAACTATATAGGTAATTCCAATTAGAGTTAAAAATACATCTAATCATAAAATTTCTATGGATACTTGTCCATATTTAAAAGCAGCCTAGCATATCTTTTATAAAGCATATGGTATTCACTAACTTTATTAATATTTAATAGATAATATAATTAATTATGGAAAATATGCCCAAAACTGTTGATAGGATCCCTACCAACAGTTTGTATCTTACAAACCAGCTTTCTATATTGACTTTAGCCCTTTTAATTACAATTTCATCATTTTCTCTTTTTACTGTACATGCCTCAGACAAAATAAATATGGAGCCTATTATTAAAAATAATATTCCAATTACTAACATGCCTTTCATACCCTTTCATATATCCAGTTTATTATGTCTGATAAAACCTTGTCCTTTTCATTTTCATTCAAAATTTCATGATATAAATTATCATAAATTTTAATTTCTTTATCCTCTGAGGATATTTTGCTATAAAGATAAATAGATACTTCCTTTGGTACTATTTTATCCTTTTCTCCATGGGTTATTAAACAAGGATACTCATATTTTTCTATATTTTTCTCTATCCAATCAGTGCCTCTTATTAAAAACTCACTATAAAATTTAAGTTTTGCTTCCTTTAATATCAGCGGATCATTAATATATTCATCTACAACTTCTTTAACACTACATATATCCTTTGAAAGATTATTTTTTATACTTAAATTTGGTATAATGCGACCTAGTAGTTTTACTATATTACCCTTTATACCATTTACTACTGGAAGTCTTCTTATTGCAGCTCCTGAAAATATTTGACCTTTTAGTTTGTTAGGTTTATCTATACCATAGCATAAGGTAATAAAGCCTCCCATGCTATGGCCTAACATAAATATAGGTAAATCAGGGTTTTCAGTCTTAGCTAAATTTACAACTTCATCAGCATCTTTTACAAAATCCATAAAATCTTCTATGTAACCTTTTTTGGATTTAGTTCTGCCATGCCCTCTTAAATCATACCTATAAACTCCTAGATTTGCTTTATTTAAAATTTTTGTTACATAATCATAACGATTTAAGTGCTCTGCAAATCCATGATTAATAACAATAATAGCTGTAGTATTTTCTGGTAGGTCCCTCTTCAAATAAAGTTCTGTATTATCCCTTAGTTTCAAATAGTTTCCCATTATTATCCCCCTAATCATATAAGTAATATCATGCTCACATTATAGGTCCCTAAAATATCTATCTATCTATTATTACTCTTCAATTTTCTTATATTATAAAATTCCATAAAAATCAACAGCTTGTCTTAAAAAAGCATCCTACTGTCTGCTTCATATAGTAAAGCTAACATATTTTGCAGTCATTACTTAATTTTATTTAAAAAACTTTCAATCTTTTCATTTACCTCTTCTATGTTATATTCTTCAACCAAGACGTCTGCAAGATTGTATTTCCTCTTAAGACTTATAATCCTATATACTTTCTGATTAATTTCTTCAATTTGTAGATTACCTCCATAAACTTCTTCTTTTACTCTATTAAAGGCAGATGTCATATTTTCGTATCCATGGCATATTAAGGCTATGTCTCCTCCCGCTTGAAAAAATCTTAAGGCTGCCTCTTCCACTGTATAATTTTCCATAATTGCTCCCATGGTCATATCGTCCGAGATAACCACTCCATCATAAGCTAAATCCTCTCTTAATAAATGGGTAATGATATTCTGTGACAAAGTTGCAGGATACTTATTGTCTAACTCATGGAATAATATATGTGCTATCATTATGCCATCCACTTCCTCTTCTATTGCTCTTTCAAAAGGAGCTAGCTCAAGGCCTTTTAATTCTTCCAAGCTCTTAGCTATTATAGGCAAATCAATATGGGAATCTACTGTAGTATCACCATGGCCTGGAAAATGCTTTACTATAGATATTATGTTTTCTGAATTTATTCCCTTCATTACTTCAATACCATTGTCTATCACTACTTCTTTATTGGATCCAAAAGCTCTATTTCCTATTACAGGATTATTGGGATTTGAATTTATATCTAAAACTGGTGCAAAATCCATATTAAATCCAATTGTTTTTAATCTCTGTCCTATTAGCTTACCAAATTCATAAGAAATCTCTTTCTCATTTATATTGCCAATTCTACCTGCATCTGGCAATGATGGAAATATATCTGCTAGTCTTGTAACCTGACCTCCTTCTTCATCTATAGCAAGAAATAAAGGCAATGGATTGTTGCCATTTTCCTTCTTAATATCATTTAATAACTTTATTGCCTGTTCAATTGTATCAATATTGTCACCAAAAAAAATGAAACCTCCAACCTTATATTTTTGAATTAATTCAATTATTTGCTCATCTATTTCCGTACCATCTATTCCAAATATAAATAGCTGTCCTATTTTTTCCTCTAAAGTCATATTATCAATTATTTCTTGAATTTCATCCACTTCCTCCTCATCTTCAATAACTCCATTTTCTTCAATTACAGAACCATTGTCCATATTTTCATTTGAATTTCTCCCTTTATCCTCTTTCCTGGTACATCCAAAAGCAAATAAAATTGTCAATATTAAAATTAAAGCCAATGCCTTTTTGCCCATAGTATCCTCACTTCCTCTGTTTGTTTAAATTTTATTATAGCATATTAATTATTATAATATTCATATTTGCCATGTACAAGTTTTTTACTTTAACACAAAATGTCCCTCCTCTGCTTCTATAAGTCTAGGAGGGTCATTTTCATATGTATAAGACAAGGGGTCGTATATATAGTGAATCTTGTTTTTTTCTTCTATTGGATCTGGTACTGGTATTGCTGATATTAGTGACTTGGTATAGGGATGAATTGGATTTTTAAATAATTTATCCGTGTCTGCCAATTCTACTATTTTACCCTTATATATTACTGCAACCCTGTGGGCAATTGTTTTTAAAAGGAACAAATCATGGCTTATGAAAAGGTAGGTAAGATTCTTTTTTTCTTTTAGTTCTATTAGCAAGTTTATAATTTGAAGCCTAGTAGACAAATCTAAGGCTGCTGTAGGTTCATCAAGTATCAAAAGCTCAGGTTCCATTATAAGTGCCCTTGCAATTCCTATCCGCTGCCTCATTCCCCCTGAAAATTGATGGGGAAAATAATTAGCATGTTCTGGTAACAGTCCTACATCTAGAAGTATCTTTTCTACCTTTTTCCTCCTATGATTTTCATCAACATAATTTTTTGTATTGTACAGTCCTTCCGACACTATATAATCAATCTTTGCCCTTTCATTTAAAGATGCCATAGGATCTTGAAAAATCATCTGAATTTTTCTTTTTAATTCTCTATCTAGTTTTTTATCTATTTTCCTATTTATTATCTTTCCATTAAATATTATACTTCCTCCACTTGTTCTAACAATTCTTAGGATAGCCTTGCCTATGGTAGTCTTGCCTGAACCGCTTTCTCCAACTAATCCAAATATCTCACCTCTATATATGGAAAAGTTTACTCCATCTACAGCCTTAAATTTTTTCCTTCCCTTTCCATATTCTACTGTTAAATCTTTTATATCTAATATTTTTTCTTTCTTTTTCATATAATCAGCTCCAATATTGATTCCAAAATGGATCTATTTAAGGCAACTTTGATAATAATGAAATAGTATATGGATGTTTAGGATTGTAAAAAATATCCCTTACATGACCTACTTCTACTATTTTCCCCTTACACATCACCGCCACCCTATGGGCTATTTTTGCCACTACTCCTAAATCATGGCTAATGTATATGATGGTTAAATTATACTCTTCTTGTAATCTGTTCAGCAATTTAAGTATTTGGGCTTGTATTGTTACATCTAAGGCAGTAGTAGGCTCGTCACATATGAGTATATTAGGTTTGCAGGCAAGGGCTATTGCTATAACTGCTCTTTGCCTCATACCTCCTGAAAATTCATGGGGATATTTCTTATATAGTTTATCTGCATTTTTAATACCTACATCCTCCAGTATTTTTATAGCTTCTTTCTCTGCACCTTTTCCCTTTAATCCCTGATTAAGTACTACAGCTTCTTTAACTTGGCTTCCTATAGTCTTCAATGGATTTAAGGCTGTCATAGGTTCCTGAAATACCATAGCTATTTCTCTACCTCTTATTTTAAGCCATTCATCTTCCGTCTTAAATTTTGCTATATCCATTCCTTTATATATAATCTTTCCAGAATCTATCCAACCATTTTTGTCTAATACCCCAATAAGAGATTTTCCAAATACAGATTTTCCTGCTCCAGATTCACCTACTATTGCCAGACTCTCCCCTTTATATATATTTAGTGACAGCCCCTTTATAATATCTACAACCTGGTTTTTAAGCTGGAACTTTATTGATAGATCTTCAATAGTTAGTAATGGCTCTTCTTTCCTCACTGTTACACCCCATTAAAAGTGATTCTTTGGATCTGAAGCATCTGCAAAGGCATTTCCTATAGTATAAAAGGACACTGTTATCGTTGAAAGTATCAGGGCTGGAATCATTAGCTGATACCTCAGGGAGGGTACTACTATATATCCTCTACCCTCGCTAATAAGGTTTCCTAAAGATGGAGTGCTTACTGGAAGGCCTAAACCAATGTAGGTTAAAAACACTTCATAACCAATGGCAGCAGGAATGGATAAGGTTGTCTTTAATACTAGTGTTGAAACTAAATAAGGTAATATATTTTTTGATACTATTCTGTAGATAGGAGTTCCAAGTATTCTTGAAGCTATATTATACTCCCTATCCCTGATAGTGACTACTAAATTTCTTACAAGTCTTGCTGAATCAAGCCATCCACTTATACACATAATAAATATTATTGTAAGTAGGCCAGGTTTCATGGTATAGGCTAATAATATGAGCATTATTGTTTTAGGTACATTATTTAGCACATTATATATAACAGAAATTATTCCTTCAAGCTTTCTTACATATCCCCAAATAAGTCCTACAAAAAGCCCTATTAGATTTTCCCATAGGGCTACAGTAAAGCCTATAAGTAGTGATATTCTTGTACCAGCCCAGATTCTTGCCCACATATCCTGCCCTATGGAATTTGTACCAAGCCAAAACTCTTTACTGGGAGGCTTATTTATAAGCTGCAGACCTGTAGCTTCATCTACATATATGGCATTAGGAGATTTTTGATCTGGTAAAAAAGGCTGGATTGTAATAAAGGCTATGAGGCCAATTATTATATATAAAAAAAACAAGGCCACTTTATTTTTCTTAAAGGCTTTAAAAGTTGAAATCCAATAGGAATAATTAATATTTTTCATCATATTCTTCCTTCACTTTTCCCGAATTTAATCCTTGGATCCAAAAGTGCCATAAATATATCTCCAAAAAGCATTCCCATAATCCCTATAAAAGAATATATAAGTACTATTGCTTCTACTAAGGTAGTATCTTGTCTTTGTATGGCCTCTACTAAAAGACCTCCCATTCCAGGTATGGAATACAGAGATTCTACATAAATGGAACCGGATATGGTAAATAGTATGGATGCTGGAAGATATTGAACCATAGGTACAAAGGCATTTATAAAAACATGCTTTTTTATTACATCTTTCATTTTCATTCCCTTAGATATTGCTAACTTCACATAATCCTTATTTAGTTCATCAGCCATGTATCTTTTCATCCACAAGGCATAGGAGGCAGTAGTCCCTAAGGATAAGGACAAGATGGGTAAAATCCAGCTAATAGGCCTGTCTGCATAAAATAGCATTGGAAGCTTAAAAATATCCGTTAAATAAAATTGAAGCAAAATGTAGTAAATGGCAGCAGGTATAGCATTTGTTGCTACAATATATATGTTACCAAGCTTGTTTAATATCTTCCCTGAATTTTCAGCCATAATAATACCTAGATTTATACCAGATACAAAGGAAATAGCTAGGCTTGTAAGGCCAATTCCTAAGGAGTAGGGAATTTTGCTTTTTAGTATGTCAGCTACAGGAACTCCTGGCCTATAGGTTATAGAAACACCCAGATCTCCTGCTATAATCCTATTGTAAAATTTTTTAAGCTGTACATGTATTGGGTCCCTTAGTCCTAAACTCTCAATAATTACCTCTTTTTGTACCTGGTCCAATTTGTCATAATCTTCTCCTAAATATCCTTCAACTGGCATGGATCTCATAAGTACAAACACTATAGTTATTACTAAAAATAATGTAAATATAGACTGTAATATTTTAAAAAATATGTATTTTATCATTCCCTTCCCCCTTCAAACTGTCCCTTCCTTTCCATCTGCCACTTATAAAGTTCTTTTTTATACTCTTCAATATTCATAGGCCTTTTTAAAAGCCTAAGTCCCTTAAATCTTCCGGATGTAGCACCAAAGGGAGAATAGGAAATTTCAAAGGGGTTTATCCTGGAGGCAGAATAACCTCCCCCTCCTACTGAATAAGGTATTACAAAGGCTTCCTCTATAAGGTAGGATTCAGCTTCGGCAAAAAGAAGGTATCTTTTATTAATATCTTCCACTTCCTCCATGGCTTTTTGTAATAAATTTTCATAAATAGTCAATCCATCTTCCTTTCCGTTGCCTTCAGCCAAATGAATCCAACTAAAGGTAGAATCCCGTCTAAAGGGATGGGTATAGGTTTCAGGATCTGCAAAGTCTGCACCCCAGTTAAGCTCCATTAATCCATACTTTCCTGAATTTCTTACCTTTTCAAGAAATCCTGTAGGTGGATTAGCTTCTATGATTACTTCTATATAATCCTTGCCAAGGATCCTTTCTAATTGGTACTTAATTACCTGAGCCCTATTTGCCCATTGTTTAGATGCAGCATTATATGGCATTAAAACTTTAACTGGAAAGGTAGCCTTTCCTCTTAGTTCTTTCATGGCCTTTTTCTTGTAAGCTAAAGCTAATTCTATATTAAAGGAATCTTTTTGGGTAAATTCCCTCAAAGGTTGTAAATCCGTATAATCTACCCCACCAACTGAAACAAATCCCTTTGGAGTAATAGTATTTAACAATCTGTTTTCTGGCTCATAAGGTTCTTCTGTTAACATAGCAGCCTTTCTATCTAGAGCATGGAATATGGACTTTCTAAAATTCCTGTTATTTACTACTATTTTCCAATTCTCAGGCTCATATTCCTCTGAAAAATTTGGGTTGAAATTAAAAGAATAAAAATATGAAAAGAAATTAGTCCTATTGGGCCTAATCAAATTTTTCTTTTTTTCATCCCTCATCCATTCATAAATAATATCAGAACCTATATTAACATGGTCTATTTCCCCTCTTAGGAACATTTCCGGTGCAAGAACATTTGCTTCCTTGTTATAGGTCATACTTATTCTATCAATATAGACATTTTCTTTATCCCAGTAGTGCGGATTTTTCTCAAGAATTCTCCTATGGTGGGGTTCATAAGTTTTCATTATATAGGAGCCATTATAAAGAATATGCTTATTATCAATGCCAAATTTGCCTCCTACATCTTTTATAAATTGTCCGTTTGCTGGAAAAAAACAGGTATAAGTAAGAGTAGACAAAAAATAAGGTATAGGTTTTATAAGAGTATATTGAAGGGTATATTTGTCCAATGCTTTTACACCAACTTGGTTGAAGTCGGTTATTTCCTTGTTGTAGTATTCCTTTGCATTTTTAATCATGTTATATACTATGTTAGCTGTTTTAGACCTATTTTCACTAGTAAGCACATATTTAAGCCCATCTACAAAATCCTGTGCTGTTACAAAACCATATATTTCTCCGTCATATGTGACCCATTTTACTCCTGGACGAAGTTTAAAGGTCCATACCAATCCATCTTCAGATACACTCCATTCTGTAGCCAATGCAGGTTGAATTTTCCCAAATCTATCATATTCAACTAGGGGATCTACAAAATTTACAATCAATGAAAATTCATTGGCCGTAGCAGTGGTCAAATAATTTAAAGTAGTTACCTCCCCTGAATAAATGGTTCTAAACTCTCTGTCTAAAATACTTCTATGGTTAGGATATATATTTTCCGACATGGTGCAAGCTTTTAAGACCACTGCTACCCCAATGAATAAGAGTAGAAATTTCTTCACTATTTTACCCTTTACCCCCAATTTTCCCCAGATAGCTCCCTTATTACTATAAATATATTAATTAGCCATTCCTTATATGCTTGAAATAATATTAATTTCTTTTACAAATCTTAAAAATATTTAGTCCCAGTTTTTCAGACAAGTCCTTAAGAATACCAAAGCCTGCTATTGAATTTCCGTGTTTATCCAAAGCCGGGCCATATACTCCAATTCCATATTTATTTGGTACAACTGACAGTATGCCGCCAGAAACTCCACTTTTTGATGGTATACCTACTCGTGCAGCAAATTCTCCACTAAAATCATACATACCACAGGTAGT
Organism: Tissierellia bacterium; assembly: GCA_012735405.1. GTDB lineage: Bacteria > Bacillota > Clostridia > Tissierellales > Tepidimicrobiaceae > JAAYFE01. The sequence continues at coordinate 7,193 of JAAYHM010000139.1, read as the reverse complement.
CATTACAGCTATTAAAATTGTGGCTATTTCAATATTACATCCCTGGTAGCCTCCATCCAGGGTCCTACATCCATTGGCCAAAAAAAGACCAATTTTTGCCAGGTCTATTAAATCTAATTCTATGGAGCATTGCTTAAAATAAACATCTAAAACTTCCTCAACATCCCCTTCCAATAGTCCCTTATTTTTTAACAAATATGCTATAGCTCTATTTCTATCACCAGTTTCCTTTTCTGATTCATATACTTCCCTATTGTAGTCTATAGTATTGTTGTTAGTTATTTTTCTTATAGCCTCAAGTATTTTATTGAATTTTTCTTCATGATTTCCTTTTATCATTGAAGTAACTATAATTGCACCTGAGTTAATCATTGGGTTTGCTGGTTTATTTTCTAAGGATAAATCCAATTTATAGAGGGAATTAAAGGGCTCATCAGTAGATTCTAAGCCTACTTTTGAAAATACTTTTTCCTCTCCATTATCTACTAAAGCCAGCATAAGGGTTATTACCTTAGATATACTTTGAATTGTAAACTTTTTATTGTAAACTCCACTACAGTACATATTTCCATCCATATCCAGTAAACAAATACCAATATCTTCAGGATTTGCACTTTTAAGCTTGGGTATATAATCTGCCACTTGTCCATATTGAACTAAATACTTGTTTTTCTCTATTAACCTTTCTAAAAGTTTATTCATTAATACCCCCCCATTATTTATGCACGTTTATATCTGCACCTCCTATAAATTCCCTTAATATTGAATTTGCTGGAATAGTGCTTTCATCTTCTATAGTTAGAAAATAATCTAAAAATTTTAACAGCCTTTTGCTTTCTGAATAGTAAGGGCTTCTATTATCTATTTGTTTTAGCAGGGGTACTGCATATTTTTTTAAAACAGAAAGCTCATATACTAATGCTGTATCAAACATTATATCTGCTTCTTCCTGGTAAGGAAATATATTTATACCTTCTCCCTCCACAACACCTTCCCAAAGTTCAAAGGTTCTAAATATATCATTTCCCCTAAATTTATAATCCCTTACCATCCTTCGTATAAGTCTGGTATCAGTAGTAGATATTCTATTGTGGGCATCAATATTTAACTGGGTGAGAGCAGAAATGTATATTTTAAACTTGTTTTTATCAGGTATATGGGTAGTTAATCTTGGATTAAGGCCATGGATTCCTTCTACTATAATTGGGTGATCCTTATCCACCCTTATTTTACGTCCAGACATTTCACTTTTACCAGTTATAAAGTTAAACTTTGGCAATTCCACCTCATGTCCTTCCAAAAGGGCTAGCAAATCTTCATTTAGGCGCTCTAAATCTATTGCTTCAATTGATTCAAAATCATATTGTCCATCTTCTTTTCGAGGAGTTTTTTCCCTATCTAAAAAATAATCATCTACAGAAATGGCAATAGGCCTTTTTCCGTTTACCTTCAAATGTACAGCCAATCTTTGAGCAAATGTAGTTTTCCCAGCAGATGAAGGCCCTGCAATAAGTATTATATTTATGTCATCATCTTCACATATTAAATCAGCTATTTCCCCTATCTTCTTTTCATGAAGTGCTTCATTGACCCTTATAACCTCACCTATTTCCCCATTTTTTATCTTTTCATTTAAAGAGCCAACATAGGCCAGGTCCAGTATATGAGCCCATTTATTAGCTTCATCAAATACCTTTGCAAGCTTTTTTTGCTCCTTAAATACAGGTATTTCATCCGGACTTGAAGGTGTTGGAAATAAAATTATTGCTCCAGGATAATAGTATTTTAAATCAAAAAGTTTTACATATCCTGTTGATGGTGCTAAGAAACCATGAAACCCATCTACATAATCTCCTACCCTGTAAATACTTATATACTCCTTGTCCAAAGTTTTGTAAAGTCTTATCTTGTCATGATGGCCACATTTCTCAAATAAATACATACCTTCTTCAAAAGAAACCTTTTCTCTCTTTATATCTAAATCCTTCTCTATGATTTCTTCCATTTTTTCCTTAATATTCTTAATATCAGAAAAACTAATGGACTTTCCATCTTCAAAGGCTGCATATAAGCCTTTACCTAAAAACTGCTCTATAGTGACAGTATTCTCTGGAAAAAGTTCTTTACAGGCTAAAATGAACACTAGGGATATGGTCCTTGTATATATTCTGTAGCCATCTTCATGGCTAATATCAAGGAATTTTATTTGCAACTTATCTTTGGCTTTTTTGTGTAGGTGATATACCTCATTGTTAATTCTAGCTCCTAAGTACTTTTTATAATCATTACCGTAGGCTTTTATTGCAACTTCTTGTAATGTAGAGCCTTCATTAACAATAAACTCTCCAACCCCTTCCACATTTACCTTAATATTTGTCCCCACTTTTAACACCTCCATTTTTAACTACCAAAGAGATCTTTTTCAATTTTAGAAAACTTATTGCCTGCTTTTGCAATAAATTCTTTGCCATTTAAGTAATCTAGAGGAGCTTCCAATTTAGAAAATACAATTTTATAAGCATGGAGAAACTGGCTATTTAGTCCATAATTTTCTCTAAAATATTTGTTTACAGACTTATCTCCATATTTTATATCTCCTATAATTGGATGGCCTATATTTGATAAATGTGCCCTTATTTGATGGGTCCTTCCTGTAATAAGTTCTATTTCTAATAGGGAATATTTATTAATGGTCTTTAGCACTCTTATTTTAGTAAGTATTTTCTTTGTATCTTCTCCCTCTTCATCAAGGATCTTTACTTTATTAAGTTCTTCATCTTTTGCTAAATATCCTTCAAATATCCCTTCCTCTTTTACTTGACCCTTTACTATAGTCTTATAATACTTATGGATTTCTCCTGCTTTAATAGAAGCATTTATTTGCCTTAGTGCTTCATAATTTTTTGCACCAATTATTATACCGCTTGTATTTCTATCCAACCTATTGCAAATGGAAGGCCTAAAGGTTTTCTCAACTCTAGGATTATATTCACCCTTTTCATACAGGTATTGAATCATTCCATCAACTACATTATTTCCATATTCCTTATTTGCCGAATGGGATAAAAAGCCTACAGGTTTATTTATTAAAATTATATTCTCATCTTCATAAATTATATTTAATGAAAATTTACTATTATTTACCCTTTGAGTACCTCTAAATTTTTCAATGGTCTCATCTGATAAAAAAAGCTGGATTACATCCCCTTCACTTATTATCATGTCTGGTTTCCCTTTTTTATTGTTAATTTTAATATTTTTTTTCCTCAACATCTTATATATGAAGCTTAAGGGGGCATCCTTCAGGTATTTTTTAAGAAATCTATCTAATCTTTGTCCACTGTCATTTTTGTCAATTATTACTTCTTTCAAACTTATATCACCTTTTCTCTTTTGATATGTTATAATTATAGTATAATACAAATTTTATGAAGTAAACCCCTAAATAGATATGGGTGAGGTGATATTGTGAAAAATATTATGGACAAAATAAAGGACATCCTGTATGATGGCACAGAATACATATTGATGATTGCAATTATTGCTGTTGTAGTCTTGGTTATAAACTGGAGATTAGAAGGCCTTTTCGCTATGGATATTGAAAGTTCAAATGTACAAGTAGAAGTAGGCAATGAATCAGTAGTAAATGAATTTAGTGATTATGTAGATGATAAAGAGGAAGTTGAAGAAAAGGAAGAAAATGAAAATAGTGAAGAAGCAGAAATCGTAAACATAGAAATTCCATCAGGTACCCTGCCAGGTGAAATTGGTAACATTCTAGCATCAAATTACCTAATTGACAGTAAGGATGAATTCATTAATAAAGTTATTGAAATGGGTGTTGAAACAAAGCTTAAATCTGGCAGCTTTAAAATTGTCAAAGGCTCTTCTTTGGAAGAGATAATAAATACACTTACAAAATAATATTAATTGGCAGGTGAATCCATGAAAAACATTAGGGGGAGCTTAATCTTACTTACTACAGCAATAATATGGGGGACTTCCTTTGTATCCCAAAAACTTGGGATGAACTATATTGAACCCTTTACCTTTGGCGCTTCTAGATTCCTATTGGGGGCTTTATCCTTACTGCCGGTTATTTTTTTGTTTAATAAAATTAATAGAGGAAGAGATAACAATAAATCTTCCAATTTAAGCTTTAAAAACAGGGACCTGATCACTGGTGGCATCCTTTGTGGTTGTGCCATATTTTTCGCAGCTTCATTCCAACAGTTTGGTATAGTATATACTACTGCTGGTAAAGCAGGTTTTATTACTGCTCTATATATGGTAGTAGTACCTATACTTGCAATGTTTATAGGCAGAAAAACAGAACTATATACCTGGATAGGAGTTGTAATAGCTGTTATTGGATTGTACCTTTTAAGTATTAAAGAAGGCTTTACCATGGAAAAAGGGGACGCCATAGTTCTAATGGGAACTGTATTCTGGGCCTTACATATTTTAATAATAGATAGGTATGTAGACAGGGTAGATGGGGTAAAACTATCCTGTATACAATTTGTGACTGCAGGTATTTTATCTCTAATTGCTGCCCTCATTGCGGAAGAGCCAAGGCTAAGCGGCATAATAGCTTCTAAAGGACCAATTCTGTATTCAGGTTTAATGTCTGTAGGGGTTGCCTATACGTTACAGATAATTGGACAAAAATATACAAATCCAACCCTTGCAGCAATTATATTGAGTTTAGAATCAGTATTTTCTGTAATAAGCGGTGCAATATTTTTGAATGAATCCATGTCCCCCAGAGAAATATTAGGATGCCTTCTTGTATTTGTAGCAGTAATAATTGCCCAAGTAAATCCAAAGGAAATATTAGAGTCTATTAAAGCAAAAGGCTAAGCAGTAGAAAAATCTACTGTTTAGCCTTATTTTATTTGTCTAATCCATTTCTATGCTTTAGCCCTATTAAATCAGATATTTCCACTGAAAATATTATACCTGTTCCAGGGGCTTTCAACTTACCTGCCTCTACCATAGCTTTTATAATTTTATCCTTCTTAGAAACTTCAGTCAAAATAATAATAACCTCTTTTGATGATTCTATGTGTAAATCAAAAAATTTTTTTGCTTCTGTTGTCCCTGTACCCCTTGCATAGAATATGGTAGCACCTGTAGCACCTGCTTTTTTAGCTGCATTCACAACTTTATCTGCCTTGCCCCTTTCCACAATAGCCACTATACATCTTATATCTAAATTATCACCAGTCAATCTTAAGGCCTCCTTTTGTTAAAATTTAGTTAATATACCTAGAAGCATTACCGATATCATTGAGCCAATAGACGTAAGTCCTACAATTCCAAAACTTGAAAGCAACGGATCCACACCTTCAATTATACTAGCAAGACCAATTGCTATAGCCATATTTAACGGAATATTTACTGGTCCTGTAGTAGCACTGGCAGAATCCATAGCTATTGATGGATATGGTTCTGGTGTTACAATGGCTAAAACTACAATTAGCAGGAGTAAAGGCAGTACTACCTTAACAAATGGAATGTTTGAAATAATTTTATATAACCCCAATGCCATACCAGAACCAAAACCTATAGCAACACCGTGCAACAATACATTTTGTGGTATAGCACCCTGAGATATCTCTTCCACTTGCATGGCTAGACTTCTTAAAGCTGGCTCAACTAGCGTTCCTCCATAGCCTACAGCAAATCCTATTAAAATGATCATCCATTTTTTGTCTAGAACATTAAGATTTCTACCTACAGAATCACCTACAGAAATTAAGCTAGCATTGGTTCCATAAAGAAATAAATGTAATCCTATAATAGCAGCAATTATACCAGTCACAAAGTTTTTGACATCTTCAATAGGCCTTTTTAATATAAGGGTTTGAATTACCACCATAATTGCTGTTATAGGTACAATCCCCTTAGCTGATTCCAAAATTGGACCAAGTACATTCATTATTTTCATCTATGCACTTCCTTTCTATTTATTATATTAATTTCAATATTTTTTGCAATTTATTAATAGTAGACAGGGAAATGAAACAATCAAAGAGAGGTTTACTTTTATTTGACAAAAAATAAAAGGCTCATATATATATAGGAGTCTTTTATACATAAAATAAAAAAGCTTAATTTTTCCTGAATTTGAATTTGTTAGTCATAAGTATTATTGTTCACTCAGTTAAATATTTTAACATTATTATCCCCTTTTAGCAAATAGTTTTTATTTATTTAACACTACATTTTCCCCATTTCTCCATTTAAACCAAAAGAACCAACTTGTAATTCACTAAGTCAGTCCTTTTTGCACGTATTTATTTGATTTTTGAATATATATAATTTATTACATATTTTCCTTTAACCACTTAATTATATCATCAGATTCATAAAGAGGTTTCCCGTCTATTAAAAGCATTGGAACCTGTTCCTTTCCTCCTAATTTAATAAGCTCTTCTTTGTTTTTAGGGTCTTTGTGTATATTTGCCATTTCAACTTCTATATTATTGCGTTCCATGTACTGTATTACTTTTTTGCAAAATAGGCACTCATCAAAATAATACAATTTTAATTTTCTCAAAAAACCACCCCTTTTTCTATCTTAATCTAGTCTATTATATTATACCCTAATGCTTTTAATTGAATCTTTAAAGACTTCCTATGTACTTGCCATAATAAATTAATATTACATGTTAGTTACAAAACTGTACATTCTTAAATAGCTTATTTGATTAATATAAGGTCTTTTTCATCTCATCCAGCAGATTGTAAATCTCTTCTGAATATCTATCCATAAGTTTAAGGGCTTCCTCTGCTGACCTTCTATCACCATTTCATATGCAATTGTAGCTTCTTTTGCAGCCTTGTGTAATTGCAGGTGGGGTTCTTCTAACTCCTTAAATATTTTATGATCCTTAAATTTTTCAAACCCTTTTCCATAATACCATCTTCCAAGTCTACAACGTTTATAATCCCCTACTTCATCACTATCTAATCTTTGATAACCAAGAAGCATATTATATACTCTCCATCTCCAATGTATGTGATCGATTTGATATATAGCTACCATATCTCCATCAGTTAAGCAAAATCTATTTTTAAGTAATTCCTTTCTAATTAAATCTATTTTCTTACTTATGTTATATATACCTTCACCAGTAGTTTCACAACTACGGTTTAAATAATCAGCTTTTTCAGATATGTCTATT
>JAAYHM010000138.1 GCA_012735405.1 Tissierellia bacterium | reverse complement strand
GGTTTTGCTGGTGCTACTTTAAGGCAAATAATAACAATGGGTATTGCAAGAGGATTGTTCTCTAATGAGGCAGGTATGGGAAGCTCACCTATGCTACATGTGAGTTCAAATAATGATGAACCTGCTGATGAGGGACTATGGGGCATTGCAGAAGTATTTTTTGATACAATAATAATCAGTACAATTACAGCTCTTACAATAATAATTTCAGGGGAATGGACAACTGGTGTCTCTGGTGTAGCGTTGACTATGAGAGCATTTACATCAACTCTAAACTCAAATATTGGTTCCCATATAGTATTAATTTGTGCCTTATTATTTGGTTATTCATGTTTGATTACTGTTAATTACTATTGTGAGTTAGCTGGTAGATACATATTTGGTGACAAGTGTGTTATGCCAATAAGAGTGCTTTGGGTCATCTTTATTGTAATAGGTGCTTTTGGAGGATTAGAATTCGTTTGGACTTTAGCTGATACTTGCAATGGGTTGATGGCGATACCAAACTTAATAGCACTACTATTTTTAAGCACTGAGGTTAAAAGGTTAAAGGATGACTATTTTTCTGATGTTGAAAAAATTTAAAATATAAACTAGCATTAGGCAATTAGGGCATCATGATAATATATGATGCCCTTTTATATATAAACAAATGCTCCCTCTTTTGGGAACTTATTTTTATTATATTATTTGTTCAGTATAGAGGGAGCATTTAAACTTTGGACTTATTCCCATTTAGGAGTATTGAAATTGTCTGGACTTTTTATCCTCTTTGCTTCTTCCTCGGATATTATATAGGCGGTTATATTTTGCCTATCATAGTTTTTTAAAGTCTCTATGGCTTCTGCCTTAGACATGGGTTCAGAAAACTTATCCTCTGTAACAACTACATATTTTTCTTCCATATAATCTTCCTTTCATTATCTGATATATTTATTATTTACAAAGGCCTGGAAAATATAAATATTGATTTTTTCTAGAGTTACTAATTAAAACTAGGTATAATAAAAACTTAATTAAATACCTCTACCTCATATCCCTTATCTTTTAATTGATAAATTATAGTATTTGGAACAATAAAGTGGCCAGCACCTACAACTACAAAATAGGTACCCTTTTCTTCTGATTCAAGTATTTCTATAATTTTTGCTGCCATATTTTTATCTCTTTCTCCAAAGAGCATACTAGTAAATTCATCTTCAAGCAGTTCGTCATTCTCCAGATAACTTTTAGCAAAGCCTTCAATATCTCCAGCCTTCCACAGATTTAAATACTCTTCCAAAACCTCAGTGGAGGTTAAATAATCATTTTTTTCCGGATTTAGCAAATTGTCTAAGACTCTGTTTAAATATTCATCTTGAGCTTCTTCTGATAAATTATCAAATAAGTTGGCTTGGAACTCTAAGCCTTCCAGTTCTACAATAGGCATATCAATTAATTGGGCATGGGACATAAAATACAGGTCTATTCCATAGTTGGCAGATGGTGCAATTTCATCTATATTTTCTAAATCTGTAGCAAAGAAGGTTTCTAAGGTGATGCCTATAACCCAGGGTTTGAATCCTTCAAACAACTCACTTGGTATGCCGTGCATTTCACATACTTGTAAGAATTTTTCATAGGTTTCTTCACTTATATGATCCTTGAGTGTGGTACCATCCTGGTATATCATTAATTCCATAAAAGCTTCCAGTTGACTATCCATATTAAGTATATCAGCTTCTACAAGTAAGGCGTCTGATTCATAGAAGGCTTCCTTTAGCTTATTGCTTATGGGATAGATATGGCTATTTCCCACATGAATTGAACCTAATAAATAAACGGTATTTCCATTATTTTCAACCTTCCATGCAAATCCTTTGGAACCTGCATCCAGTAAATTATATGTATCTTCTATTAGTCTAATTGCAAATACTACTGCTTCCTCTGTAGTACATATTTTATCAAGGTTTAATCCACTATAGCTTCCTCTTAGTATATTTCTTTTTAGCATATAATCCACGGGAGAACTATCGTCTGCTATATTATACTGGCCTAATATATTATATAGCCTTATTATAACATCCTCCCTGGTCCTGTCTCCTTTGGAAGCTACAGGTATAAAATCTTCATTTTCCTCTAATTCCAATGCCTTTATCTTATTTAATGTGTTTTCTAATAGTGTTTCCAGTTTTTCCTCTGTAATTTCTTCCCTAAAGCCTTCATAATACCAGTCTGCAGGATAGATGCCATATCTTTCACCTTCATTTAAGGTAATTTGAGCCCAGGGGCTTATATCTGGTGTTAGAAATTGGTCCACTTCTACAAACTCTTCAGCCCAAGCTGGTACTACATAGCTTAAGATGACCATAAAAATAAGTGACAGACTTACTATGGTTTTTAATAGGCCCTTTCTAGACTTGGTATTCATCTTATCTCTCCTTACATATAATATTATGGTATATTTACCATTATAATCCAAGTACCTGTGAAAAACAATAGTAAAAGATTATCGAATTTTTACTAGATTGAATTATCCTAATTTTTACTATATACTATATTTAAGTATTTATGGTAATATTGACAATTACTAGGGGGCG
>JAAYHM010000137.1 GCA_012735405.1 Tissierellia bacterium | reverse complement strand
GATTTAGAACTTACAAGCCTTGTAAGTGAAAAATATGAAAACTATCATTTTAGGGAAACCATAGATGATAATGATATTAGTTTTGACTATATATTACGAACTGGTCCTTGTGTAAGCAGCAATGCCATAGCCATATTGAAATACATTGGATATCCTAAGGAAATTTATGAAGCGGCCAAGGAAAAGGCAGAAAAATATTTGATTAAGGCTTAGAGTATTATGATTAGTTGAAATCAATATAAAAATTTGATAATATATATAAAAAAGTATAGAAAGGACGGATTTTTGAGCAATGAGAATATAACCCTTTTCAATTAAAGGAACATGAATTCAAAGTTTTTAGCCTGTATAAATAGGCTTATTTGTCGTGCAAAAATGTTCTGGAAAGGGTTATATTTATCTCAGATGAATATATTCTATATTCATGCTATTTTTCATGGGATAAATATGCCCTTCCGATAAAGGAGGGTTTTTTATGTTGGTATTGGAAGTAAGTAATGTGGAAAAATACTTTGGATTAAGAAAGATACTTGAAATTAAAGATTTAAAAGTATATAAGGAAGATAAAATAGGTGTAGTAGGCCTAAATGGAAGTGGCAAAACTACACTACTTAATTTAATAAGTGGAGATGTTAAAGCTGATAAGGGACATATAAGAACCTTTGGAAAAGTGTCCTATATTAGACAACTAGAAAACGAATACAAGGACACTATAGAAGGAAAATATGAATCCCAGTTTAGATTGAAGGATAAGAAAGCAGAATATATGAGTGGTGGTGAACAGACTAGACTTAAAATAGCTAAGGCCTTTAGCCAAAATCCTCTTTTACTTTTGGCAGATGAGCCTACTTCCAATTTAGACTTTGAAGGAATAGATATGCTCATTGAAAATTTATTGCAATATGATGGAGCATTATTAGTTGTATCTCATGATAGGGATTTACTAGATAAGGTATGTAACAGAATACTTGAAATAGAAGATGGACAAATTAAGCTATATGAAGGGAACTATTCTCAATATAAAGAACAAAAAGAATTGGAGAAGAAAACAAAAGAGGCAGAATATGAAAAATATATAAGAGAAAAGAAAAGGCTTAAAAAAGCCATAGTAGAAACAAGAAATAAGTCAAAAAGTATTAGAAAGACCCCTAGAAGGATGGGTAATTCAGAGGCTAGACTTCACAAAATGGGGAATCAAGCTGCAAAAAGAAGCTTAGATAACAAGGTGAAGGCACTGGAAACCAGACTAAGAAAGCTGGAGGTAAAGGAGAAGGTTAAAGAAATAGAAAGAATAAAGGTGGACATATTAGGAGATGAAATTTATTCAAAGGTGATTATAGAAGGCAAAAATGTAAATAAGTCTTTTGGGAGCAGGATCCTCTTTAAGAATGGAGACTTCCAAATATACAATGGAAGTAAAACTGCCCTTATAGGTCCAAATGGCAGTGGTAAAACTACTCTTCTAAGGATGATAATTAATGAGGACGATGGAATATATATTTCTAAAAAAATTAAAATAGGATATTTTAGTCAGGATTTGAGTATATTAAATGAAAATAAAACTATCATTGAAAATGTAATGGAAACAAGTATATATGATGAACAAACAGTAAGAACTATTCTAGCAAGGTTTCTATTTAAAAGGGATGATGTATATAAAAAGGTTAGTGTATTAAGTGGAGGAGAAAGGGTTAAAGTATCTTTAGTCAAAATACTAATGTCTGATTTTAATGTGCTAATAATGGATGAGCCAACAAATTATTTAGATATTTATTCCATTGAGTCCCTTGAAGAAGCCTTAATATCCTATGAAGGTACAATATTGTTTGTATCCCATGATAGAAGATTTATTGAAAAGATAGCTGATAGGATAATATATATTGAGGATAATAGGATAAAAAATTTTAACGGTACATTGGAGGAATATGAAAACAGGAAGACAAAGGTTTTAAATGAAAACAAGAAAGAACTTCAAGAAAGGATAGCAATACTGGAATACAGAATGTCAGAAATACTGGGTAAGCTTTCCATGCCTTCAAAGGATGATGATATTGAAGCCTTAGATAGGGAATACAATGAGGTTTTAAAGGAACTTAATGCTATGAAGGCAAAGACCCTCCATTGATAACAATGGGGGTCTTTAACTAGTCATTAAGTATTTTTCACCTAATTCACTAAAGTGATTAAATATGTGCAACAAATCTTTACCAAAGGGCTCTAATTGGTATTCAGGCCCATTATCTGATTCTTTTCTGGAAATAGCGTTTTTTTCTTGCAGTATTTTTAATTTTCTTTGTAACTCTGTATGGCTTAAATAGGGAATACTATTTAATATATCCGTATATCTTTTGTTGCCATTACCTATGGATTCGATAATTTCTGGAACCCACTTTAGGCCTATAAATTCATGTATAATTTCAAAACCAGTTGTAAATTTACTCATTCTGCACCTCTACAAATATATTTGTTCAAACTAATTTGTTCCTTTACCTTATGACTATTATAATATATAATGTGTGTAGAAACAATAAATAAGGAGGAGATCAAATGAAATACTTTGACAAAATCAATGAATACTTATCAAACCTGGTAGTATTAAATGTTAAATTTCACAACTTACATTGGAATGTAGTAGGTATACATTTCCAAGAACTACATGATTTAACAGAAGAATTATATGATGATTTATTTGAAAAATATGATTCTGTAGCAGAATTACTTAAAATGAAAGGAAAAATGCCACTAGCTAGAATAGCAGATTATCTAGAGAAGGCATCAGTAGAAGAAGTGGAACCAAAAGACTTTAATGAAAAAGAAGTTCTAGAAATTCTATTAAATGATATAACTAAGATGAAAGATCTAGCACTTGAAATTAGAAATGAAGCAGATGAAGAAGGAGACTTTGTAGTTGTTAACGAATTTGAAGATCATATATCAGGATACAATAAGAATATATGGTTTATAAGCTCAATGCTTAAATAATAAAAACCCACTTTCAAGGTGGGTTTTTATGCTTACTTACTGATAACCTCTATATCTCCTGAACTTGTTTCGAGTTCTATAATATTGTTACCACTTCCAACAGTTCCAGATATTTTATCCTTTTCATTTTTAGTAATTCTTACTGGAAAATATATGTCAATATCTCCAAATGAGCATTCTGCATCAATTTTAAAATCTGAGTTTTTAGGTAAAGTTACTTTTATATCGCCAAAGCTTGAATCGGCTTTAATATTATAGTCAAATTCTGAGTATTTCAAATCTATATCTCCAAAACTAGTCGAAGCTATTAAATTTCCTGAAAGATTGTTTACTACTATATTTCCATAACTGGTTTCTGCTTCTATTTCCCCGGTTAAATTGTTGATATCTATATTGCCAAAACTTGTGAATAGTTCTAGTTTTGAAAGATTCATATTGGATATATTAATATTTCCAAAAGAAGTAGAGGCTTTTACCTTATTTTCATACTTTTCTGGAACAAATATATCAAGCCTTACATCTATGGTCTGAATATTAGATTTTATAGAGGAGTTTTCCTCAAGATAAATAAAAAGGGTATTATTAGAGCTTTTAGTTTTTAATTCAGGGATAAACCCTGATTTAATATATCCATGATAATGTATTCTTATATCTTCCCTTTTTTCAGGAATTATATTTACTTCTGAAAATGATACATTGATATCAATAGTTTTAATCCCATTAATGCTTACTATTTTTTCTTCATCTATATTTTTTTCAATATAATCTGTAGAATTATATTGGAAGTTTTTTATAAAATCACTAATGGCAAAACTGAAGTTTAGGCCTAAATTATTTACTTTATTACTAAATCCAAAGAGTTTTAAGCTTAACAGCCCAATACCAAAGGCAATTAGCATCACGCCAAATAGTATGGCAACTATCTTTTTAGTCCTCATTTTAGTACCCCCTATTTAGTAATAACATTTATATTCCATCTTAAATATCTGATAACAACTTGATAGAGATATTTTGTAAGGTAAAAACATCCTATCAGTATTAAAAGACCTAAAGCAAAAAAGCCAATTCCAAAGGATAATGATGTTATTGGATGTAAGTTTATGTTTATATATTTAGGAAAAAAAGGTTCTAAAAATGTTCCAAAAAATAAGCCAATACCCCCTATAGAAAATCCAAAACCTATACTATAGATACCAACTAATAAACCAACCAATCCAATAAAGGGACCCAGTACAAAGACCAGATTAAAAAATCCTAGGGAAACTGCTGCAAGAATTGCAGAAAAAAGATTTTTCGTAGAAGGATTATTTTCAGCATTATTTATTCTATAATTTGCT
>JAAYHM010000136.1 GCA_012735405.1 Tissierellia bacterium | reverse complement strand
TTAAGCTTTCTTAAATATTACCTTGATGTTAGAGTGTAAACTATGAAACCGCCGTATACCGAACGGTATGTACGGTGGTGTGGGAGGTCGGAAAATAAATTAATTATTTTCCTCCTACCCGATTAATGTGATAATTTAAAACTTATACTATGCTATACTTATATTAATAATATTATGGAGTGATATATGTGAAACTTACTATTCCAAGTTATGTACAAACTATGATAGATAAATTGGAAGATAATGGATATGAAGCTTATATAGTTGGTGGTAGCGTACGGGATATGCTTTTGGGCAAGGAGCCTAAGGATTATGATATAACAACAGATGCATTACCAGAAGAAATAGAAAACTTATTTGAAGATTTTAAAACTATTAATATAGGTAAAAAATTTGGTACTATTGTAGTATGCCATCCCATGGGCAATGTAGAAATAACCACCTACAGGAAGGAAGGGGATTATTTAGATGGTAGAAGGCCTGAAATGGTAACCTTTTCTGCAAAAATTGAAGATGATTTAAGCCGCAGAGATTTTACTATCAATGCCATGGCATATAATAGTAAGCGTGGAATTGTTGATCCCTTTGGAGGGCAGGAAGATATAAATAGAAAAATAATTAGAACTGTTGGGGATCCAAGGGAGCGCTTTGGTGAAGATTATTTAAGAATAATGAGATGTATAAGATTTGCTACTGAACTTGATTTTGAAATTGACAGGGAGACTTTAGAAGCTGCTAATAATTATAGTAAATATGTAAAAAAGGTTAGCATGGAAAGGATAAGGGATGAATTTTTTAAAATATTAACATGTCCTATTCCATCTAAAGGTATAAGGCTACTAGAATACACAGGCCTATTAGATATTGTATTACCAGAAATTATTCCAGCCATAGGCTTTGACCAAAAAAATCCTCATCATGAACTGGATGTATATAATCATATATTATGTGTTTTAGATGCTACTCCTCCTATTTTACAGGTAAGACTGGCTGCCCTATTTCATGATATAGGAAAACCCCATACCCTAACAGTAGATGAGGAGGGTGTAGGTCATTTTTATGGTCATGATAGACTAGGAGCTGATATGGCAAAAGAAGCCTTAAAAAGGTTAAAGGCTCCAAATGAACTTATAGAAAAGGTATATAGTTTAGTAAAGGAACACATGACTCACCATGCCCATTTCAAGGATAAGGGACTAAAAAGGTTGATAGGAAGGGTTGGCAGTGAAGAAGTATTTAATTTAATGGAGTTACAAAAAGCCGATATTAAATGTTCAAATAAAAAAGCTACTATAGATCATATTATAGAAAGGGAAAAAAGAATAAAAGAAATACTGGAAAACAATGAAGCATATAAAATATCCCAATTAGATATTGATGGAAAGGATCTAATGAAATTAGGATTTGAAGAGGGTCCTGTATTGGGAAAGATACTTAAATATCTGTTGGAAATAGTCATGGAGGACCCTGTCAAGAATAAAAAGGAATTATTGGGAAAAATAGCCTTAAAAAAATTTGTTCAAGGTAAATAAATTGTGATATTATTTATAATGTATATTTTTTGTTAGGTGGTGATCTTATGGGAAAACTATTTGGTACTGATGGTATTAGAGGGATTGCCAATTTAGATTTAACTCCTGAACTGGCTTTTAAAGTAGGTAGAGCTGCAGCATATGTACTGTCTAAGGGTAAATAAGGTAAAATTCTTTTAGGTAAAGATACTAGATTGTCAGGAGATATGTTGGAGGCAGCCCTTGCAGCAGGAATATGTTCCATGGGGATAGATGTAGTAAAATTAGGAGTAGTTCCTACACCAGCGGTAGCTTATTTAACAAAAAAGTATAAGGCCTTGGCAGGTGCTGTAATATCGGCCTCTCATAATCCGGTTGAATACAATGGTATTAAGTTTTTTGATCAAAATGGATTTAAGCTTATGGATGAAATTGAAGATGAAATAGAAAATTATATTTTAAATAATATAGAGATAGATGCCCGTCCAATCAAAGAAGACATAGGTCAAATTATAATGGACTTTGATGCTTATAAACATTATATGGCCCATTTGGAGTCTACTATTAGACAGGATTTTAAAGGATTAAAAATTGCAGTAGACTGTGGTAATGGTGCAGTATATAAAATAGCCCCACTGCTACTAGAAGAATTAGGTGCAGATGTGGTTGTTATACATGATAAGCCAAATGGGGTCAATATAAATGTGGAATGTGGTTCTACTAACCCTGCTGCCATTCAAGCCCTGGTACTAGATACAAAGGCAGATATTGGCCTATCTTTTGATGGAGATGCAGATAGGCTAATAGCAGTAGATGAAACAGGTGAAATTATAGATGGTGATCACATATTGGCCATATGTGGTACATATTTTAAAGAACAAAATAGATTAAAAAAAGATACCATAGTAGGCACAGTGATGACCAATATAGGCCTTGATCTATATCTAAATAGTAAAGGAATAAAGGTTATAAAAACTAAAGTAGGGGACAGATATGTACTGGAGGAAATGTTAAACAATGGCTATGTATTAGGAGGAGAGCAATCAGGCCATATAATATTTCTAGATTATAGTACTACAGGAGATGGGATGCTCACTGCACTTCAGTTAATAAACGTTATGAAGGAAAGGGGTAAAAAGGCTTCTGAGCTTAATAAGCTAATGAAAAGCTACCCCCAGGTGCTTGTAAATGCAAGGGTAAGAAAGGAATTAAAAGAATCTTACATGGAGAATGAAGAAATAAAAGCTGAAATAGAAAGGATAGAAAATTTATTTAAGGGTGAGGGTAGAGTTGTTATAAGGCCTTCAGGTACAGAACCCCTTATAAGGGTTATGATTGAAGGAAAAGACAAAAATACAATAGAAAGTGCAGCTAAGGATCTAGCTAAGTTTATAGAGGATAGATTAGGCTAATTTAACATTAGCCTAATTTTTTATTATAATTAAATTTTAATTAAGAATTATACTATTGACACTATTTTTAAATTCAGATAAAATAACCTTTACAGAACTCAGCTTCAAGTATTAATATTTTTCAAATTGTCATAATTTTAATAAAAACCCTATGTATATTTATTTCTCACCTCTAGTATATATTATAATAATCATGTCTACCATTAATTAATCATGCCAATTATTATGTATTATGCCGTTACTGTCACTAAATTATTAACATTGACATATTTATATGGGTAATGGTATAATACAATAAAATTAATAATTATAATATTCAAAAAATAAAAAGGGGGAGTTATTTAAGATGAAAAGAAAGCTTTATTTAATGTTGGCGTTAGTATTAGCGCTGGCAGTTTTCTTAACGGCTTGTGGTGGAGCAGATGAGCCAGCAGATGTAGAAGAGCCAACAGAAACTGAAGGACCAACAGAAACTGCTGAAGAAGAATTACAACCACCAGAAGAACCTATGGGACAGCTAATCATAGGAAATACTACAGAAATGTCTGGTGAATGGTTACCATACTTCCAAAACATAGCTTCAGACTATGATATTTGGAACTTCATCAGTGGATATGGTACAGTTGACATGACATTCGATGGAGAATATGTAGTTAATGAAACTGTAGTTAAGAGCTATGAAGTTACAGAAAATGAAGATGGTTCTAAGACCTATACTTGGACAATAGTAGATGACCTAACATA
>JAAYHM010000135.1 GCA_012735405.1 Tissierellia bacterium | reverse complement strand
TACCGTGAATTAATTAAAAAGCTAGAAATCAGAGGTTAAAAAGAGCGGGATATTCCCGCTCTATTCATTATAATTCAAATATAAATAGTGTTATTAATAAATAATAGGTTATAATAATATT
Organism: Tissierellia bacterium; assembly: GCA_012735405.1. Lineage (GTDB taxonomy): Bacteria > Bacillota > Clostridia > Tissierellales > Tepidimicrobiaceae > JAAYFE01. The sequence continues at coordinate 15,902 of JAAYHM010000135.1, read as the reverse complement.
AAAATAAGTAAGGAGGTTAGACATGGAAAGGCAATTTAAGTATAATTTAGCTGGTAGTGACCTTATAGTTACTATTGGCAAAGTAGCAGAACAAGCCAATGGAGCATGCTTGTTACAATATGGTGATACTGTTGTATTAGTAACTGCTACTGCATCAAAAGAACCAAGGGAAGGAATAGATTTTTTCCCATTAAGTGTTGAATTTGAAGAAAAACTTTATTCAGTAGGTAAAATACCAGGAGGATTTATCAAAAGAGAAGGGAAACCAAGTGATAAAGCTATATTAACTGCACGTCTTATAGATAGACCTATAAGACCTCTTTTCCCTGAAGGATATAGAAATGATGTGCAAATAATAGCAACTGTTTTATCAGTAGACCAAGATCATTCACCAGCTATACTAAGTATGATAGGTTCTTCAATAGCATTATCTATTTCTGATATACCGTTTAATGGTCCAACTGGTTCTGTCTCTGTTGGTTACGTGGATGGAAAATTTATAATTAATCCAAATGCTGAACAAAGAGATAAATCTGATCTAGACCTTACAGTTTCAGGTACTAAAGATGCCATTATGATGGTTGAAGCTGGTGCAAATGAGCTTTCTGAAGATACAATTCTTGAAGCTATAATGCTAGCACATGAAGAAATAAAGAAACTATGTGAATTTATAGAGAATATACAAAAGGAAGTTGGAAAAGAAAAGCAGGAATATACTGTATTTAAACCTGACGAAGAAATTAGCAGAGAAGTTAGAGAATTTGCTAGGGACAAACTAATTGATGCAATACGAACTGTGGATAAAACTGAAAGAGAAGAGAATATAGACAAAGTAATGGAAGAAACAGTAGAGTATTTTATTGAAAAGTATCCTGAAAATGAAAAGGATATTAAGGAAGCTTTAGACGAAATTCTAAAGGAAGAAGTAAGAAGGCTTATAATTGAAGAAAAAATTAGGCCAGACAATAGAAAAATAGATGAAATTAGACCTATTACTTGTGAAGTAGGCTTGCTGCCCAGAGCTCATGGTTCAGGACTGTTTACAAGAGGCCAGACACAAGTTTTAACTGTAGCAACTTTAGGAGCTTCTAGTGATGTGCAGATTATAGATGGAATTGGGGAAGAAGAATTTAAAAGATACATGCACCACTACAATTTCCCACCCTATAGTGTTGGAGAAACACGAGTTTTAAGGGGGCCAGGAAGGCGTGAAATAGGTCATGGTGCTTTAGCTGAAAGGGCTTTAGAACCAGTTATTCCATCAGAGGATGAATTCCCTTATACAATAAGATTAGTATCCGAAGTATTAAGTTCAAATGGTTCAACATCCCAAGCAAGTGTTTGTGGTAGTACATTAGCCCTTCTTGATGCAGGTGTACCTATAAAAAAACCTGTAGCTGGAATTGCCATGGGATTGATAAAATCAGAAGACACAACTGTTATACTTTCAGATATACAAGGAATAGAAGATCATTTAGGAGATATGGATTTTAAAGTAGCAGGTACTAAAGATGGAATAACAGCTATGCAGATGGATATTAAAATACCTGGAATAGATAGAAAAATCCTGGAAGAGGCTTTAGAAAGAGCTAGACAGGGTAGACTGTATATACTAGATAAAATGGCAGAAACAATATCGGAACCAAGAGAACATTTATCTCCTTATGCACCAAGAATATTCCAGATGCAAGTAGATCCAGATAAGATAAGGGACATTATTGGTCCTGGAGGTAAGATGATAAATAGAATAATAGATGAAACAAATGTAAAAATAGATATTGGTGATGATGGAAAAATTTTAATAGCAGCAAATAGTAGAAAGGATGGCCAAAGAGCAATAGAATTAATAAACAATATAACTAAAGATGTAGAGGTAGGAGATATATATACAGGAAAAGTAGTTCGAATTGCATCATTTGGAGCTTTTGTTGAATTATTTAATGGAAAAGAAGGTTTATTGCATATTTCTAATATAGCACATGAAAGAATAGAAAAAGTTGAGGATGTATTATCAATTGGAGATGAAGTGCTAGTTAAAGTTATTGAAATAGATAGTCAGGGTAGAATTAATTTATCTAGAAAAGCAGTTCTACCAAAAGAAAATAAACCAAAAAAAGTGTTTAAAAAAAGTTAATTGATTATAGGAATTAATGCATGAACCCAATAGGTTCATGTTTTTTAATTTATAAGACAAATTATAAATACTGACAAGCCCTTCTGAATATAATTGTGTTAAAAAGGATATATGGAGGGGTAAAATGAGATTTATAATAATAAAAAAGAAAACTTTATTCATGCTTGTATCAGTTTTTATATTAGTTTTATTAACTATTCTTTTTATTTCATTTTTTAACAAGACTAAGGAAACTTTTAATACTGATGTATACTATAAAGGAAATGTAGAAGAAAAAATTATGGCTTTTGCTTGTAATGTAGATTGGGGGAATGAATATATTATACCATTGTTAGAAATTCTAGAAAAACATGATATAAAAATAACTTTTTTTGTTACTGGAAGGTGGGCTGAAAATAATCCTGATTTATTAAAAGCCATATTTAATGAAGGCCATGAAATAGGTAATCATGGATATAATCACATAAATTATGATCAATTAAGTTATGAGAAAAATAAAGAAGAAATATTAAAAGCTGATAATACTATTCAAAACATTTTAGGTATTAAACCAAATTTTTTTGCTCCTCCTGCCGGTGCTTATAATGAAAACACTATTAAAGCTTGTAAGGATTTAAACTATGATATAATTATGTGGAGTATTGATACAATAGATTGGAGAGAAGATAGTACCAAAGAAAAGATAAAAAATAGGGTTATTGAAAATATACATAACTCAGCAATTGTCTTAATGCATCCAACAAAAGAAACTATAAAAGCTTTACCAGAAATAATAATTAATATACTTGATAAAGGATATAAAATAGGTAAAATTAGTGATGTAGTAAAAACTAATTAAGGAGGAGTTTATGGATTGTACTTTAGAGGAGAATTAAAAAATGGAATAAAAGTAATTATGGAAAAAATACCTTATATTAAATCTGTTTCAGTAGGAGTATTTATTAATGTAGGAACAAAAGATGAAAGTGAAAATAATAATGGGATATCACATTTTATAGAACATATGATATTTAAAGGAACTGAAAAAAGGGATGCGAAGGATATAGCAAAGGAAATAGACAATCTGGGAGGTCAAATGAATGCTTTTACAAGCAGTGAATATACTTGTTATTATGTGAGGGTATTGGACAAGCACTTAACAACTGCTGTAGATATATTATCTGATATGCTCAATAATCCTAAATTTTCAGAAGAAGATATAGCAAATGAAAAAAGAGTAATTTTAGAAGAAATTAACATGTATTTAGATTCCCCTGAAGATGTAGTGTTTGATATGATACATGAAATCATGTTTAAAGGAACACCTTTATCTTTTCCAGTACTTGGAACCAAAGAAACAGTAAAAAATTTAGATAGAAAAACTTTAATAGATTATTATAATAAATATTATAGGCCTGATAATATGGTTATAACAGTTATTGGTAATTATAATGAAAAAGAAATAATAGATATATTGAATAATTATTTTAGTAGAAAACCTTCATGTAAAAACATAGTTAGAGATAAATCTTCTTCACTTCCTTCATTAAAACCCTGCATTCTAGGGAAACAAAGGGAATTTGAACAAGTTAATTTTTGTTTAGGTACTGAAGGTATAAAAAGGGATAACGAAGAAAAATATTCTTTGTATATTATCAACAATTTTTTTGGAGGTAGTGTAAGCTCCATATTATTTCAAAAAATAAGGGAGGAAAGAGGCTTAGCATATTCTGTATATTCTACTCCTGTTTCTTTCAAAAATGCAGGAATATTTACCATTTATGCAGCCTTAAGTAATAAGGAAATTTTAAATGTGGCTAGATTAATAAAAGAGGAAATTATTAAATTTAAGAAAAATTTAATTGGCAAATCAGATCTTTTAAAATTAAAAGAGCAGTTAAAAAGTAGTTATATTTTAGAAATGGAATCTACTTTTGGTAGAATGCTTGAAATAGGCAGTTCAGAGTTATTAACAGGTGATGCTTTAACTTTAGAGGAAGTGTTGAACAAAATTAATAAGGTAAGTTTAGATGATATAAAAAGGGTAACTGAAAAAATATTTGATAGTAGCAAATTTAATATTGCATATGTTGGTAATATTTCAAACATAGAAGATACAAATGCTAAATTAAAAGAAATATTTTTTAGTTGAGGTGATAAATATTATGAGGATAAAAGTTGTAAACAAAAGTAATTTTCCTTTACCAAGTTATAAAACTATAGGCGCAGCTGGAATGGATTTATATGCAAATATAGACCAGCCTATAGTTTTAAAACCTCTAGATAGAGTTCTGATTCCAACAGGACTTTACATTTCAGTTCCAGAAGGCTATGAAGCTCAAATTCGTGCAAGAAGTGGAATGGCATTAAAGCACGGTATAACTTTAGCAAATGGTATAGGGACTATTGATAGTGATTATAGAGGAGAAGTAGGCGTAATATTAGTAAATTTGAGTAATGAAGAATATGTGATAAATAAAGGAGATAGGATTGCACAATTGGTAATAGCTAAATACGAAAAAATAGAATTTGAAGAAGTCGATTTTTTGGATGAAACAGAAAGAGGTTCTGGTGGATTTGGTCATACTGGTTATTAAGTTCATATATGATTTTATCATAATTGATAATAACATATAACAAAAACCATCCCATATAATATAATAAAAACATATCAAAGGGGATGATATAATGCTACTAAGTGAATTAGGCGGAAAAGAAATAGTAAATTTAAATAATGGTGAAAGACTTGGAATTATAGCTGATTCAGATATTATTGTAGATGAAAAGACAGGAAAAATCATTTCTTTAATAGTACCTGAAAGAAAATTTCAGTTAAAAATATTTGGTGGTAGTCAAGATATGGAAATACCTTGGGACTGCATCAGAAAAATTGGCCAAGATATGATTATTATAGAAGTAGAAGAAATCTAATTGTGTGCCTGATGATAAATCAGGCTTTTTTATTTTAGCATATAATTATAAAAAAAGCAGACAATATATTTATAGAATGTAATAGAATAAAATAATGGAGGTTTAAAAGTGGGAAAAAGTAGGTTTGAATTAAATGAAAAGTATAATGGAAATAGTAATGATAATGATAGCACTAATACTACTTTGGAAAATGTAAACGAAATTGGAACACCAAATTTACCAGAGGTAAATAACAATATTCAATTTATAACAATCATAGGAGAAATTGAGGGTCATACTATTTCTCCACCTGGTAAAAAAACAACTAAATATGAACATATAATTCCAATGCTTATTGCAGCAAAGCAAGACCCTAAGATAGAAGGTATATTTATTATATTGAATACTGCAGGAGGAGATGTTGAAGCTGGACTAGCTTTAAGTGAGATGATATATAGTATAGATAAACCAAAAGTATCTCTAGTATTAGGTGGAGGTCATAGTATTGGAGTGCCTTTAGCTACAGCTTCTGACTATTCTTTTATTGTTCCAACGGCAGCCATGACAATCCATCCAATTAGAACTACGGGATTAGTAATAGGTGTGCCTCAAACATTTAGATATTTTGAAAAAATGCAAAAAAGAATAACTAGTTTCATATTAAGAACCTCAAATATTAGTGAATCTGTTCTAAAAAGACTGATGTATGCAACTGATGAGTTAGCAAATGACGTAGGAACAATACTTATAGGTAAAGAAGCTGTAGACTACGGATTAATTGATGAAGTAGGAGGATTTAGTACTGCATTAGAAAAACTATATGAGTTAATTAAAGAGAAAAAGGGTTAGTATGACAATATAAATTGTGCTATAATAACATGAGATATAAAGGGGGAATTCTTTATTATCAAGTGTCATTATTTCTATATAAACTGATAATTTTTAATGATATAATAAAATATAAAAGTAGAAAGGGTATTGATGTTTAATAGAGGTGAGAACTTTGAAGAAAAAAAAATTAAAAACAAAATCTAGAGGAAAAAAAGTTTTTAATAGGGAAATAATAGGGATAACAATAATAACCTTCGGCTTATTATCAGCCATAAGCCTATTTAGTAATAGAACTGGTATTGTAGGATCAATTCTAAGAAATATATACTTTACTCTTATGGGATTTGGAGGATACATATTTCCATTAATTATAATGGCCATAGGAGTACTATTTATAATGAATAGAATCGATTTTAATAATGATAAAAAGTCTTTTTATTTAATCTGCATATTTTTATGTTTTTTAATTTTACTGGATATAAACAATGTTAATGGTTCAAATTTGACTGTTAAATTTTCAAATTCATTAGAATTAAGCCAAAAAAGACTTGGTGGCGGACTAATTGGTAGCCTTTTTGGTTTTTTAATATATAAATTATTTGGTTCAATTGGCTCTAATATTGTGGTTATATTAATAGTAACTATATTAATATCATTGTTCACAGAGATAAAAATCAGTGAAATTATAAATAATATTAGACTTAAGATTAATACCAAATATAACAGTTCTAGTAATTCTGGTATAAATAATAATAATAATATGGTTGATAAAATTGATGAAAAACTAGATTCAAATATATTAGACAAGGCTTTACATAAAGAAGTGATAATTAATGATTACTTAGCTAAAGATAATAGGTCTAATTTAAAAAGTGCAGACAAAAAATCAAGTTCTGAGGAAATGAATATAGATACAAATAAAAGGCTATCAGACTATTCCTTTCCGCCATTAGACTTATTGAAAGATGCGGAAAAAAAAGTAGATACAAGTTATAAGAAAGAAATTATAAATAATGCTAAAAGAATAGAAGAAACTATGAAAAATTTCGGAATAGATTCTAAAGTAGTGCAGATAAATAGGGGACCTTCAGTGACTTGTTATGAATTACAACCAGCTCCAGGAATAAAGGTAAATAGAATTGTCAACCTAGCTAATGATTTAGCATTAAGTTTAGCAGCATCAGATATTAGAATTGTAGCACCTATACCTGGTAAATCTGTTGTAGGAATAGAGGTTCCTAATAAAATCAGAGATAATGTTACTTTAAAAGAAATGCTGCAATCTGATGAGTTTATTGCATTTGAAAGTAATTTGCCCTTAGTCTTGGGTAAGGATATTTCAGGTAAGCCTATTATATCAAGTATAGATGCCATGCCTCACCTTTTAATTGCAGGCGCTACAGGTTCAGGAAAAAGTGTTTGTATAAATACTATAATAATGAGCATATTATACAAATCTCATCCTAATGATGTAAAGTTACTATTAATAGATCCAAAAGTTGTAGAACTTAGTATATACAATGGCATACCTCACTTACTGGTTCCTGTAGTGACAGATCCTAAAAAAGCTGCTGTTTCTTTAAGCTGGGCAGTTAGTGAAATGGAAAGAAGATACAAATTGTTTGCTGAAAATAATGTAAGGGATATAAAATCTTATAATAAAAAGTTTGAAGATGATGAAAATAAAAAGCTTCCAAATATAGTAATAATTATTGATGAATTAGCAGATTTAATGATGGTAGCAGCTCAAGAGATAGAAGATTACATATGCAGACTAGCACAAATGGCAAGGGCTGCAGGAATGTACTTAATTATTGCAACTCAAAGGCCATCTGTGGATGTAATTACAGGAACTATTAAAGCTAATATTCCTTCTAGGATATCTTTTGCTGTATCATCACAAGTTGACTCTAGAACTATTTTAGATGTATCAGGAGCAGAAAAGCTTTTAGGTAAAGGAGATATGCTTTTCTACCCATCCAACTTATCAAAACCAATTCGTTTACAAGGAGCTTTCATCAGTGATCTAGAAGTCAAAAGTGTAGTAGATTATTTAAAGAATCAAGATATTACTAAATATGACCATGAGGCAATTGAGAGCATTAGTAAAGGAATCGAAACTAGCAAATTTATTGAAGATGCAGACGAATTATTTTATGATGCAATATCGTTAGTAGTAGATGAAGGACAAGCATCAATATCATTGTTACAAAGAAAACTTAAGATTGGCTATACTAGGGCTGCTAGAATAATAGATCAGATGGAAGAAAGGGGAATAGTAGGAGGCTATGAAGGAAGCAAGCCAAGAAAAGTATTAATTTCAAAAGAAGAATTAGAATCACTAGCTAAGGAGAGGATGTAAATGAAAACAAAAATATCTATAATAACGCTTGGTTGCCCAAAAAATGAAATAGATTCTGAATTAATGGTAGGAATACTAAAGAACCAGAATTATAGAATCACCAACGCCTTAGATAAGGCTGATATAATATTAATTAATACTTGTGGATTTATAGATTCTGCAAAGGAAGAATCTATTGAAACAATTTTGGAAATGGCAAAGTACAAAGAATACAATTGTAAATATTTAATATTAGCTGGTTGCTTAGCTGAAAGGTATTCAAAAGAACTAATGGAAGAGATTGACGAGATAGATGGAATTATTGGTACAGGCAATATAAAGGATGTTGTCAATATAATTGAAAGATTAAAAAGAGGAGAAAGGAAAGTAATATTAAACAAAAACATTAATGAAGAATATTTAGAACAAATTTCTAGGCTAAGTTTTAGAAAAACTGAGTATGTAAAAATATCAGAAGGGTGTAATAATTTTTGTACATACTGTATTATACCAAAATTAAGAGGAAAATATCGAAGCAGGAAAATGGAAAATATTATTAGTGAGGTAAATTATCTTGTTAATAATGGAGTTAGAGAAATAATACTGATTGGTCAAAATATTGCCGATTATGGAATTGATTTATATGGAGACTACAAACTTTGGGAATTACTTGATAAACTTAATAGTATCGAAAAACTAAAATGGATAAGACTGTATTACTTATACCCTGATAATATAGACAAAAAGTTAATTGATTCTATAAAAAATAATAATAAAGTAGTAAAGTACGTTGATATACCACTACAGCATATTAATAATGAAATTTTAAAAAGGATGAATAGGAGAATTACCAAAGATAAAGTTACTAATTTAATAAAATATTTAAGACAAGAAATTCCTGAGATAATAATAAGAACCACCTTTATAGTTGGATTTCCAGGAGAAGATGATAAAAAGTTCAATGAATTATATGATTTTATTAAAGAAATTAAGTTTGATAAACTAGGAGTGTTTTGTTACTCAAGAGAAGAAGGAACACCTGCTTATCATTTTGATAATCAAGTTGATGAAGATATTAAGGAATATAGAAGAAGCAAAATAATGGAAGCACAAGCTTACATTTCTTACAATTTAAACAAAGAAAAAATAGGAAATATTTATGAAGTTTTAATAGAGGATATTGAGCAAGAAGGACTTTATGTAGGAAGAACTTATATGGACGGACCGGAAATTGATGGAGTTTATTTTGTAAAGTCAAGCAAAAAATTAAAATTAGGTGAATTTGTTAAAGCTAAGACTATTGATTGTTTAGAATATGATCTGATTGGGGAGATTATTTCATGAATTTAGCTAATAAAATTACTATTTTACGCGTTATTATGATTCCTATATTCTTGATTGTATTATTTTCTAATATTAAATACAATAATTATATTGCTGCTATAATCTTTATAGTAGCTTCGCTTACAGACAGTTTAGATGGCTATATTGCTAGAAGCAGAAATCTGGTTACAAATTTCGGTAAGTTTATAGATCCTTTAGCAGATAAATTATTGGTCTCTGCAGCTTTAATATCATTAATTCAAATGGGTAAAATATCATCATGGATAGTTATAATAATTATCGCAAGAGAATTTACAATCACAGGTCTAAGAACTATTGCTGCTTCTGAAGGGATAACTATTGCAGCAAGTCCTTTAGGGAAAATCAAAACTATTACTCAATTAATAGCTATTATTGCATTATTATTAGATAATTTTCCATTTAGATTAATAGGTTTTCCCTTTGATAAAATAATGATATATCTTTCTCTTTTATTTACAATATTATCTGGAGTAGATTACTTATTTAAAAATAAACATGTACTTAAAATTGACGATAAATAAAGGATTATAGGAAAAGGGGTAAAAGATTATGAGAGCAGAAATAATTACTGTTGGAAGCGAAATTATACTTGGAAGTATACTAAATACTAATGCCCAGTACTTAACCAGGCGCTTAGGGGAAATAGGAATAGAAGTATTATATCATACTTCTTTAAAAGACAATAAAGAACAACTTAAGCAGGTAATCAAAACTGGACTTAAAAGAGCTGATTTATTAATATTTACTGGTGGATTGGGACCAACTGGTGATGATTTCACAAAAGAAGTAGTAAGTGAAACATTAGGTTTAAAGCTTTACTTAGACAAAAATATTAAAAACAATATACAAAATTATTTTAACAAAAACAACAAATCAATGACACCAAACAATATAAAACAAGCTTATATTCCTGAAGGCAGCAAATCAATTAAAAATGATATTGGAACTGCTCCAGGGATATTTATTGAATGGGAAAATAAAATACTAGTTTTGTTGCCAGGACCTCCAAGAGAAATGCAACATATGTTTAACAAATATATAATACCACTAATTAAGCAAGATTGTATCATGAAGGAAACAACCATTAAAACTATTGGTATAGGAGAATCACATTTAGAAACAATTTTAAAGGATATAATTAATTCAGGAGATAATCCTACTATAGCTACTTATGCTAGTGAAGGTATTGTAGATATTAAAATAGTGGCAAAAGGGAATAATGAAGATTACGTTAATACTTTACTAAGACAGACCATAGAAAAAATAAAAGATAGAATTGCAGAAAATATATATAGTTATAACAATGAAACTATAGAAGAGGTTGTTTACAAATTATTAAAAGAAAATAAATTAAAAATTGCATTTGCTGAATCATGTACTGGAGGACTTATTACTTCCAGATTTACAAAGATTCCAGGTGTTTCTGAGGTATTTGATAGAGGAATAGTAACTTATAGTAATATATCTAAAATGAAGGAACTCAATGTAAAAAAACATACTTTAGATAAATATGGAGCTGTAAGTAAAGAAGTTGCACTGGAAATGGCTAAAGGACTTTTAGAAAAGACTAATGTAGATATAGCGTTATCAACCACTGGATTAGCCGGACCTACAAATGGTGATGAAAACAAGCCCATAGGTTTAGTTTTTATAGGTATTGCTACAAAAGAAGAATTAATTGCCAAAGAGTTTAGATTAAGTGGGGATAGAACTTCTGTTCAGAATAAAGCATCACTAAACGCCTTTAATGAACTTAGAAAAATTTTGTTAAATATGTAAGATTATCTTTGACTTAAGTGTATAAATATTATACAATTATATCAGAACATTAGTTCTAAATACAGGAAAGGCGGTGAACCAGTTTACTGGGATTAATATGGCTGGTGTAGAAGATAAAAAGAAAGCTTTAAGTGTAGCGATGGCACAAATTGAAAAACAATTTGGAAAAGGTTCTATAATGAGACTAGGAGATAAAGAAACAATAAAAATGGAAGTCATACCAACAGGAGCCTTAAGTTTAGATATTGCTTTAGGAATTGGCGGATTTCCTAAAGGGAGAATAATTGAGATTTTTGGTCCGGAATCATCTGGTAAAACTACAGTGGCATTACATGCAATTGCAGAGGCACAAAAAAAAGATGGAATAGCAGCCTTCATTGATGCTGAGCATGCCCTTGATCCTAATTATGCTAAAAGGTTAGGTGTTGATGTAGATAATCTAATAGTTTCACAACCTGATACTGGAGAGCAAGCACTGGAAATTACAGAAGCATTGGTTAGAAGTGGAGCAGTGGATATAGTTGTAGTGGATTCAGTTGCTGCTTTAGTACCTAAAGCAGAAATTGAAGGGGAAATGGGAGATAGTCATGTTGGATTACAAGCTCGTTTAATGTCTCAGGCATTGAGAAAATTAGCTGGAGTAATAAATAAGTCTAAAACTATAGTTATATTCATTAATCAGTTGAGAGAAAAAGTTGGAGTAATGTTTGGTAATCCTGAAACAACTACGGGTGGTAGAGCGTTAAAATTTTATTCTACCATTAGATTAGATGTAAGAAAGATTGAATCTATTAAGCAAGGTGAAAATGTAATTGGAAATAGAACTAGAGTAAGGGTTGTTAAAAACAAAGTTGCTCCACCTTTTAAACAAGCTGAATTTGACATAATGTATGGTCAAGGAATATCCAATGAAGGTAATATATTAGATGTTGGTGTTGAATCAAACATTATAAATAAGTCTGGTTCATGGTATAGTTATAAAGATTATAAGCTTGGACAAGGCAGGGAAAATGCTAAGGATTTCTTACGACAAAATCCTGAAATTCAGTTAGAGATAGAAAATTTAATCAGGGAAAAATACGGAATGGACAAGATAACAGTTAAAACTGAAGACAAAGAAAAAAAAGAAAAAAGTGCGAACTAAATTAGTTAATAAACCTCCAAATGGAGGTTTATTTTAAAGGAGTGTTATTGTTGAGGATTTTATTTTTAACAGATACACATATTAGAGGCACTACACCAAGAAATCGAAAAGATAATTTACAAGAAACTTTAGAAAAAAAATTAATTGAAGTAGGTAAAATGGTTAAAGATTACAATATTGACTATGTACTTCATGGAGGAGATCTATTTGATAGACCTGATGTTTCTATTTCTGTTGTGAGCAATTTTGCAACAATATTAAAGAATTACAATGTTCCTATTTATATAGTTAGTGGTAATCATGATGTATACGGACACAATCCAGATACAGTTAGTAGAACAATACTTGGATTATTAGACGCATTAAATGTTGTTAAACTAATTAAAGAGAATGAAACAATTTATCTAAGTAAAGAAGGTATTAAAGTTCAACTAACTGGTCAGCCTTATACCTATGATATTGATAATGAAGGAAATAAAACCGGATATATTGTAGACAATATTAGCAAAGACGTAGACTACTCAATACACATGGTGCATGGAATGCTACTAGATAAACCTTTTATCAAAGGGGTACAATATACATTAATTGATGAAATACTTCATACAAAAGCGGATATTACACTGGCAGGCCATTACCATACAGGGTTTGGTGTTATAAACATTGAAAACAAATATTTTGTTAATCCTGGTAGTTTAGTAAGAATTACAAATAGTTTAAAAGAAATTGAAAGATATCCTAAAGTTGCTATTATTGAATTGGGAGAAGGTATTGATATTAATCTTAAAACTTTAAAAACAGCATTAAAAGGAGAAAAAATTTTGGATAGAGAAGAAATAGAAAACCATATTTTTAAAAGTGAAAGGTTATACAGTTTTAAACAATCAATTGATGAAACTATTAATTTAGATAAATTAGAAATAAATGAAATACTTATGGAGGTTTCAAATACAGAAGGCCTTTCAGAGGAAGTAAAAGTTGAAGCTCTAAGAAGAATTTCTAATGCCCAAATGAAATATACGGGAGATGAATTATAAATGATATATATTAAGAAAGTTATATTGGAAAATTTTCAATCTCACAAATATACGGAAATGGAATTTGATAAATATTTAAATGTTATTGTGGGCCCATCAGATCATGGAAAAACTGCTATAATAAGAGGGATTAAATGGGCACTTTTTAATGAACCTACAGGCGATTACTTTATTAGGGAAGGAGAAAACGAATGTAGTGTAACATTAATTTTTAGCAATAATACCAAAATAAAAAGATATAGAAACAAAAGCAAAAACTATTATTATATTTATGATAGTGATGGAAATGAAATTGTATTAGAAGGTTTTGGAACAAAAGTTCCCCAGGAAGTTGTTGAAAAAACCACTATTAAGAAAATATTATTAGACAGCAACATTTCAAATTCAATAAATATTGGAGAACAGTTGGAAGGTCCTTTTTTATTATCCGAAACTACTTCAACTAGGGCTAATGCAATTGGAAGATTGGTAGGGGTTCATATTATTGACGATGCTTTAAGAGATACTTTAAAGGATATAAATAGGCTTAAGGTGGAAAAGAAAAACTATGAAGAAACTTTAAAAAAATTGAAAGAAGACTTGAAAGAATATGATTATTTAGATAAATTACAATTAATATCAGAAAAATTAACCAAAATCCAAAAAAAAATTTATGAGAAGCAGAATAAATTAAATTATCTTTACCAAAAGTTAGAACTATTAGAGAAAATTAATGAAGAGAAAATAATAAACGAAAAATATCTATCTAAATTAAAAGGTTTAGAAAGAATTTCAGAAATAGAAAAAAAATTGAGCATTAAAATAAAAGATTTTTCTTATATATCCAATAGGTATAATAGGCTAAACGATATTGTAAAGCGTATAGAAAGGGATAGGATAATATTAAGATCTTTAAAAGATATTGAAAAACTAGAAGAATACTATAAAATAATATCTAACAAAGAAAAGAAATTGTTAAAATTGATTGAACTGTTTTCAAAGTATAATTATATTAGGGAAAATATACTGGAAAACAAGAATATTTTATATAAACTGAAAGATATAAATACTGTTGAAGAAAATATTGATATAATTGACAGAAACTATAACAAATTAAAAAACATAATTATGTTAAAAAGCAAAATGGAAAAAATTAATAAGAGTTTATCTATTGGAAATATATATATTGAAAAATTATCTGTAGTAGATCCATTAACTAGTTTAAAAAATACTATAGAACAAAAATGCCAGTTGCTAGAGAACTTATTAACTATTAAAACTAGATATGAAAATATAAACACTTCTTATACTAATACTAACAATAAGCTGACAAAAATTAAAGAGCATATAGACAGCTTGTTAAAACAATACAAAGATGTATTAAATAATTTAGAAGTCTGTCCACTATGCTATAGTTCAATAGATAAGAATAGAATTGAAAATATTATTAATAGTTATAAATAGCCAAGGAGGTTATTATCTTGAAGAACTATGAAAAAGAATTAAATCTATTAAAGGAGAATCTAGATAAAGCTAAAAGCTTAAAATATAAAGCAGAAGCAAGGTTAGAACAGTTAAACAATCAACAACAAGAAATTATTAAAGAGTTAAAAGAATTAGGTGTAAATCCTGAGGACCTAGAAAAAGAAATCAGGAAATTAACTGAAGAGATCGATGCGTTGTTTAAAGAAGCCAATGAGTTAATACCAAAAGATATATTAGAAAAGATGTGATAAAATGATTAATAACTATGATGATTTAGAAAACTATTTATCAAAAATAAATTCTTTTATTTCAAAAGAAGAGGGTAAAAGAGAAAAAATTCTTGAGCAAATAGACCATTGTAAAAAAGCTATTAATGATATTCAATCTGAAATAGAGTTGTTAGAAAGGGTAAACATACTTTTCCAGAAAACTTCTGAATTTGCTAGAAATCAAGCAAAATTGCAAATAGAGTCTTTGGTTACAAATTGTTTACAATATGTATTTGAAAATGATATTGAATTTAAAATAGAAATAGAAGAGTTGAGAAATAAGCCAAGTGCAGATTTTTATGTAATTACAAAAGAAAATGGAATGATTATAAAAACTAAACCAGAACTTTCTAGAGGAGGAGGAGTTGTAGACATCATATCTTTAGCTTTACGTATAGCTTTTTTACAAATCCATAAACCAAAAATTCAAGGCCCTTTGATACTAGATGAACCAGCAAAACACGTTAGCGAAGATTACATATTTAATGTAGCGGATTTTTTAAAGAAGACTTCTGAAATGTTCGAAAGGCAAATTATTATTGTTACTCACAATAATCATTTATCCGCCATTGGAACAAATGCCTATAAAGTATCATTAAATGGTACAATAAGTGAAGTTAGTAGAGTTAATCCTGATTAACAGACATAT
>JAAYHM010000134.1 GCA_012735405.1 Tissierellia bacterium | reverse complement strand
GGGTCGACGACAAAAAATTTATAAGTCTATTCTATTTCAAATACACTACCAGTTTCGAAAATGAAAGTTTCATTAGGCATTTGCTCTAAAAACATTTGTGTAGCTTTAGGTCCAGTACAGTGGGATAGCCCAATTTTTTCAATACCTAATTCCTTAAAACGATCAATGGTATCTTGAATTTTTTCTTCTGAAGCATCTAACAGATGAAAACCACCTATAACAGCGTATACCTTTTTGCCTGTTTTTTCTTCAATTGTATTTACAATGTTTAGGATACCATTATGGGAACATCCTGATACAATTACTAGCCCCTTATTTGTATCAATAGCCAAGGCTACTTCTTCCTCAAAAGCATCTATGTAATATTGGTCCCCTTCCTTTACTACCATTTTAGGATCATTACTTGGGGTGAAATTACCATACAGGATTATGTTCTTTCCAATACGAACAGAATCAGTATCCAGATATTCAATCATAACATTTCTTTCTTCTAGATCCTTCTCATTGAAGTCAATTCCTACATAGAAATAGCCAGGTGTACCATCAGTAAAGTCTAATTTTTGACCAACAGTATCATGATAATATTTGCTGTCAGAATAATCAAAGAAACTATTTTTAACATAAAGTGTTTTACCTTCAGCACCAAAAGTATCAAAATACCTTAAGAGTCCGCCACAGTGATCATAATGAGCATGGCTTAAAACTACAGCATTAGCTTCTCCCAAATCAATGTTTAACTTTTCTGCATTGCTCAAAAACTCACCAGCCTTGGCTGTGTCAAATATTATTTTATCTTCACCATTTTCTATGTACACAGCAAAACCAAATTCCTTATTTAAATCCTTATGCTCTTCATTATTGTTTTCAGCAAGTGCAGTTATCCTTAAGCCTTCTTTTACACTGTCTTTGTTAGTAGTTATAATAATCTTCTTATCAATAAAATCAACTTTACAACCAAGGCTTTCTGCCAACTTGCGTAATGGTACTGTAGTAATACCATTTTCTGTTACTCCTTCAATATCTGAAACCTGGCCATCGATAATTATAGGGTAAAAGTTAACAGCAAAAACGGTTCCAATTCCCCCTAATAAAACTAACAATATTACAAGTGAACTAAGCAATGTAAACCTTTTCTTGTGCATAACCTAACCTCCTTGATAACTTATGTTTTTTCCAGAACAATTATATAATACTTGTGAAAATAAAGACAATTGAAATTCTTAATAAAAAAAATATTATTATAGATTATTTTTATAGCAATTGCACCAGATGTTTATTTGCTAGTATGTTTACACCAATAGTCACAAAAAAACAAGGCAAGGGGCTGTTTTGAACAGCTCCTTGCCTTATGATTCTTGTGCTGCATAAGTTTCAATTCCTTAAAGGTAGTATAGCAAATATAAGTTGTATACCAAAGAAAAGTCTTTACGACTAATATTTCAATTCCTTAGGAGTAGACTAGTAACATTACATTTTTGTAGCATTTGACGCTAACATGAATTAGTTCAAATTGATATTACCATATCCACCATTTTTCGTCAAATGTTAACTTTCTGATTTTTACTTGTATTTTCTTTCTTTATTAATATAAACCTTAAAAACAGGCTTTTCCATCATGAACAAATATCGCCTATCCCCGGAGTTTTTGCACTACCGAGGATAGACGTTAATAAAAATAAATTAATCTTACTATGCATAACATAATATATCTTCATATAGCTTCAATCCTTCATAAAATAACTGCTTAAAGCGTTCCTCCTGTTCTACATACTCTTGGGTTCCTCTGCTTACTGATCCGTGAACTGCTGCATTTCTGGTGTATTTTAGTGTATAAAATATATCCCTTTGAACATGAGTTTTAAATATAATATCCTTATTATTATTTATAAATTTTTCAATGCCTTCTTTATCTTTATAGTCTAAAGGGATATTGTTTTTGTATTTCCTGCCTACTGCTATAATCATACCTTCATAGAGTAATACTAGTGCTTTCAAATATTGTTTTTTATCAAAGAAAAACTTTCCTCTTTCTATCATCCTTTTATCCAGGGACGCCCCTATAAGAGGCTCTAAATCATCCTTAATGTATTGAGCTATACTGGAACGGTAATCATCTTTCAAAGCAAGTTCTTTTAAAGAACCGTTTATTTGTTCCAAATAGCTCCTTGGCTGCCTGTTCATTTCAAGCCAAAAATAGGTTTTTTCAGTACCCTGTATGCCCAACAGTTCCAGCAGGCCGGAAAAATAACCTGAATACTTATATGTAGCCAAATTTTCTGCATAAGAAACCAGGGTGTTTATAAAGTCTATTTTTAGTACTGGTGTAAATTCACTGTCCCCCTTCAATTCAAAGGCCCCATAGTATACCATTATGTCTGAAATATTTTTAATATGCTTTAACGTCATTAGTGAAAAAGCAATAACTACTGACATATGCCTGAAAGCATGGGTAATATCCAATACTATTTTTCTTTCCTCATCAGGTATTTCCTTAATCATCTCATTTATATAAACTTCATAGTCTAATGGATCAACAATTATAAAACGAACACCTGGTATATGGCTTGCTATTACCTTCTGCCACTGTAAGAGTAATTCCTGTGAAATCCCTTTATTTTCTTCATCGTACACTTTATCATATATCTCTATATATTCATAGTGATATTCTTCGTCTATAGCATATAACAGCTCTGACCAGCTGGATTTAACAGTTCCAAATATTAGCCATTTATCAACATCATAATCCAACTTGTTTAATACCTTGTATAGAGCAGATCCAAAGAAGGATGTATCAATTGAACTATCTATTTCATCAAAATAATATCCTGTCTTTTCATAGCCCTTTTTGCCAACTATTGCTCTGCCTTTACCAATTAAAGAAATAAGAACAGTTTTATTATTAGACATCTAGCTCCCCCCTAAGTTAATCCGCTAAGAAGACTATTAATTTGCTGTTTTAGGAAAATTTAGTCCTTACAGGTAGGCTGGCAGCTTTCTGAATGTCCCTGGAGAGAAAAATGCTGGAAAAGGTTTCAACTTCTTAAAGGTAGGCTAGCATAAAAACATTTTATGTCTATTTTAAAAGCAAGACAAAATTTCAATTCCTCAGGAGGTATGCTACTAAAATGGAAAATAAAAATGAATACCTGGCATTTATGGCATTCCCATTCCTTACAGGTAAGCTATTAACTAGGGTATGATGATTCATTTATGACTCTACCTACCTAGTTTTAATCCCTCACAGGTAAAGTAACAATAGCTTCCACAACATTGATGTTACTACATCTGCCATCCCTTGTCAAATCAAACTTTTTACACTACACAGGGTCCTGTTCAACGGTACCTTGTATCCTTCATTTGGCTCAGGATGACAACAAAGAAAGTGCAGTATAGGCTCACTATTAAAAAAATAAAGGGCAGCCATAGGCTACCCTGAAATAAGACAAAGAACCGTCCCTTGTCTTGGGATTGATATCCCCAATTATTCAAATGCTTCTTTTCTCAATATTTCCGCCTTGTCTGTTCTTTCCCATGGAAGGTCCAAATCTTCCCTTCCAAAATGCCCATAGGCTGCTACTTGTCTGTATATTGGTCTTTTTAGGTCTAACTTTTCTATAATTGCTGCAGGCCTTAGGTCAAAATGCTTCCTTACTAATTCCACTATTTTCTCGTCAGACACCTTACCAGTACCAAAGGTATCTACAAATAGGGATAAAGGCCTTGCAACCCCTATTGCATAGGATAGCCCAATTTCACATTTATCTGCCAAGCCTGCTGCTACTATGTTTTTTGCCACATATCTGGCAGCGTAACTGGCTGATCTGTCCACCTTTGTTGGGTCCTTGCCTGAAAAGGCTCCACCACCGTGTCTGGCATATCCCCCATAAGTATCTACAATTATCTTCCTGCCAGTAAGTCCGGCATCTCCCATAGGTCCACCAATTACAAATCTTCCAGTTGGATTTATATAGTATTTTGTATCATGGTCCAGCATATTGTGGGGAACCACCTTCATAATTACATGCTCCATTATGTCCCTTCTAATTGTAGCTAAGTCTACATCAGGACTATGTTGGGTGGATACAACTATATTCTCCAGCCTTACTGGCTTACCATCAACATATTCTACTGTTACCTGTGTCTTTCCATCTGGTCTTAAATAGTCTAAGGTTCCATTTTTCCTTACATCAGCCAAGCACTTTGCCAGCTTGTGGGCTAAGGAGATAGGAAGTGGCATCAGCTCTTTGGTTTCATTACATGCAAAACCAAACATTACTCCCTGGTCTCCTGCTCCAATTATGTCATACTTATCATCTGAAGATTCCTTATGTTCCAAAGACCTGTCTACTCCCAGGGCTATATCTGGTGATTGCTCATTGATAGAAGTAATTACTGCACAGGTGTCTGCATCAAATCCATATTTAGCCCTTGTATAACCAATTTCTTCAACAGTCCTTCTTACCACCTTTGGAATATCAACATAGCATTTTGTTGTAATCTCTCCAACAACCAGTACTAATCCTGTAGTCACAGTTGTTTCACAGGCTACCCTAGCATCCGGATCCTGTTCCAATATTTCATCTAATATAGCATCTGAAATGGCGTCGCATACCTTGTCCGGATGTCCTTCTGTCACCGATTCAGATGTGAAGAACCATCTATTCATAAAATCCCTCCTTATCTTTTGATGCCTTTATCTATTTTTCACTTAATTCCATTCAATTATTAAAAAAGCCTCTTCCAAAAGGAAAAGGCAGCATAATTGGCCTCATCTTTCAGAATCAGCGTTCTGTGGGATTTAGCACCTTGTTTGTACCACAAACAGGTTGCCGGGTTTCACAGGGCCCATTCCCTCCACCACTCTTGATAAGGCAAAACCTTATATGACTATATTTGCCAATGTTCAAGACACAATGTCAAAATTTATACTTAATCCATGATAAGTATTGTAACATAATAAAATATGTAAGTCAAACAATTGGATATTTGGCAATAAAGTAAAATTTAGTTAGAATAATGGAATAAATTAAACCTATTTTAAAATAATGAACTATTTTCGCCAGTATTACCTGATTTTTATATCTTGCAAATATCCATCCTATCCCTTATACTATAATAGTGACTGCAAGGGGCAACTAAATAGCGGGGTGTGGCGCAGTTTGGCAGCGCGCGTGGTTTGGGACCATGAGGTCGGAGGTTCGAATCCTCTCACCCCGACCAGACAAAAGAAGGGTTGTAGTTCAATCCTTCTTTTTATGTTTATCAATTAGCTTCCCCTTTACTAATAGATTAACATATAGATGGAATAAGACAAGGGTATACTCCTTTGTCTTGCCTTACATACCAGTGAAAAGGCTATAGATAAAGAAAACCAGCCAGCTTTCTTTATCTATGGCCTTTTACTTTTGATATTCTTCACTTAATTCAGCATAGAATAGTCCATCCTCAATTGTCAATTGAATTGTCACACACTTGTTATATCTTTGTAATATTATTGTAACTATATTGATATATTTTACCTATATAATATTATCAGGAATGGAAATTTTACATAGTTCTGGAAAGGAGGGTTATTTTTAGTCCTTATTACGGTAGTAAATGGCATTTATTAGATTAGCGAGGTGATTGGATGACTAGAAGCATTAGAAGAATTTTATTTAACATTGCACTACTCTTTATACTTATTTCTGCAATTGTCCCAGCTTATGTTCAAGCAGTGGACATGCCTCAGGTTATATATGAAACCAGCCAGTCAAAATACATAGGCTCAGGAATAAAGTACGAAAATATAAAAAAATTTACATCCCAGGGCTGGTGGAACATTAATCTGGTTAGGGTTGATTTAACAGATGAATACGCAGAAATTAAAGGGCTTTTTAGCGACAAAGGCTTGTCAGCCCGAGATACTGTAAGCAACATGGTAACAAGAAGCAAGGCTGTAGCAGGAGTAAATGGTGACTTTTTCAACTATAGTCCAATACCCCATCCAATGGGTACCTTTATACAGGATGGAGAAATAATTTCATCTCCCATAGAAAGAGCCTATGCTTTACCAACTTTTTATCTAGACCTGTTTAATAATCCGGATATAACCTTCTTTGACAGAACTATGAAGATTACTTCCCTTGAGTCAGGTAAAAGTGTCAATATAAGCCTTATAAATAAGGCAGCAGATATGAATATGGTAACCCTTTTAAATAGTAATTGGGGAAGTAAATCCTTTGGAAAACAGTACAGCAATGAAAAAGACGGCCCTATGGTGGAAATGGTAGTTGTAGATGATGTGGTTGTCGATATAAGAATAGACCAGGAAGCGGTAAATATTCCTGAAAATGGGTATGTAATATGTGTAAGGGGAGAAAGAAAGGAACCCCTCCTTGAAAACTTTAAGGTTGGAGACAGGGTAAAATTAGAGCTGGGAACTAGCCCTAATTTAGAAAATATTAAGTTTGCCATAGGCGGTGGCAGCATAATATTAAAGGATGGACAAATTATAAATTCAAATATTAATATAGCTGGTAATCAACCACGTACAGGCATTGGTATTACAGAGGATAGGAAGGAACTTATCATTGCTACAATAGATGGAAGGGATGTATCCTATGTAGGGGTAACCCAGGAAGTATTCGCTGCTATTTTAAGGGAATTAGGCGCTTACAATGCTTTAAATCTAGATGGCGGGGGCTCAACTACCATGGCTATTAAGCCTGTAGACAAGCAAATTGCCGAAGTAGTAAACAAGCCCTCTGAAGGTACAGAACGTAAGGTTGTAAATGGCATAGGGGTATTTACCAATGCACCTAAGGGAGAGCTTTCCTATATAGAAATTGAAACTGACGAAGCAAAAATGTTTCCACATACTACTAGAAGCTTTACTGTAAAGGGATATGACCAGTACCACAATCCTTATGAAATAGACCAAAGTAAGGTTTACTATACTGTAAATGGAATTGAAGGAGAAATGGCAGGAAACAAATTCAAGGCCTTCTCACCGGGTAAAGGTGCCATAACAGCCCACTATGAAGACTTAACAGCTTCCATAGAAATAAGGATCCTAGATGAGGTAAAAAGCTTACTTGTCCCAGTATCAAGATTTACCCTACAGCCAAATGAAAGCAGAACCATATCTACAGTATACGGGCTAGATAGAAATGGTCATAAGGCAAAAATCTACCATGAGGATATAGAGTGGACTGTATTAGGAGATATAGGCCATTTTGAAAATGGAATATTCTACAGCAATGGAAATGTAGGGGCAGGTGCATTAAGACTTAGGGTCGGAAATGCTATTGGTAATATACTCATATCAGTAGGAAGCGATGAAGGAAAGGCTGTGGAAGACTTTGAAAATATCAGCAGTTTTGATTCCCTGGTATATCCAGATGCTGTTAAAGGAAGCATTGCTTTAAGTGATGAAGCAAAAACAGGAAATCACAGCCTGAAGCTTAACTATGATTTTACTGAAGGAGAAGGAACCAGGGCCTTTTATGTAAGATTATTACAGGGAGAAAAGGTAGGCCTTGGCTTTGAAGGCACACCAAATAAACTTTCCCTCTGGGTAAAGGGTGATGGAAAGGGTGCCTGGTTGAGAGGGAAGATTGTAGATGCCAAGGGTAAGGGCTACAATATAGACTTTAAAAGATTCTTGGATTCCACAGAATGGGAAAGGGTTGAAGCCTTAATCCCAAGTGAAGTTACCTACCCAATCACTTTAGAAAGAATATACCTGGTTGAAATTGAAAGCAACAAGAAATATGCCGGTGAAGTACTGATAGATGGACTGGAAGCCTACTATCCACCTAAGTATGATGAAACAATAGCACCTAAGGAAACAAAATTAGTAGATGAAAAGAATGTAAAGGCTGAAAAGATTGAATCCAGCCTGTCAGTAGTTGTAACCAGGCTGCCTCAATTGAAGGAAGAATTAGACCAAAATATAGTTCAATCTATTTACAATAAAATAATCTCCTCTACAAGTGGATCTAACTTAAGCCTGATTGTAGGACAAGATGATGAGTTAAATAAAAATATTAAATCCAATAGGATTATAAACATAGGTAAACCCTATGTAAATCACAGATATGAAAATCTATTAATTATAGATGCTAGCAGTGCTAGAGGAGGACTTAGACCTACTAATCCTCAGCAGTGGATATGGTTAAAGGAAGCAGTTAACAATACCGATAAAAATCATATAATGTTATTTTTAAACACTCCAGTATTTGGACAAGGTGGCTTTAAAGACCCATTGGAAGCAGATCTGCTTCACAATATGCTAGCCAAATCCTATGAAAATGGCAAGACAGTATGGGTAATATATCCTGGAACTACTACCAAAGTAGAGCTTAAAGACGGAGTAAGGTATATCCAGCTAGACAACAGACCTGTTAATAATGAAGCAGAATTAAAATATATAAATTCTATAGAGTTTACAATTAATGATCAGGAAATAACCTATCAAATACATTAAAATACCCCCATATCCTCATTTTAAAAGGCGGCTTATGCCGCCCTCTTTTTTATGAGATATAGTACATGATTCCAACAGTTATAATAGTAAGTATAATTACTAAAATACTGTAGACTATCCTCCTTAACATAAAAAATCACTCCCTTAATCCTTTAATATTATTAACAGATAAGGGAGTTTTTAATCCTATATACTTACATATCCTTTTGTAAATTGTTCATACAACATTTTAGCTATACCAAATCCCTGGTCCTTCTTTGATACTTCCTTTGAAATTTCATCTATATACATTTCTTCAAATATTTCAACGGCAGTACTTTTAGGTATTAAGCCACCATGGGGAACAGTTTTTTTCATTTCCTTTAATACCATACTTAAAAATATGGATTCAAATTCCTTGCATACTTCCTTTAAGGCTTCCTTATCCTTACTTTCCTTAGCCTCTTCAGCCTTTTCCTGAAAATGCAGGGATTTATCATATATGTTTAAGCTATTTATTTCCATACTACCACTCCATTATCTCTTTAGATTGCTAATTACCTGCAGCATTTCATCTGATGTTTGTATGGCCTTTGAACTAATTTCGTAGGCCCTTTGGGCTGTTATCATCTTTACCATTTCATCTACCACCTTCACATTTGAAGCCTCAAGGTATCCCTGCATAATCCTCATGTCCATTTCTTCAGCATCTACAGGTATTTCTTCTCCAGAGGCAGGCGTTGCCCTATACAGGTTGGACCCTTCTGCCAACAGTCCTTCAGGATTTACAAATTCAACTATTTTAAGCCTGGCTATTTCAACCAGCTCTCCATCTTCATCATAGGCAGTAATATATCCCATCCCATCTATGGTAATGTCCTTTAAACCCGATTCTATGTATATTTCATTGTCATCTTCATCCAGTACTATATAGCCTTCATTGGTAACCAGCATTGCTTCATCCATGTCAACACTTAGCTTGAAGCTGCCATCCCTAGTATATCTAATCTCTTCATTAGGTAGCATTACTGCAAAAAATCCAGGGCCATCAATGGCCAGATCAAAGCTACCATTGGTTTCAATAAAGCTTCCATTTGAAAAATCCCTTCTTGTAGCAGATACCATGGCCCCATGGCCTACCTGCAAGTTTGCAGGACTTCCCTCTTCATCTACCAGATTGTCCCTTCTTAGGGTTGCATAGAATAAATCTTTAAATTCTGCCCTTTGGGCCTTATAGCCTGTAGTATTCACATTGGCTAGATTATTGGCAATAGTATCTATATTAAACTGTTGTGTCTTCATACCTGTTGCAGCAGTCCACAATGCTCTCAAAAAAGCCACCCCCTATATTCTTCCTAATTCATTTACAGCCTTCTCCAGCATTTCATCCTGCATCCTTATAAGCTTCTGTCCCATTTCAAACTCCCTTAAAAGGCTGATCATCTCCACCAGTTCATTTATGGCATTTACATTGGAACTTTCCAAATAGCCTTGAAGCACTTCTCCTTCATAGGGTATTTCCTCAGGCTCAACCCCTTCTTCCATAATATATAGATTGTCCCCAATTTTTCTTAAAAATTCCCTGTTTTCCAGGTCAACTATATTTAGACTATCAACTACATTGCCATCTACCAATACCTGTCCCCTTTTATTTATAACTACTTCCCCTTGGCCAATATTTATAGGCCCGGACATACACTGTACTATGTAGCCAGTGGATGTAACAAGCTGGCCATTTTCATTGAGGGTAAAGGAACCATCCCTGGTATAATATATATTCCCATCCTGGTCTGCAACTCTGAAAAATCCAGAACCACTTAAGGCCAAGTCAAATACTCCGCCAGTTTCCATTATCTCTCCCGGGGTAAAATCTGTAACTATCTTTTGGAAGTTGACACCTGCACTTATGGTGCCTATTACAGGGGAAGGTGGATATTGGATGTTGTTTTGCAGTAGGGCTCCAATATCTCCAGCTCCTGCCTGCAGAGGATTGCCATTCATATCCAGTATATAATTTTCATTATCCGTATTCAAATCCTCCCTGCCATCCCTGTAGAAGGTCCTTAAATAGCCTTCATCATCTATGGTAAAGCGTATTTCCTTTACATAACTGTTTCCTCCAGGGGTACCAACTACAAAATAGCCGGTGCTTGTCCTGGCCACATGGACATCTTCACTAACTTCATAGCTAAAATCATCTTCCCCTGATCTAATGCCTGGCCTTCCAGCCCTTATTTTCAATAACAGTTTTTCCGGAAAGCTTTCTGTCAAGGCTATATCCTTTTTATAGCCTGTAGTATTTACATTGGCTAAATTATTGGACAAAACCTCCATCCTTCTCTGGTTGGCTAGAAGTGAAGTTGCCCCTATAAATAATCCCCTATTCACTTAAATTCACCTTCCTAAAGACATATGCTATATCTATATATCGTCACATTTATTTATATCTTTAGCGAACATTTGACCTAATTGAATCAGAATCTACAGAATATGAGTCTAAATACCTAATCCAATCAAGGGCTTTGCCAGTTCCTACTGCCACTGCACTAATTGGATTATCAACAACATAGGTGTCTATACCAGTCTTTTCCGCGATAAGTTTAGATAAGCCATGAAGAAGAGCTCCTCCACCAGTCATGTATATACCCTTATTTCCAATGTCTGCAGCAAGTTCCGGAGGTGTTCTTTCCAGTACACTATGGACTGTTTCAACAATTTGGGCAATGGGTTCTTCCATTGCTTCCAGCATTTCACTGGAGGAAACCTTAATAACTCTTGGAAGGCCTGTCATGAGGTTTCTGCCCCTTACTTCCATATATACTTCCTTTTGTCGTGGATAGGCAGTTCCGATATTTATCTTTAAATTTTCAGCAGTTCTTTCACCAATGAGGGTATTGTGTTTCTTCCTAATATATCTGGCAATGGCATCATTACACTCATCACCTGCTACTTTAATGGAACGGCTTACAACAATTCCTCCTAAGGACATGACTGCCACATCCGTAGTTCCTCCCCCTACGTCAATTACCATATTTCCATCAGGCTGTGTAATATCTATTCCTGCACCAATGGCTGCTGCAATTGGTTCTTCTATGAGGAAGGTCTTGCTAGCTCCAGCCTGGTTGCTGGCATCAAGAACTGCCTTTTTTTCAACCTCAGTTATGCCGCTGGGCACACATATAATAACCCTTGGTTTAAATAAGGTTTTCCCAAGAGTTTTAGTAAAGAAATATCTGAGCATCTTCTCTGTGATGTCAAAGTTGGATATGACTCCATCCCTCATGGGCCGTATGGCTATAATATTGCCAGGGGTCCTTCCCAGCATTCTTTTAGCTTCTTCCCCTACGGCCAGTATTTTCTTTGTATTGCTGTCAATTGCAACAACAGATGGCTCATTAAGTACTACTCCCTTACCCTTTATGTAGACCAATACACTTGCAGTTCCTAAATCTATCCCTATATCTGTCCTAAAAGAAAACAAATACCATCATCCCCTCATCATTTTATACTTAATAAATTATACCATAATTTTCTACATAAAAAATCAAAATTTATATAATTATACATCTATTTTACGCAATATTTTAAGGCAAGGGATTACCCTTGCCTGAACCATTAATCATTAATAGCCTTATATTTTAATTTTGTTGCTTTGCCTCCCCTTATATGCCTTTCGGCCTTGTTTTGCTCCAGTACCTGTTTTACCATTGTTGCTATAAGAGGGTTTATCTTAGGAAGACGCTCCGTAACATCCTTATGAACCGTACTTTTGCTTACTCCAAATACGCCTGCTGCTTGCCGTACAGTGGCCTTTTCGCTAATTATGTATTTTGCAATCTCCAGGGCTCTTTCTTCTATATAATCCTTCACTTAGTCTACCCCCTTTGGACTTTATTGGGTTTCTAATCTTTCTAAATACTTATGCATTTTTCCTCACTAATAGAACAAATATCTTCTTTTAATTGGCAATGGATGGTATATATAGGCTAGGATTAATACTTATACCATCTTCAATTACCTCAAAGTGAATATGGGGCTCCATCATCATCTCAATAGCTGCAGTATTTCCTACCTTGCCAACTACATCTCCCTTGTTTACACTGGCACCTTCTTGAATCAATCCATCCTCAGATAAGCTGGCATATTTTGTCAATAGGCTGTCTCCATGGGATATAACAACTACCATACCCCAAAGAGGATCCTCATATACTTCCTGTACAGTACCGGCAAGGGCTGCTACAACTGGTGTATCTAAGGGGGCAAGTATATCTATTCCCTTATGAGCCATCCACTTATCCAGGGTTTCAGAATAGACTAAATTATTTTCTGTATAGCCTTTATCTATGGTTCCGTAAACTGGGAGAACCATTTCTTCTACACTTAAATTGGGTTCTGTATATTCTTCCACATAGTCATCTTCATCTTCCACAATGACCATTTCTTCATCTGTCCTGGCTGCTTCTCCTTCCTC
>JAAYHM010000133.1 GCA_012735405.1 Tissierellia bacterium | reverse complement strand
TCTAAGCTATGCAATGCATTTTGTATTTCTTTTGATTTCTTTCTTAGGGATCTAGGAATCCAATCTAATTTTCTTATATTATCTATAATTGAACCTTTAATCCTAATTTGAGCATAAGTTTCAAATTTTATATTCTTATTTAAATCAAATTTATCTATGCTGTCTATTAAGCCAATAATACCAAATCCTACTAAATCATCGTATTCGACTTTTGATCCATAGTAATTGTACATCCTACCTGCAATTATTTTTACTAAATAAATGTATTGTTCAATAAGTAATTGCTTAAGATCTCTATCTCTAGTTTTACAGTACTTTTGCCATATTTCGTCGTTTTTCATATAAATTACCTCCTTAAGGGAACTATATTATTTTTGTTCCATGACCAATAGTTTTAACTAATAAAGAACCATCCTGCGCATCTAACTGTATTGTTCTTCCATAGTTCCCTCCTACATCCTCAGAGATAATTCTAATACCCATTTCTTTTAACTTTATCCTAGTAGCTTTTATATTTCTGTCACCTATTTTTAACACATTATTTTTTGTACTAAAAGAAAACATCTGTGAACCCCCTGCTACCTTTGCTACTATATATCTTTCCACTGCTCCCTTTTCCACCATCTTTCTTACAAGTAATTCTATAGCTGTATCAACAAATTTCGCCTTATTTTCATTTTTGCTACTCTCGCTAGAAAATGGTAGCATAGCATGAGCTAACCCTGCAACTTTATTAATTTTGTCATATAAAGCAATTCCTACACAAGAACCTAATCCAAGGGTAGTAAGAATTCCTGGGGCTTTAATTGCTTTTAAATCAGCCATTCCTACTTTCACTATTTCCATTTTACAATACTCCCAATCTAGATAACATTTTTTTAAACGAATTAATATCAGGCAATAAAAACAAATTACCTTTTACTGAATGAATTCCCTCTTCAAAAACTGTTTCAATAAATAGGACTTGATCAGCTATAAGGCCAAATTGAATTGCAGCTACAGATAGTATTGCACCAGCCATGTCAATAGCTACAGACGGTATAGATATAGTAATCTTCAATCCAGTTAGAGTGCTTAAAGAATTTACATATGAAGATGCTACTATGTTCCCAACCTCTGATAAGGCTGAGACAGATATCTCATCAAATTCCTTTATCTTTTTATTTAATAACATTTCTAATAAATTGAATGCTGATTCTATATCTAATATAAACATAATATTGCCTTCTATATCATTGTTTAAATCTAAATATATTCCAACTACTAATTCTTCTTCTCCTCCTAATATTGTAGGCACTTGTTTAATATCTATAATTCTTACCCTTGGTACACTCATATTTATTTTTTTAGATAGCATGCTAGCTAAAGCTGTCACAGCATTTCCTGAACCTATATTTCCAATTTCTTTTAATACATCAATTATAATATCATTATTTAAATTATCTGTAACCATAGCAATCTCCTCAATGTTTTAAGAGTTTTTTTACATTCAATAATATAATAATCCTTCCAGGAGTTTTTCCAATACCATCAACGTATTCTAACAGCTCATTAGATTGAGAAGCAGGAGGCTTGTCTATGCTTTCTTCAGAAATATCTAAAACCTCTGAAGATGAATCTACCATGAGGCCCACTATCATTTCATCATCTTTTATAACAATAATTCTACTACTATTATTTACTTTGGTACTTTTGAATCCTAGCTTAATGTTCAAATCTATTACAGGTATCACATCTCCTCTTAAATTTATTAAACCTAATACATATTTTGGAGAATTAGGAATTCTTGTTATTTTACTAACCCTTTCAATTGATAAAACATTACTAATAGGTAGCCCATAAAACTCTTCCTCTAGTTTAAAAATAACAT
Source organism: Tissierellia bacterium (assembly GCA_012735405.1). Lineage (GTDB taxonomy): Bacteria > Bacillota > Clostridia > Tissierellales > Tepidimicrobiaceae > JAAYFE01. Next base: position 16,292 of record JAAYHM010000133.1, on the reverse strand, counting down.
ACTTTTTTTCTACAGTAGAAATCATACAACACCTCCTAAATTAACGAATTCACATCAATTATCAGAGATATATTTCCATTACCCAATATTGTAGCGCCAGAAAACATTCTTATATTTGATAAGTATTTTCCTAATGGTTTTATAACTATTTCCTGTTGCCCAATTAAACTAGTAACCAGTAACGCAGCTTCCTTATCTCCCTTACGTACAACAACGGCAATATGTTCATTTGTCATTTCATCAGCATTAAGTCCCAAAAGCTTATCTAATCTTACTATTGGAATTGTTTTTCCTCTGTAAAGTGTAATTTCTTGTCCTTGTAAATTTCTTATATTATCTTTATCAATAATTATTATTTCAGTTATGGAACTTAAGGGTATAGCATATGTTTCATTTGCAACTTTAATTAATAGGGCTTGTATAATTGCTAAAGTAAGAGGAATTCTTATTGTAAATTTAGTTCCCTTATTCTTTACTGTTTCTAGTTCTATAGAGCCATTTATGGATTCAATTTTATTTTTAACTACATCTAAGCCTACTCCTCTCCCAGAAAGTTCAGTTATACTTTCAGAAGTACTAAATCCTGGTTCAAACAACATATTCTTTAAGTCTTCTTCAGAAAACTCATTAACCTCTTCATAAGTACATAAGCCTATTTGTACTGCTTTTTCTTTTACCTTATTAAAATCTATCCCATTTCCATCATCAGATAATTCAATAACTACGTTATTACCATCAGGATAAGCTTTTAAAAGTATATTACCCACTTCTGACTTTCCTAATTTTATTCTATCCTCTGTTTTTTCAATACCATGATCTAGGGAATTTCTAATAAGATGTATTAGGGGATCTCCAATTTCATCGATAACTGTTCTATCTACCTCTGTATTTTCACCATGCATAACTAAATTGACTTTTTTATCTAATTCTTTAGATAAATCCCTTACCATACGTGGAAATCTATTAAATACTCTTTCAATAGGAACCATGCGTACCTTCATTACTGCGTCGTGTAAACTAGTAGTAATCCTTTCTAAATATTCTATAGCATATGTCATTTCTTCTATGTTAGAATTATCCTTTAATTCGTCTATTCTTGTTTTCACAATTATTAATTCACTAACTAAGTTCATAAGACTATCAAGTCTTTCTATGTCAACTCTAACAGTTTTAGCAATTCTTTTCTTTCCCTGATCCTGTACAACTCTCATGTTTGAAATTTTTTCCTCTTTTTTTGCATTAGGCATAATCATTTCTTTTTCATTATCAATCTTTTTTTCTTTATTTTTTTCTTCTATCTGGATTAAATCTACTTCTACATTATCAATTTCAGATATGCCGTATATCTCTTCTATCAATTCCTCTCTAGTTGCATTGGTTAATAGGATGATAGTAAAACTAAAATCAAACTTTTCATCTTCTATATCCTCTACTGAAGGATTAGAATAAACAATTGTACCCAATTTTTCTAACAAGTTAAAAACGATAAAAGCTCTTGCAGATTTTAACATACAGTCAGGTCTCAAATATACTTGAATTTTGTAAGGATTAAAGCCCTTTTCTTTAGCTTCTGCTATAACATTTAGTACAAATTCATCCAGTCTTTTATCCTCTTTATCATATCCCTTTTCTATTGATTCCTGTATTTTTTCTTCTTTTAATATTCCCCTTAACTTTGAAATAAGCTCATCCTTTTGTTCATCTATTTCTTCTCCTTTTTCTGAAATATAACTAATTATTTCATCTAATGCGTCAAAACATTCAAATAGTATATCTACAATGTCTTCACTTAGTTTGATACCTTTGTTTCTAATTTCATCTAATACGTTCTCCATCTCATGGGTTAAATTTGCCATATTAGTAAATCCCATTGTGCCCGCCATACCTTTTAAAGTGTGGGCAACCCTAAATATTTCATTAATTAACTCCCTATTATTTTTTTCTTTCTCCAATACTAACAAAGCATCATTCATGCTTTGTAAATGTTCCTTAGATTCTTCAATAAACAGATTCATATACTGTTTTAAATCAGATTCCATAGGCTACACCCCCACAATTTCAATAATCTCATCAGCAATCCTATTTAACGGTACAATTTTGTCTACACAATTGGTTTTTATTGCAGCCTTAGGCATTCCAAAAACCGTTGAAGATTCTTTATCCTGAACAATTATATAGCCATTGGCTTTTTTTATTTCAATAACACCTTTAGCCCCATCTGTACCCATGCCTGTCATTATAACCCCAATAATTTTTAAATCTTTTATCTTAGCAACTGACTCCATTAAAACATCTACAGAAGGCCTTAAACCTTTTACATGAGGAGTCTTATCTAATTTTAGTTTATAGACATCATTGTCTTTTATCACTTTCATATGAAAGTCTCCTGGAGCAATATAACAACATCCTCTTTTTAAAATTAAATTATCTTCTCCTTCAAATACATCTACTTGAGAAATACTATTTAATCTTTCAGCTAAAGATTTTGTAAATTTAGGTGGCATATGCTGAACTACAACTATAGAAGCATTTATACTTTTAGGAATTAAAGGTATTACATCCTGCAATGCCCTTGGCCCACCTGTAGATGTACCTATTGCAATTAAATACTCAAATCTTTCATTGTTTACACACATATGTGTTACTTTTGGTTTACTTTTATTACTTTTATTAGGTTTTATAACCCTTCTTTTGGATTCAGCAGCAACTTTTATTTTGGATATTAACTCCTGTTTAAAGGCTTGTCCTTCTGTTTTAAAAATATTAGTAAGTTTTGGTATAAAATCAAAGGCTCCTTCTTCTAAAGCCTTTAATGTCAATTGAGCACCTTCTTTAGTATAACTACTTAACATTATTACAGGTATGTTAAAAGTATCAATTATTTTTCTTAAAGCTGTCAGGACATCCATGACTGGCATTTCAATATCTAAAGTAATCACATCTGGCTTTAGAGTATATATACATTCTAAAGCTTCCTGTCCATTTTTTGCTTCTCCTACAACAACTATATTATCTTCATTTTCAATTATTCTTCTTAAAATTTTTCTCATAAAAGGTGAATCATCAACTATTATTACTTTAATCACTTATATCAATCCCTTTTCCCTTAGTTCTCTTTCTTTTGCAAATATGAACTTTATTATGGTATCTCTATCTCTTTCATTAATATCTATAAATTGTACTCCCATACAGTATTTGTATTCGAAAGTATCTACTTGCTCCTGCCAGATAATCTTAGCTTTTGTTAATATAGTTTTATCATCTAATGTAAATTCACATTCTATTATATCTCCTTTATTATGTAAGTAATTAGTTAATATTCTTAAACCTCCACCACTTATATCTTTTGTCCTGCATTCTTCAACTATAGTTCCTTCTGTATCTTCTTCCTTCGGAATAAAGCGTTTAATTACAGGTATTGATATTTCTAATCTATAAAACTCCCTTAATTGTATTTTTCTAGTCTCAGAAATCTTTTCTAATTTAATCCTATACAACTTCCCCATATACCTATTCAAAACTTTTGCATCGAATTCATATCTGCCCTTATTTTCTATTAAACTTACAACAGTTACTATTTCATCCTTATGTAAGAAAATTAGATTATGCTTTTTCATAGGTCCACTTATAATAAATTTATTATTCTCTAATACATCTAATATTTGGCTTGGATATAGTTCCTTCTCCTTAGAATATTTTTTATATATTTCAATCTTATCTCCTATTTTTAAAGCCCCAATTTCTTTATCTACCATTGAACTCTCCTCGTATATTTAATAGTTCTACTAATCTTCTAGCAAAACTTTTGTTTTCTCTTCTTTTATTATGCTTACTTGGATCTACAAACTTAAGTGCCATAATATTTATTTTTTTAGATATAGGCGAATTTGGATCAGACAGTATAAAAGGATATTGATTTTTAACAGCTTTATTAACCACATCACTTCTTTCCAGGTATCCAAGGAATTGTAGTTCCTGATTTAAAAAGTTTTTTGAAGCTTTAAAAATCTTATTATAAGTGTCATAAGCTTCCTTTCTGCTGTTAACAATATTTGCAATAATGTTTAATTTACCCTTATATCCATCAATAGTCAAAGCCTTTAGTATTGTATAGCTATCCATAATTGATGTAGGATCTGGGGTTGTTATAAGTATAGTTTCATCTGCTGCCATTATAAAATTTAAAAGTTCTTTAGATACACCAGCCCCTGTATCTATTATTATAAAGTCAACTAAATTCTCTAATTTCTCTATTTCTTTTAAAAAGCAATTTATATTATCATTATTCATAATAATTTTTTCATGTAATCCAAAGCCACCAGAAATAAGCTTTATACCTTCAGGACCCTCTACCATTATTTCTTCTATTCTTTTATAATTTATTATAGCATCAGATATAGTATATTTTATATATGTACCAGTAATTATTTCAACATTTGCTAGACCAAAATCCACATCAATTACAACTACCTCATAACCTAAACGTTTTATTGAAATAGCTAAATTAACTGCAATACTGGTTTTCCCTACTCCACCCTTGCCACTGGTTATAGTTAGAACCTTAGCCTTCTTTTTTGCAGGTGGACCATTGATGTTTGAATTTATATTGTCCATTATTTTTCTTAAGTTGTAAGCTTGGTCCTTCATACTATATCTCTCCCAATAAAAATTCAACAATTTTATCTGTATCCATTACTTCAATATCATCTGGTACATTTTGCCCTGTAGTTATATAGGCAATAGGTTTATTAGTTAAGTATCTAATATTAAGTATATTTCCCAACTTTTCAGCTTCATCAATTTTTGTAAATATGATCTTGTAATTATGCATAAATTTGTATTTTTCAACAATAGATTTAAGAGTAGCATAATCCGTTGTACTGCTTAACACCAAATATACCTCTTTATTTTTTATAGAATTAATTATTCTAAAAATCTCATCTTTCTCATCTAAGTCCTTATGGCTCTTGCCAGTAGTGTCAACAAATATCACATGCTTTTCCTTTAATTGAACAAGAGCCCTGTACATATCTTCTTCATTATATATTACTTCTAAAGGAATATTTAGTATTTCAGAGTAAACTTTTAGCTGCTCTACAGCCGCTATCCTATAAGTATCTGAGGTAATAAGGCCTATATCCCAGTCCTTTTTCATAACCATTTGGGCAGCAATTTTGGCCAAAGTAGTAGTTTTCCCTACTCCTGTAGGCCCTACAAAAAATACAATCTTTTGCTCTCTATCTTTTAATACCAAAGGGTCTGGTTTTCCTATATATTCTACAAGTATGTTTTTTACAATATTTCTTATAGATATACTGTCTTTAGAATTTAAATTTATTTGCTGGCTTAATCTATTGAATATTGATGTAGCAATAGAATCATGGACACCATTTTCTACAAGCCTTGTCCAATATTCCATTAAATTTGGATCAATTGTTAATTCAGGTCCTTTAATATTAGATGATATATCGTATATCATATTCTTTAATGTTTTAATATCATTTTTAATTTTAATTAAATTTTCTACTTCATTTTTATTAGGTAAATTTTGTGTTCTATTATCATAAGCAGCTGTAATTTCTACTAAAGGTTTTTTGAAAAAGCCTAGTAATCCCTTTTGCCTTATAGTTCTAGTGCTTAATATTATAGCATCAGCCCCTAATTCCATCTTCATCTTCTCTATAGCCTCATGTGTTGTATATCCAATATACTTTTTTACCTTCATTACATACTCACCACCTCAATAGATTTGATTTCGACGGATGGATCAATTTCATTATAGGACAATACTATTAAATCCCTTGTTAGTTGTTCAGTTAGTCTTTTAAAATACAACCTAACTATAGGGGCAGTAAGTACAATAGGTTGAGCACCTATATTAGTTAACTTTTGAACAGCTTTTAAAGTATTATTAAGTATTCTTTGGGCAATACTAGGCTCTAAAGATAGGTATGAACCTGTTTCAGTCTTGTTTATTGAATTCATTATGGCTTCTTCAATAGAATTGTCCAAAGTTACAACATTTAACTGTTTACCATCTTCAACATATTTATTTGTTATATATCCTGAAAGTCTTTGTCTTACATATTCAGTAAGTAAATCTGTATCATGGGTTATTCGTCCATAATCAGCTAAGGTCTCCAATATGGTTACCATATCTCTAATACTAATTTGTTCCTTTAATAGATTAGATAGTACTTTTTGAATTTCACCTAATGACAATATTTTGGGTACAAGTTCTTCAACTACGGCTGGAAACTCGTTTTTTATATTATCGATTAATAATTTCACATCTTGACGTCCAATAAGCTCGTGGGCATATTCTTTAATTACTTCGGTTAAATGTGTTGCTATTACTGAAGGTGGATCGACTACAGTATATCCAAATATTTCTGCCTTTTCCCTTTCTTTATCAGTAATCCATTTTGCGGGTAAGCCAAAGGCTGGTTCAATAGTATCTATACCTTCTATTTCTCCTTCTCCAGTTCCAGGATCCATGGCAAGATAATGATCAAAATAAACTTCTCCTTTTGCAGCCCTTACTCCCTTTATTTTAATAACATATTCATTGGGATTTAACTGTATATTATCTCTTAGGCGAACAGTAGGGACAACAAATCCTAATTCCATAGCAATTTGCCTTCTAATCATTACAATTCTATCTAACAAGTCTCCTCCTTGATCTACATCAGCTAATGGTATAAGACCATATCCAAATTCCATCTCTATATCATCTACTTTTAATAATTCATAAACATTTTCTGGTTTTCTCAACTCTTCCGCTTGGGAAATCTCTTCAATACTTTCTTCTATTTCCTCCTCATGACCCTTGTCCATTAAATAGCCTACCAAAACTAGTAAAAAGCCTAGTATTAAAAATTTAGAAGCAGGAAGAGGTGTAACAAGTCCTAAAAAAACTATAACCCCACCTACTATATATAATAACTTAGGATAATTACCAAAAATCTGTTGAACAAAATCTTTACCTAAGCTAGATTCAGATGCAGCCCTGGTAACAACAAGACCAGTTGCAGTAGAAATCAATAATGCTGGTATTTGGCTTACTAACCCATCACCTACTGTAAGCCTAACATATTTATCTAAAGCCTCAACTGCAGGCATTCCATGCATTATAACTCCAATAATAATTCCACCTATTATATCTATAGCTATAATTATAAGTCCTGCAATAGCATCCCCCTTTACAAACTTAGAGGCACCATCCATTGCACCATAAAAATCTGCATTTCTTTGTACTTCTTTTCTTCTTTCTATAGCCTCTTGTTCTGTTATTAAACCTGCATTCAAATCAGCATCTATAGCCATTTGCTTTCCTGGCATTGCATCTAATGTAAATCTTGCCGAAACTTCTGCAACCCTTTCTGCACCTTTTGTAATAACAATAAATTGTATTATTGAAATAATAAGAAATATAATGAAACCAACTACAATATTATCACCGGTTACAAAATTGCCAAATGTCTCTACAACAATTCCTGCATCACCTTTACTCAATATATTTCTAGTTGTAGATATGCTTAAAGACAATCTATATAGGGTAGCAACAAGTAAAAGAGATGGAAATATGGAAATTTTTAAAGAATCTTCTGCATACATAGAAATTAATAATATTAGCAATGAAAATGCAATATTGATACTTAGCAAAATATCCAATAATGCATTTGGTATAGGAATTACTATAATAATAACAATGGTTATTATGCCTAAGGCAACAACAATATCACTAAATTTCATTATACTTCCTCCTAGTAGTTATATCTTAAACTATAAACATAAGCTAGTATTTCTGCTATAGCTTCATATAAATCCTCTGGTATCAAATCTCCTACTTCTAATGTATCGTATAATATCCTAGCAACAGGTTTGTTTTCAACTATAGGAACTGAGTTTTCTTGTGCAATTCTTTTAATATTTTCTGCTACTAAATCCTTCCCTTTTGCTACTACATAGGGTGCTTCATACAAATCCTTATCATATCTTATTGCTACAGCAATATGTGTTGGGTTTGTAATTATAACATCAGCCTTAGGAACTTCTTGCATCATTCTAGACATGGCAACTTTTCTTTGTCTTTCTTTTATTTTAGACTTAATAAGTGGGTCTCCCTCAGTTTCTTTATATTCTTCTTTCAACTCCTGCTTAGTCATCATAAGACTTTTTTCATGCTGCCTCCATTGAAAAAAATAATCTATAAGAGCAATTGCCATTATTGCAAATATAATTCTTATAGCAAAATCATAGGAAATATTAAAAATATTGATAAGTATTGACTTAGGTTGTAAATTAACTAAATTTATTATCTTATGTATGTTGTCATATACATATGAATATGCAACATATCCAATTAAAGCAACTTTCAATATTGACTTTAAAAGCTCTAACAAAGCCCTTTTAGAAAAAAGCCTTTTAAATCCTTCAACAGGATTTATCCTGCTTAATTTTATATTTAAAGGTTTCGTCGTAAATAAGAAGCCTACTTGCAATAAACTTATTAATAAAGCAGCTAGAAAAGTAATGCCTAATATAGGCCCAGCAATAATTGCAAAGGTCTTTATCCCTTTTATAAAATAAACCATTAAATTATTTTCATTAAATAATATGTCTACATTTACTATGCTTAAATATATATTAGTTACTACATCCAATAGATATTTTGCTATATATTCACCAAGTATTTTTGTTCCCAATAAAGCAGCTAACAATATAAATACTGTAGTTAGCTCTTTGCTCTGAACAACCTGACCTTCTTCACGTGCTTTTCGTCGTCTTCTAGGTGTTGGCTTTTCAGTTTTGTCCGCTTCAGCAAACAATTGTAAGTTCAAGAAATATGTCATAATATCAACCTTCTGAAAAAAATCTTAATAAAATATTTATATCTTCAATTAATTCCTTGAAGGAATTGGAAACAATTCCATTAAAAACTGGAATAGATATTAAAATTGCAATAATTCCTATGAAAATTTTTAATGGCAAACCCACAACAAAAATATTCATTTGTGGAATAGTTCTAACTAAAATACCTAACAATATGTCTAAAAGAAATATTGTAAAAAACACAGGCATGCTTAACCTAAATCCAAGTATAAACATTTTAGAAATCAAATTAATAATAAAGTAAGCAATATTTTCTGTAATTTTAAATGCACCTATAGGAATAAATTCATAACTATCAACAATTGAGTTTATAATAGTATGATGGCCATCAATTGTAAGCAACAATAATAATGCTAATATGTAATAGAAATTACCCATAAGGGGTACTTGAATTCTGTTTTGGGGATCTACAACATTTATCATACCAAATCCTATATTCATGTCCACAATTTGACCCATAACATAGAAGCTAGAAAAGAATATGTAACTAATAAAGCCTATTATTGAACCTACTAATAATTCCTTAAAAATTAAAACTATCATAGGTATTTCTAAATCTGAAACGGATATTTGTAGTGTAGATGTTAATATAATAGATAGAAAAAATGTTAAACCTACTTTGAATCTATTAGGTATATTTTGTGAACTAAAAAAAGGTGATACTAAAAAAATTCCTGAACATCTTACAAAAACTATTAAGAATAATTCATATTTATTAATTATTACTTCAATAAATGTATTCATAGCTACCCCTATCTATCGTATATAAAAATTTACATTAGTCAGTAAATTTGTTGTAAATTCAGTAATAATTTGCAAAATCCATGGGCCAAATATTATTAAAGATAAAAATACAGCTACTATTTTAGGTACAAAACTCATGGTAGCTTCTTGAATTTGTGTTACAGCCTGAATTATGCTTACAATTAATCCCACTAAAAGACTAAATATTAGCATGGGAGAAGATATCATTAAAACAACCTTTATAGAATCTTGTGCTAATTTCAATATATCACTTTGAGTCATCATAAACCTCCTAATTAAATCCAAGTATTAAAGATTTAGTAATAAGATTCCAACCATCTACTAAAACAAATAACAATATCTTAAAGGGCAGAGATATAATTACAGGTGGTAACATCATCATTCCCATTGACATTAATGTACTTGATACAACCATGTCAATTATTAAGAATGGTATATAAATTACAAATCCAATTTGGAATGCCGTCTTCAATTCACTTATAATAAATGCTGGAACAAGTACATTATTTGGCACCTCTTCTAAAGAGGTCACTTCACCTTCATTAGAAATACTTATAAACAATGCCAAATCCTTATTTCTAGTTTGTTTAAACATAAATTCCCTTATAGGTCTCATTGCTATATCTAAAGCTTCATTAAAACTAATCTCTTCGTTAATATAAGGTTGGATTGCTTCAGCATTAATTTCTTGTCCAACAGGTGCCATAATGAAAAATGTTAAAAATAGGGCTAAACCAATAATAACTTGATTAGGAGGAGTTTGCTGCATACCAAGTGCATTCCTTATAAAGGATAGAACAATAATTATTCTTGTAAAACTTGTCATCATTATTAAAATTGATGGTGCCAATGTAAGGATTGTCAATATTATCAACAATCGCAAAGAAAAAACATAATCTTGAGGAGTATTCCCTATAATTTCTCCAATAAAAGGTACTTCAGGCTGACCATATACAGATTCTGCCAATATCAATATAAAAATTATTGCTAACACCAAAACCTTAACTTTTGTCTTCATTTTCTGTCTTCCTCACTATTAAATTTTGTATCTCTTTTTAACATTTCCTTTATCTTATCCATATTTATATGGCTTAAAGTGCTTTTAGTTAATTCTTTATCAAAATTTCTACTTTTGAAAAATTCATCTTTCTTTGTTCTTTCAATTAAGTCAGCAGAATTATTAGTTATGACAATTATATAAATATAGTCTTCTATTTCAACCATCAATAACTTTGCATTTGTACCTACATTTAACATATCTATAATTTTCATATATTTACTGCTTATAAACTTTTGTGAACTTCTAGCTAAAAATCTAGTACCAAATATAGCTAGCCCTACAACAAACAATACAATCAACATGTATATGATTAATCTTAACAAATATCCTCCTAAAGAATAACTTGGGCCACTTGCATAGACAATTTTATTTATAGATAAAATAATTAAAAATATATAAAATAAATTTTTTAAAACCTTCATTTTATCCTAAAACCTTCTTTACTGCTTCAATAACCCTATCATGTTGAAATGGTTTAACTATAAAATCTATGGCACCAGCTTGTATAGATTCTATAACCATAGCTTGCTGCCCCATTGCAGAGCACATAATAATTTTAGCATTGGGGTCAATTTCTTTAATTTTTCTTACAGCTTCTATCCCGTCCATTTCAGGCATAGTTATATCCATAATAACCAATTCTGGTGATAATTCTTTATATTTTTCTACAGCTGTCATGCCATTATTTGCTTCTCCTATTACTTCATATCCATTTTTCTCTAATATATCCTTTATCATCATTCTCATAAAAGAAGCATCATCAACTATCAAAATTCCTTTTCCCATATTCTACCATCCCTTTCTTTAAATATTTTTGTTTATTTTATTATTAATATCAGTAATTCTAACACCAAAATTGTCATCTATAACCACTACTTCACCTTTTGCAATATATTTCCCATTTGCATATATATTCAACGGTTCTCCAACTAGTTTGTCCAATTCAATGACTGTTCCAGGTCCATATTCCAATATTTCTCCTATCTTTTTCACAGTTCTTCCTAATTCAACTGTTATTTCAACGGGTATATCTCCAACTAAGTCAATTGATTCTGCTTTATCAGATTCAGTATGGCTGGATTTTGGTTCATCATCAAAACTTTCAAATACAGGTTCTTTAACTATTACATGTTTTTCATTTATAGAACTATGCTGAGGTTTTCTTAAATCGTCTTCTGAAGAACTGTCTATCTTATCCTGACCTACTTGGTTTATCTCTTTTACATCTTCAAAAATATTTTTGCTGCTTACAGAAAGTTCAGATGCAACTTTTGTTACTTTAGAAGACTCCATGAGGTTTTCTACCATTTGTACTCCAAAATCAATTGGTATAAGTTGAACAAAATTACTATCTAGTAGATCTTCTACAAATATTTTAAAAGATACTCTTATTATAGGACCATCAGTCTGCAATACTTCTAATTTTTCCTTCCCTTCTTTAAAGCTAATGTTATATGACTTAGGTGGCTCAATATCAATCCTTTTACCAAACATTTCAGATAAAGAAGTTGCTGCAGAACCCATCATTTGATTCATTACTTCTGATATTGCACTTAAATCTAATTCAGTTAGTTCTCTATCCACATTGATTTCATTTCCCATCATTATATCTGTTATTACTTTAACATCGTCTTCCTTAATAATTAGCACATTAGAACCTTCTAGGCCTTTTTTATATTTAACATCTACTGCAACAAAAGGTATTGGATATTCATCAGCCAGCTTATTGGTAGTAGTAATTTCCACCTTAGGTGTAGTAATAATAACCTTTCTATTTAAAAGAGTTGATAAGGTTGTTGCAGCAGTACCCATACTAATATTTCCAATTTCTCCAATTGTATCTTTTTCCATCTCATTAATACATTCACCATCATAGCATAGACTATCTTCATTACTGCTTCCTTTCAGTAAAAGATCTATTTCCTCTTGTGAAAGCATATCATTCATTTCATTATTCATAGTTTTCACCATCCTTAACAACATTTGTTATTTTAATTGCCATCTTATTATTAGATACACCAATGTCACCTATAAATTTTATATTTGAACCAATTCTTATTTTTGCTTTCCCACCTACCTTATTATCCAATTTTATAACATCACCTTTTTGTAAATTAAGTATTTCACTAACCTTAACTAATGTTTTACCCAATTCTCCCTTAACTTCAACCCTTGTATTTAGCATTCTGTTTTTAATTTCTATTGCTTCTTTTTCTGTTAATTTTTCCTTTGTTGTAGAAAACCAGTGTTTGGCACTTAACTTATCCAAGATTGGTTCTATTACTATATAAGGAATACATATATTCATCATTCCTTCACTTTGACCAATATCTAAGTTCATAGTTATAAGAGCAATAGTTTCATTATGAGGAATTATCTGAGCAAATTGAGGGTTTGTTTCTATTTTCTCTAATGTGGGATTAATTTCAATAACATTATCCCAAGCTTCTTTCAGTAAAGGCATAGCCTTTTTCATTAAACTATCCATTAATGATAATTCTATATCAGTAAAAGTTCTTTTTTCTTGTACTTCTGAACCATCTCCACCTAATAGTCTATCTATAATTGTAAAAACAATATTAGTTGATACATCGATTAATATCTGGCCATTTAAAGGTTCAAAATTAATTATACTTAAAAATGCTGGATTTGAGATTGCATTATTAAATTCACTATAAGCAAATTGATCAACACTTAATATAGTAGATTTTACAGGTACTCTTAAATAACCTGATAAAAAGTTTTGAAAAAATCTGCCAAAGTTCTCATTTATTATCTCTAAAGTTCTTAGCTGATCTTTTGCAATTTTTTGTGGATTTCTAAAATCATATTTTTTTATTCTATGTGCGCTTTCTGACTCTTTCATTTCATAAACATCAAGCTCTCCAGAACTAAGGGCTTCAAGTAGGGCATCAATTTCGCTTTGTGATAAAATCTCTGACAAGTATTCTACCTCCTCTCCCTACTGTATAACAAACTGATTAAAGTACACATTTGCAATTCTATCATCTTCAAATACTTGAACTAAATTATCTTTTATCTCTTTTTGTAGATTAACTTGTCCATCTTTACCTTTTAATTCTTCTTGAGTTTTATTTCTTACAATTTCATTTATGTTGTTTCTAATTAAATATATCTTTTTTTCCAAGTTGTCTAGAGTTTCTTTACTGTGTGTTTCAATTGTTACATTTAATTTTACAATGCCCTTTCCATCCTTTAGGTCACAATACATATCATCTAAAGTTAATGCAAAAACTTCTTTAAGTTCTTCAGTTGTTTCATTCTTACTGTATAAATTAATTCCCAAAAAAATTCCTATTGCAGTAAGTAGTATAATTAAAACTATTAGAATAGCTACAATATTTCTAGTATTCATAATACTACCACCACCTTTATCATGGTTCTGTTTTTTCTTGAATAGAATTCAATATTACAATGTCAACCCTTCTGTTTTTTGCTTTATTCTCCCTAGTATCATTAGGAGCAATGGGTCTATAGAAGCTATATCCAGAACAAGATATTCTACTTCCATCTATATTTTTTTCTTCAACTAAATATCTTAATACATTGGTAGCCCTAATTGCTGATAACTCCCAATTAGTAGGAAAGCCATCTGCTGGATCTACTGGTGTCGTGTCAGCATGACCCTCCACCTTTATCAATCTATCTTTAAATTCTTCACTATTTAAAATTTCTGCAATAGAATTTAGTATATCATAGGATTCAGGCTTAATATCAGCTTTCCCTGGATCAAATAATACCCTATCCATAAATCTAATAATTAATCCTCTTTCCTCGATAGATATAGTTATTTCTCCTTCTAATTCTGATACCATTGCATAATTTTCTAATATTTCTTTTAATGATACTAAATCATCTTCTATTTTTTCAAAGTTTATTTCTTCAGGCATTAGAGTATCTGCACCATTTAGTATTCCAGAGCCCCCCTGGAAGCTTGCAATAACACTTTTAAATCTTTGGACATCAAGGGTTGAAAAGGTATACAGTAATACAAAAAAACATAGGAGCAAAGTAACCATGTCACTATAAGTTGTCAGCCAATTTTCCCCTGTGTCTTCGTCTGTTTTCCTTCGTCTCCACATTATATTCCCTCTCTTTCAGCCAGTTCTCTATAATTTTTTCTCATGCTAGGAGGAATAAATGTTTTTAGCTTTTCTTCTATAATTCTTGGGTTTTCTCCTGCTTGGATTGACAAAAGTCCTTCAACTATTAACTCCTTAGCCAGTATTTCTTCATTGTTTCGGGCTTTTAACTTTCTAGCTAAAGGTAAGAAGACAACATTAGCTAAAACAACACCATAGAAAGTTGTTACCAAAGCAACAGACATGTTTGGCCCAATAGTGCTTGGGTCATCTATAGTTCTTAACATATTTATCAAACCAATTAAAGTACCTATCATTCCAAAGGCTGGTGCATAAGAAGCTGCAGTTTCAAATAATCTTTGACCATTGGCATGTCTTTCTTCAAGATAAAGTAGCTCTGTTTCCATGATATTTCTTACAAGATCTGGTTCAGTACCATCAACAATTAACATAATTCCCTTTGACAAAAATTCATCATCTAAATTATCTGCATATTCTTCTAAAGATAATAAACCTTCTTTTCTGGCTATATTAGCTAAAGTAATTATGTCTATTATAACTTGGTCAAGGGATGTTTCTGTATGTACAAAAGCATTTTTAGCAACTTTTAATACATTTCCAATATCTCTTATTGGGAAAGATGTTATAGTTGAAGCTATAGTTCCTCCTAATGTAATTATAATTGATCTTATATCCCAATAAGCACTTATATCTCCTGATTCATATATGCCCCATATCATAAATATAATACCTAATATGAGTCCAAGTATGCTTGATAGGTCCAACTGCTACACCTCTTTTCCTAAAGGATATTCTTTCCGCCTTAAAATTTCTGCTTTGTATTCAATAATTCTATTTATTATATCTTCTATATCATCAATTACAACAATTTTTTGTCCTGTAGTCAGTGTAATAACAGTATCTGGTGTCTCTTCTACAAACATGATTAAATCACAATTTACAACAAATTCTTTACCATTTAATCTTTTAAGCCTTATCATATAAACCACCTTTTCTTTAGTTTATGAGGGGGCACAAGCCCCACTCATTAAACTACCTCTTTAAATTTACAAGTTCTTGTAGCATCTCATCAGATGCTGTAATAATCCTGGAATTAGCTTGAAAACCACGTTGGGTAGTTATCATTTCAGTAAATTCCATAGACAAGTCTACATTTGACATCTCCAGGGTTCCAGGTGCAATAGTTCCATAGCCGCCGGAAGCAGCTACTCCATACTGAGGCTCTCCAGAGTTTCTACTTTCTATAAATAAATTTCCACCCATTTTTTGCAGACCCATAGGGTTATCAAACTTAGCCAGCATTAGTTGGGCTAACTCTTTCATCTCTCCATTACTAAATATACCTACAACTGTTCCACTTGCATCTATGGCATAGCCTTCCAGTTTACCTGAAGTATTCCCATCAAGGGCATAGGGTTTAGCATCCATGTCATTTGCATATTGGGTTA
>JAAYHM010000132.1 GCA_012735405.1 Tissierellia bacterium | reverse complement strand
GGAACCAATATAAACCTGGTTGCCAAAAAAGCCGGCATAAGCGTTGGTTCAATTTATAAGTATTTTGACTCTAAGGAAGACCTGTTTCTCATGATTATTGACATCTGCATCCAGGTTCTTGAAAATACCTTAAAAGGCATTGTTGAATCTGATGATAATATAATGAATAAGTTTGAAAGGATATTTCGTGAAATTCAGAGAACCTCCCGTGAAAGCAAGGAACTAATATGCCTCTACAATGAAATGACCACCATTGGTAATAAAAATTTAGTAAAAAAGGTTTCCAGAGATATTGAGTCCATATCAGCAAAAGCATATACAAACCTTATATCAAATGGACAGCTCAGTGGGGAGATTAGAAGTGATATTGATCCAAGGATGGCTGCTTTTTTTCTTGACAACTTATTTATGTCCCTGCAGTTTTCTTATTCCTGTGATTATTATCAGGAAAGGTTTAGAACCTACTGTGGAGAAGATATTGAAAAGAGGGATGATTTTGTTATTGATGAATTGTGCAAGCTTATAAAATCTGCTTTTTGCCCTAGTGATACTTAGTTTTTCCACCAGGGTCAAAGGCTTCTATAAGGGGGATAGGAATGAAAAGTACTTCTCTAGTCATTACCTATGATGTAGGCACTACTGGAATTAAAAGCTGCCTATTTGAAATTGGTGAAACCATAAGGCTGGTTTCGTCAGCTATGGAGGGTTATTCTATTAGGGTTTTGGACAATGGGGGAGTGGAACAGGACCCTTATGAATGGTGGCAGGCCATGTGCTCTACAACAAGAGAACTGTTAAAAAATACTGGTGTTGACCCGTCACAAATAAAGGGCATATCCTTTTGTTCACAAATGCAGGGGCTAGTTTTGGTAGATGAAACAGGAGAACCTGTAAGGCCTGCCATGAGCTATATGGACCAGCGGGCACAGGAGGAATTAAAGAAGGAATTAGCCTATGGAATACAAATAGCTGGCAGCAATATATTCAAACTAATTAAAGCTCTGAGAATAACTGGTGCAGTTGCAGCTAGCGTAAAAGACCCTGTATGGAAATACAAGTGGGTGGAAAACAATGAAAAAGATAAGTTCAAAAGGGTCTACAAGTGGCTTGATGTTAAAGAATTTCTTATATGTAAATTAACAGGAAAGTTTGTTATGACACAGGATTCTGCCTTTGCAACCTTGCTCTATGATATTAGAAAGGGCAAGGAAGGATGGAGCCAGGAAATTTGCAAAATTTATGGAGTAAATATTGAGCATCTACCAACTATCATCAAATCAACGGACATTGTTGGGGGGATAACAGAAAAAGCAGCTAAGGAACTGGGATTAAAGGAAGGAACCCCTGTCTTTGGTGGAGGTGGAGATGCATCCCTAATTGGAGTTGGCGCAGGAGCTGTTGAGCTTGGAGATACCCATGTTTACTTAGGTACCTCAGGCTGGCTTTCAACTGTTGTAGATAGAAGCATGGTAGACACTAGTCATAGAATTGCTGCTATTGTAGGTGCCCAGCCTGGCAAATATAATTATTTTGCAGAATTGGAAACTGCAGGCAAGTGCCTTGAATGGGTCAAGGACCATCTGGCCCTTGATGAAATAAATATTTATCTGAAAAAAATTGATGTAGTCCAATCAAAAGAAAGCCAATACGCTAGCCTTTATGATTACATGTCAGAGGTTATAGACACCATACCTGCAGGATCTGGAGGCGTTATATTTACCCCCTGGTTGCATGGCAACAGATGCCCCTTTGAAGACCCTAATGCCAGAGGAATCTTTTTTAACATCAGCTTGGAAACTGGAAAAACTGAATTAATAAGGTCTGTAGTAGAGGGAGTATGCTTTCATATACGCTGGTTTCTGGAAACTCAAGAGAAAAAAGTTAAAACTTCTAAAATTATTCGCCTGGTTGGAGGGGGAGCCCTGTCTGATGTTACCTGCCAGATACTGGCTGATTGTACTGGCAGAATAATTGAAACAATTGACAGCCCTCAAAATGCCGGTGCAGTTGGAGCCTGTGCCCTTGTGGCTGTAGGTCTTGGAATAATTGATGATCTTAGTGTAGCAAAAAAACTTATATTGCCCAGTAAAAGATTTGAACCCAATATGGGCAACAAATCCATATATGATAAAAACTATGAAGTTTTTAAACGGCTGTACAGGTCAAACAAAAAAAATTTTGCCCTCTTAAATGAAAGCTAATGAAAATATTTTAATGCTGTCAAATTTTGTCTGCAAAATCTTTTAAAATTCTTGTTGACAAATAAAAATAAAATAGTATAATGGATTCTAAATAAAAAAATCGGCTACAAAGACTTTGAGGAGAAGAGTAGGCTTGTGAATACTTTTACAGAGAGCCCCGGCTGGTGAGATGGGGTAAAGGATAGCAGGCTGAACATGGTCTCTGAGTTGGACTGCTGAAATTTTAAGTAGGTGGTCACGTGTGCACACGTTACAGTGCCAGAGTATTAAAGGATTAAGTTCCGGCGTACTCGGTGAGGTATAGAACCGCAAGGTCTATACGAATTAGGGTGGTAACACGAAGCTTATGCTCTCGTCCCTTTGTATTTACAAGGAGACGAGAGCTTTTTTATTTGTTTTTTAGGCGCCTAAAAACAGGATTTTAGATTATTGGGAGGTTATGCAGTTGATTGAGCTTGTAGATGTAAGCAAGGTATTTGATGATGGAAAAAATAAGGTTCAGGCTGTTAGCAAGGTTTCCTTAAAGGTTAATAAGAGTGAAATATATGGTATCATAGGCTTTTCAGGAGCAGGTAAGAGCACCCTCTTAAGATGTATAAATCTACTTGAAAGGCCTACTAGTGGAAAAGTCTTATTTAAGGGAGAGGATTTAACTACCCTTACAGAAAAGGAACTAAGAAAAAGACGAAAGAAAATAGGCATGATATTTCAAAACTTTAATCTGTTTAATTCCAGGAATGTCTATGACAACATTGCCTATCCCTTGAAGGGAGCTAAGCTTTCAAAGGAAGAGGAAATAAAAAAGATAAGGGCTCTATTAGACCTTGTAGGCCTCAGGGATAAGGAACATGCCTATCCTTCCCAATTAAGCGGAGGGCAAAAACAAAGGGTGGCCATTGCCAGAGCCTTGGCCAATGACCCGGAGGTTTTACTGTGTGATGAAGCTACCTCTGCCCTGGACCCTAAAACTACAAAGTCCATACTTAGTCTGCTAAAGGACCTAAGGGAAAAATTAGGCTTAACTATCATACTTATAACCCATGAAATGGAAGTTATAAAAGAAATATGCGACAGGGTAGCAATCATGGAAGATGGAAGGATAATAGAGGAAGGCAGCGTTATAAAAATATTCAGCAAGCCTGAAAAGGAAACTACAAATAGATTTATAGAAGGCAGTTCCAATGCAGATAAGGTGGAAGAATTACTTGATGCTAATAACAATATACTCAAGATAAAAGAAGGAGAGGTGTTAACCAGGGTGCATTATTTGGGGCAGGTTACAAGGGAAGCCATAATATCAGAAGCATCAAGGAAGTTTAATATAAATGCCAGTATTTTAACTGGAAATATTGAAGTAATAAACAAAACCCTTATTGGAAAGTTATTGGTACTTTTTAGCGGAAGGCCAGAAAATATAGAAAAAGGGATTAATTACTTTAAAGAAAGAGGCATTAAGGTTGAGGTGATAAAGGATGAAAGAAATTTTACAAAGCTTGATTCCAAATGTTCTTAACATAAAGGAAGAGCTGATTTTAGGAATATATCAAACCTTAACTATGGTCACAGTATCAGGTACCCTTTCCCTAGTAGTAGGAATTTTACTAGGTGTAGTACTGGTAGTTACAAGGAAGAATGGTATTTTAGAAAACACCAGATTATATGCCATAATTGAAAAAATAATAAATACCTTTAGGTCCATTCCTTTTGTCATACTTATTGCCCTACTGATACCTGTAACCAGGGCTATAGTAGGAACTGCCATAGGCACCAAGGGGGCCATTGTTCCCCTAATCTTTGGAACTGTCCCCTTCCTATCAAGACAAATAGAAAATGCCCTGGTAGAAGTTGACAAGGGTATAATAGAGGCTGCTAAGTCCATGGGCTCCAGCCCCCTTGAAATAATATTTAGGGTCTATCTTAGAGAAGGGCTGCCTGGTATCATAAGGGGCATAACCATAACCTTTATAAGTTTAATTGGATTAACTGCCATTGCAGGATCCGTTGGCGGTGGAGGCCTTGGCGACCTGGCCATAAGGTATGGATACCAAAGATTTCAAACAGATGTTACCATAGTAACAGTAATAATACTCTTGATACTTGTGTCCATAGTGCAAGCAGTAGGAAACTTTTTAATCAAAAAAATAAGCCATTAATATAGAAAGGGAGAGATGATGATGAAAAGAATACAAAAAATATTTGGATTATTATTAGTAATACTGTCAATAGCTGCCTTAACAGCTTGTGGCAGCGCAAAAGGAGAAGAAAATGTAATAAAGGTTGGAATTACTGGTAGTGAAACTGAGATATGGGATCATATTAAGGAAGAGCTTGCAAAAGAGGGTATAAGCTTAGAAATAGTTAGCTTTTCAGATTACACAAGGCCAAATTTAGCTCTTGCCGATGGAGAAATAGACATAAATGCCTTTCAGCACTATGCCTTCTTTGAAAACTTCATAGAAGAACATAATTTAGACCTGGTACCTATTGGAGAAACTGTCATTGCACCCTTAGGCCTGTATTCAACAAAAATAAATGACATATCTGAAATTAAAGAAGGGGATAAAATAGCAATACCAAATGATGCAACAAATGGAGGACGTGCACTCATACTACTTCAAACAGCAGGATTAATTAAGGTTGATGAAGCTGCAGGCCTTCTTCCAACCCTTAAGGATATTACAGAAAATAAGCTAAATCTTGAAATAATCGAAGTAGATGCTGCAACAACTGCAAGAACCCTTGAAGATGTAACTTGTGCAGCAATAAATAGTGGCTTTGCAGTAGATGCTGGTTTTATACCTAAGGAAGATGCCATATTCCTGGAGCCAATTGATGAAAATTCAAAGCCCTACATCAATATAATTGCAGCCAGAAGAGAAGATAAGGACAATAAAGTATTAAAGAGAATTGTAGAGCTTTATCAAACTGATGAGGTTAAGGAAATTATAGATAGGCTATACAAGGGTTCCCAGGTAACTACATGGTAGAAGGAGGCTGAATATGAATATTAGTAAATCGGTAAGGAATGAAGAAAAATATATTGTAAACTTAAGGAGATATTTTCATGCCCATCCTGAAGCAAGCTTAAAGGAATACAATACAGCAAATAAAATTGAAGAGGAACTAAAGGCCTTAAATATTCCCTATGAAAGGGTTGGGGAAACAGGAGTGATAGGCTATATAGGAAATCCAGACAAGGGAAAAACTTTAGCCCTAAGGGCTGATATTGATGCCTTGGAGATTGAGGAAGCTAATGATGTTGAATATAGGTCCTTAAATAAGGGTTTAATGCATGCCTGCGGTCATGATGCCCACACTGCCTCCCTGCTGGGGGCAGCTAAGGTATTGAAAGGGAAGGAAGATGAGATTAATGGATATGTTAAGCTTATATTTCAACAGGCTGAAGAAATAGGTCAAGGGGCAAGACAATTCATAGCAGCAGGCCACTTAAAGGATGTGGACAATGTCTTTGGACTCCACCTATCCTCTGAATTAGAAACTGGAAAAATAGCTGTAAGACCAGGGCCTGTTGCAGCAAGCTGTGATTATTTCAAAATAAAAATTACTGGAAAAAGCAGCCATGTATCAAAACCCCATACCGGAATAGATGCCCTTTATATTGCCTCCCAGGTGGTAGTCAATCTCCAGTCCATAGTATCAAGGGAAACAGATCCTATTGATACAGTTGTGGTTGGAATTGGAGTACTAAATTCAGGAACCAGATACAATATTGTGGCAAGGGATGCAGTATTGGAAGGAACCTTTAGGACCTTTAGCAGAGAAAGTAGATCCAGAACCCAGGAGGCCATTGAAAGAATTGTAAAATCCATTGCCCAAGCCCATGGAGGTAAGGCGGAAATTGAATTTCAGGCCTTTGCAAGTCCAGTAATAAACCATGAGGCCTCA
Organism: Tissierellia bacterium; assembly: GCA_012735405.1. Lineage (GTDB taxonomy): Bacteria > Bacillota > Clostridia > Tissierellales > Tepidimicrobiaceae > JAAYFE01. Next base: position 242 of record JAAYHM010000132.1, on the reverse strand, counting down.
TCCCTATTGGCAGCCAAAGTGGCCAGAAATATAGCAGGTGAAGATAATGTAATAACCAATCAGGAAAAGGCCCTTGGAGCAGATGATTTTGCAGAATTCCAGGCAGTAGTCCCTGGAGTATATGCCTATGTTGGCTCAAGAAATCCTCATGATGAAGGAAGCCACTATCCTCATCATAATGAAAGATTTAATATTGATGAAAAATGTCTGCTAGTGGCAACAGAGCTTTATATCCAATATGC
>JAAYHM010000131.1 GCA_012735405.1 Tissierellia bacterium | reverse complement strand
TATTTACTTAAATATGGCCTTTACTTCCAGAAATTCTTCTATACCAAATACTCCACCTTCACGACCTATGCCTGATTGTTTAAAGCCACCAAAGGGTGCCTTTCTGGTAAATATTCCTTTATTAACTATTACATTTCCTGCCTTTATTTTGTTTGCCACTTCCCTTGCTTCATCATCCGGACCAAATACAGCTGCAGACAGACCATACTCTGTATCATTGGCTATTCTAATGGCTTCTTCCTTGTCCTTGTAAGGTATTATGCATAGAACAGGACCAAATATCTCTTCCCTTGCTATTACCATGTTATTATCTACATCTGAAAATACTACAGGCTTAATATAGTATCCCTTGTCATAGTCCTTTGGTACTTCCCCATATATGAGCCTGGCCCCTTCCTCTATACCCTTTTCAATATATGACTTAACCTTTAAAAATTGCTTTTCAGATATTACCGGGCCAATATTGGTAGGAGACAAGGCCGGATCGCCAAAGGGGTATTCCTTAGTCATATTGACAACTACCTCTTCTATTTTTCCCTTTTCATCTTCCGGTACCAACAACCTGGTTAAGGCACTGCAGGTCTGGCCTGTATTGTTGTAAACAGTATCCAGGGTCTTTTTAACAGCCAGTTCTATATCTGCTCCCTTAAGAATTACAGAAGGTGATTTGCCTCCTAACTCAAGGGTAATTCTCTTTAAGGCCTTCATGGCCCTTTGGGCCACTTCCTTACCAGTTTTAGTTGAACCAGTGAAGGTTACCACATCCACATCCTCATGCTCTATCAACAGGCTGCCTACTTCTGCACCAGTACCGGTAACCAGGTTAAATACACCTTTTGGAAAGCCTACCTTATCTATAGCATCAGCTAATATATAGGTTACTAAGGGTGTCTGTTGGCTTGGTTTTAATATAACTGTATTGCCTGTTAGCATGGCTGGAATTATCTTTTTGGTAACCTGGCCTAGGGGATAGTTCCAGGGCGTAAGAGCTGCCACAACTCCAATAGGCTCCTTCCTAAGTATATAATCTCCCATATCCTTTTCAAACTCATATTCCTTGGCAATCCTTATATAGTTTTCCCCATCCTGAATATAAGGTATGGTATGCATATCTAAGGCAAAATCTACCCCTCTGCCCAGTTCCTTTACTATCATATATGCAATATCATCTGCTCTTTTATATAATTCATCTATTAAGGCCTCCATTAGGGATATCCTGGTAGATAAATCAGTATACTGCCATGTTTCAAAAGCCTCCTTGGCTGATTTAACTGCATAGTCCACATCGGCCTTATTGGCTCTAGGCACCTTACCAATGATTTCCCTGTTGGCAGGGTTTTCCACCTCTATAAATTCCTTAGAATTAGATTGAACCCATTCTCCATTTATATATAGTTTTGTATAATCCATATACTCACCCTCCTTAAGGGTAATTATACCCAGCCAGCCTTTAACCTAACCTCTTCAGCCTTTTTAATACTTTCCTTTAACCATATGGGAGCTTTCCCATTGTCAACTACTTCTTCACAGGTCATCCAATATATTTGTCCCACTTCATTAGTATCCACAGGCCTTGCTTCTCCCGACTTATATTTACACACAAAAACTACATCGACAACCATCTGGCCATCAGCTAATAAAAAGGTCTTGCTCTCAAGATAATGCATGGTATCTGAAACTTCTATGCCAACTTCCTCCCTTATTTCCCTTCTTAGGGTATCCTCTAAAACACCATCCTGAACCTCATCTATTTCCACCTTGCCCCCCACCAAGGTCATAAGGCCTGGACCATGTTCTTCCTTTTCACTCCTTTTTATAATCAGCCACTTATCATCCTTATGTATAGCCCCTTCCACATTGACTACATATAAGTTATAAGCCATTTTATCTCTCCTCATCTTCTATTTGCTTCTATTTTATCAAAAAATATCCACCATAAAAATGGTGGATATTTTTTAAAAGTCTACACCTAAATCTAGTTCAACTTCATATTCTACAGGCTTCTTCTTAAATAGATATTCCCCTTTTCTGATGGAAGCCAGAACCCCGGCACGCCTTCTTATTACATCAAAGGGGCTGTTTCCATCAAGGACTATGAAGTTTGCATCCTTACCTGCTTCCAATCCATACCTGTCTTGAATGTTCATGCAGCGGGCTCCATTGTAGGTGATTAAGTCTAAGTCTTTTTCTATTTCTTCTGGTGACATTATTTGGGCAAGATGAATTCCATTATCCAGTATATTCATCATGTTACCATTTCCCATTGGATACCAGGGGTCATTTATGGAGTCTTGAGCAAAGGCAACATTGATTCCATTTTCCATAAATTCCTTTACCCTTGTAAGGCCTCTACGCTTTGGATAGGTATCATGGCGGCCTTGTAGGTAGGCATTTTCTGTTGGGCAGGCAATGAAGTTTATCTTGCTCTTTTTAAACAGGTCCATCATTCTGAAGGCATAGGAATCATCTGCTGAACCAAAGGAGCAAGTGTGACTTGCCGCAGTTCTTTCACCATAGTCCTCCATAAGAACCAGAGCATTTAACAGTTCAAGGAAGCGTGAATGAGGATCGTCTGTCTCGTCACAGTGCACGTCTATAAGCTTGTCATATTTAAGGGCAAGCTCTACTATATCATGAACAGATTTTTCGCCAAACTCCCTGGCCGGTTCATAGTGTGGAATTCCTCCAACAGCATCTGCTCCCATCTTAAGGGCTTCTTCCACTAAATCACGACCACCCTTATATGTGTACATTCCTTCCTGTGGGAAGGCTACAATTTGTATTTCAACTATGTCCTTTAATTCTTCCCTTAGTTCCAGCATGGCTTTTAGGGCGGTAAAGTTTGGATCTGTAACATCTATATGGGTACGGATATATTGTACTCCCTGGGATACCTCATCCCTGATTCCCTTAAGGGCAAGTTTTTTAACACTTTCTACAGTTAAATTAGCCTTAAACTTTGGCCACATTTCAATGGCTTCAAACAGGGTTCCTGATTTGGCTCCCCTTTGCCCCATTTCTGATAGGGTATATACATAATCCAAATGTATATGAGGATCTACATAGGGTGGAGTAACCAGTTTGCCAGCTAAATCAATAATCTCACCTGCTGGTCCAAGATCCTTTCCAATGGCTTTAATAACTCCATCCTCCACTAGAATCTCACTTGCATCATCATGGCTGTAAATAATTGCATTAATAAACTTCTTCATATAATTACCTCCTGTATTAGAATATTATTGCTTTAATGAGAATCAAATGTTGAGATCTCTTTATTATCACTTTCCCCTTTTATGTCTGGTAAATTGATATTCATAAGTACAATTGAACCTAACATTAAAACAATACCAACATATCCAATTAAAGTAATATATTCCTTTAATAGAAAAACACCAGCAACTACAGCAACTACGACTTCAATAGAAGTAACTATGGTTGTTTTTGAAGCATCTATACCCTTTGATATACCTGTCAAAAAACAAATATTTGCCACTGTACCTATAAGCAGGCCACATGGGATAGCCCACAGCATAAAATGACTATTGCCAAATAAATATAAATGATTCCAAGGCCTGGCAAATGCAGCAGTAGTCATTGTAGAAAATAACAACATATAAAAGGCTATGGTTAGTGAATCATCTCCACTTGTACCTGCTTTGCCTAATATGGTACTCAAGGCATATAGGAAACCTGACAAAGCACCTAAAGTCAAGCCTAAGGCTGAAATATTTAATTCTGTAAAATTACCTCCGGTAACCATTAGAATACATCCGATAAGATTAAAAAAAAGAGCAATAAATTGATATCCACGAAGTTTTTCCTTGAAGAAAATCATAGCCATTATAGCTGTCCAGACAGGAGCTAGATAAAGAAGAATTGTTGTTGTTGCCATCCCCACTAAAGTTACACTTGTATCCATGGTTATTTTAGAAATTCCCTTTGTCAAAACACCTAGCAATAAACTAAACAAGAATCCCTTTTTTGAAATTTTTAATCCCTCTTGCCCCTTCTTTGCTAGTAAATAGAAACATAAAGGGATAAAGGCAAAAAAATGACTGGCAAAGGCAGTCATCAGTGAAGATGCGCCTGCTTCACTCATCTTGGTAACAAAAAAGCCGTTAATTCCCCACAGAGAGCCGGCTATAGCAACGAGAAGGTAGCCTTGCAAGTGACCTCTTTTTTCCATATACTAAAGCCTCCATACACAATATTATTTAATTACTTTATTACAATACCATATATGTCCGTATATTGTCAAACATTGTCAGAGGCTCTTTTCTACTATTTTCGTTTAATTGTTGAAAAATATCCTCCCCTTATTGGAGTTATAGAGCTTGAGGTAACAAAAATGCTAGGATCATATTGGGCAATTATATCCTTTAGTTTATTTAAATCCTTCCTATGAATTATTAAATTTAGCATATCCTTGGTACCATCTTTCCCATAGGCTGTCAGCTTGGTCACTCCAAAGCCACATTCCCTTAACTGGTTTATTAATTCGTCATTGACATCCTGCTTCAGTATAATCTGAACAGATAGGTTGCCAAGGCCTATTTTGTTTTCAATATAAATGCCGATATAGCTGCCACAGGCAAAGCCCAGGGCATAGGCCAATAAATTCCCTATATTGTCCAGATTGTTTACTACCCTGTTTAAGGCAGTTATATAGATTATAATTTCAAAAAATCCTATAATTGAAGCATGTATCTTCCTGCCTTGAACTACTAGAAGGGTTCTCAATGTTGCCATGGTAACGTCTACTACCCTGGCAGTAAAAATAAGTAAATATCCTAATAAGATACCCATTTAGAGCCCCCCAAATAAACATAATAGCTTACCTAATAATATTTATACCCCTTTAGAGGAGATGTGTAAATATTATAAGACTTCTTGAAAGTTAATGCAACTAAAGGAATAAAAGATAAAAGTAGCAGTCAATATGTGCTATGACAATAAAAAGCAGGGGCTAAATAAACCCCTGCTTCATTCTTCCACCCTTTCAATTATCAATTGTTTTCACATTCATTGCCCTCATGGCGTTTAGTATGGCAATAATTGCTACCCCAACATCAGCAAAGACTGCCTCCCACATGGTGGCTACACCAAAGGCTCCCAGGCTTAAAAATAGTATCTTTATTCCTAAGGCAAAGGCTATATTTTGCCATACTATTTTTTGGGTCTTTCTTGCTATTTTAATGGCTGTAGCTATTTTAGACGGCTCATCTGTCATAATAACCACATCTGCTGCCTCAATGGCTGCATCGGAGCCTAGTCCTCCCATGGCTATACCTATGTCTGCTCTGGCTAAAACTGGTGCATCATTTATGCCATCTCCTACATATATAAGCTTGCCTTTAGGAGACTTTTCCCTATCTATAGCTTCCAGCTTCTCCACCTTATCCTGTGGAAGCAACTCTGAATAAACCTCATCTAAGCCTAATTCACTTCCTATTTTTTCACCAACAGGCCTTATATCTCCTGTAAGCATGATATTTTTCTTTATTCCAAGATCCTTTAATTCCCTAATGGCCTTTTTGGAATCCTCTTTTACTTCATCAGCTATAATTATATTTCCCGCATATTTGTTGTCCACTGCCACATGGACAATGGTGCCTATGGCCTCCACATGAGGACAGGCTATGCTTTCCCTGTCCATAAGCTTTTTATTCCCTGCCAGTACAAGCCTTCCATCAACCCTAGTCCTTATTCCATGGCCTGGTATTTCATCATAGTCTTCAATCTTGGATTTATCTATTTCTCCTCCATATTCCTCTAATATGGATATGGCAATAGGGTGGTTTGAAAAGCTTTCAGCATAGGCTGCATATTCTATTAATTCTTCCTTAGAAAATCCATTAGATGGATTTACATTACTTACACTAAATACTCCCTTGGTTAGGGTACCAGTTTTGTCAAATACTACAGTTTCAACATAGTTCAATGCTTCCAGGAAGTTGCTTCCCTTAACCAGTATACCCTTTCTAGATGCACCACCTATGCCGCCAAAAAATCCCAGGGGAATGGAAATGACCAGTGCACAAGGACAGGATATAACCAGAAAGATAAGGGCTCTGTATATCCAGTCTGAAAATGCGGCGCCATCTAGGATTAGGGGAGGGATCAAGGCTATGCCTAGGGCTAAGAATACAACAACTGGAGTGTAGTATCTGGCAAATTTAGTTATGAACTTTTCTGTTGGAGCCTTTCTGCTGCTTGCATTTTCAACCAGGTCCAGAATCTTTGCAACTGTTGAATCCACATAGCTCTTAGTTACCTCTATTGTTAAAAGGCCATTGTTGTTTATAAAGCCACTTAGGGCAAGGCTTCCAGGTCCCAGATCCCTTGGGATGGATTCGCCTGTTAGGGCTGAGGT
>JAAYHM010000130.1 GCA_012735405.1 Tissierellia bacterium | reverse complement strand
GATGGTACAGCTAAAGGAGGAGTAGTCATTGCAGTGCAATCAGAACTAATGCTACCAATTAAACTTATAGGGGTTGGGGAACAAATAGATGACTTACAGGAGTTCAATGTCGATGATTTTGTAGAGGCTATGTTTAGTTAGCATCACCCCGCTGGATAAAGCGGGGTTTTCCTTTAGTAAAGATATATATTTTTCAATAATATTTTGCAAAAGGCTAGTAAATTAAAATACAGTATATTTTTACAATACTGAAATTCAATTTTTGGAGGAGTTTATAAAACAGAGTAGAATAGGTATTAAAGAGGATGTTTTTATAAGGGGGATGATTCTATGAACAGGTTAAAGGGATATATATATGTTATAATATCCGGAATATTATTTGGATGCATGCCTTTAATTGCAAAGATTTTATATAGTAATGGATGTACCCCTTTAAGTTTAGTTTTTTATAGATTTTTACTTCCTATCCCTTTTTTGTATTTAATATGCAAAAAGATTAACATTAGCATAAAGGTTACTAAAAGAGAACTTAAAGAGCTATTTTTAATATCTATACTGGGATATTCAGCAACCCCAATACTGCTTTATACCTCATATAATTTTATACCTTCAGGGTTATCAACTTCACTACATTTCATATATCCTGTAATTGTTACTATTGTTAGTATCGTTATTTATAAGGAAAAATTAGATATAATCAAAATCTTGTGTCCTTTGCTTTGCACAATTGGAATATTCCTGTTTTTAAATGATTTAAATTTAATTGATAATAGTTATCTGGGAATTATTTTTGCAATAGCATCGGGTTTTACTTATTCCTATTATATGATAGCTGTAGAAAGAACAAGTGTAGGAAAGATGAATACGTATAAAACAATTTTTTATTTATGTCTAATTTCATCAGCTGCACTCTTTGTATACAATATTATTCTTGATACATTAGTTACAAGTTTTAAACCAATTATATGGTTAGCCTTGGTATTATTTTCACTGTTAATTTCAGTAGGTGCTGTATATTTCTTTCAAAGAGGTATAGCCATAATAGGTGCACAAAATACATCTATTTTAAGCACAACAGAACCAATTACTAGTGTTATCATTGGCATTACAATATTTAATGAACCTATAACTATTAAAATAATATTAGGTATTGCAGCTATTATATTATCAGTGGTTTTATTGGCAATAAATGAAAAATACATAAGTAATGAAGTTAATGTAAAGAAAGGTTAGTTAAATGACAAATATTACAACGATAAGATACTCATATTTGTATACTTTAATTTACGCTATTCTGAATTGCTTTATTTCTTGAAAAGAAACTATTATTATGTTAAAATTATCTCATTATTTGTTTTTTGCATAGGATAGGGAATGGGTGATCAGCAATGAAAATAACTATAAATGATATTGCTAAAATGGCTAATGTATCAAAGGCTACAGTATCAAGGGTTATAAACAATAAAGAGGAAGGAGTATCGGAAGAAACTAGGAAAAAAATTTTAAAAATAATAGATGAAGTAGGATATGTACCAAATTCAAATGCAAGGAGTATAACAGTTTCGGAAACAAAAACCATTGGACTTGTAATACCTGATGTTAGAAATCTTTTTTTTGCTGAGTTGGCTCGTGGAGTAGAGGATTGTTCAAGTGAGCATGGATATACTGTATTCTTATGTAACTCTGACATGGATAATTATAAGCAGAAAATTTATCTAAATGCTTTGTTGGAGAAAAGGGTAGATGGCATTATACTTGATACAAGTGGAGATTTTAAAGACAAAAAATTTAAAAATAAATTTTACAAAATAGATATTCCCGTAATATTAATCGATAGAAAGGCTAAAGATTTGGAAAAATATAAAGGCGTATTTATTGATAATGTAGAGGCAGGGTACAAAGCTACTAAGTACTTGCTTTCTGGCGGATATGAAAATGTAGCCTACATAGGAGGAACTTATGGTATTGATACTACAATGAAGCGTTTTGAAGGTTATAAAAAGGCAATTGAAGAAGCTGGTATAGAATTAAACCCTAGCTATGTGGTATATGGAGACTATAGTATTAAATCTGGCCATGAGAATACACTATCTTTAATAAAAAAACATAGAGAAATTAAAGGTATTTTTGCAGGCTCAGATATAATTGCAATTGGTGTAATTCAGGCTTTAAAGGAAATGAATATTTTAGTGCCAGATGAGATAGAAGTAGTGGGGATAGATAATATTAGCGTTAGCCAATTAATTACTCCTAGTTTAACAACTGTAGCACAGCCTATTTATAAAATTGGTTATAGAGCTTGCAAGAAATTAATAAATTATATTAATCATAAATTTGATGATGGTGATGAATACCTATCAACTGAACTAATAGTAAGAGATAGCACTAGGAAAAGAATATAGCTCTTTATTGAAGATAATCTAAACTGTATACTTAATGAAACTTGGGTTTACAAGATATAAGCTATTTTTATAAAAAACTAAACTTTAAGCAGAAAAAATCCATATTAAGTTGAACATATGGATTATTTTGACACTTGTAAATAGATGTATCTAAATTATCTATTGCATTACTACTCAAATGAAATTTTCAATAATATAAATTTAAAGGGGAGGGCTTAATTTGAGCAAGATGTCCAATAAAGATAAAAAACAAGAGCCCAAGAATGGTAAAACTTTCCGTGGATTAGCACATTTTTCTCAAATAGCGGCAACTATGATAACAACAGTTCTAGGAAGCGTGTTTGTCGGTAAGTATTTAGATACTAAATTTAATACAAGTCCATGGTTGTTACTTGTTTTTTCTCTATTTGGTGTAGGATATGCAATTAAAATGTTATTTGATTTGGGGAAGAAATAACTTATAGTCATGCCTATTTTAGCTGCCACTCCATTTTTTTGCTTAAATTTTTTTGTCATTTTATTGAAATATCTCTACTAACTTTTCATTTTCTCCTTTCAAAAACTTAACCTTCATTTTATCTTAATAATAAGGGTTTGAAAAGAATCCATTTTATTTTTTGCTTCCCTTCATTTTTCCCTTTTAATTTAGGCACCATATTACCAGTAAAGAGGTCTTTAATTGCAATTATGGTATTAGAATATTAAGTCTGTATTTTTTACTTATTAAAATTTAGTCATAAACAATAAGGACAAACTATATAAATATAAGGACAGGCATTTTAGAAATCAAGGGAAGAGAGGGGAGATAATGAACTGGTATAAACTTAAAAAAGATGAAGTAATTAAAAACCTGGGCGTAAATATAGAAATAGGTTTAACAGATTTAGAGGTTGAAAAAAGGCTACAAATATATGGTATTAATCAATTTGAAGAAAAACCAAAAGAAAGTTTTCTATCTAAGCTTATAAATCAATTTAATGATTTTTTAGTACTTATTTTAATTGGAGCTGCTATTTTTTCTACATTTATTGGAGAAATAAGGGACTCCATAGTAATATTATTTATTGTAGTTATAAATGCTTTATTAGGTGTCTACCAAGAAGGTAAAGCAGAGAAAGCTTTAGAAGCTCTTAGGGAAATGACATCCCCTACTGCTAAGGTAATTAGAAATGGCTATTTAGATGTTATTCCTACATCTAGTTTAGTGCCTGGGGACTTAGTTGTACTTGAAGCAGGGGATATAGTCCCAGCTGATATAAGATTAATTGAATGCTCCAATTTAAAAGTAGATGAAGCATCATTAACTGGTGAATCTGTACCTGTAGATAAAAATAGTGAAGTATTTTATGAAAATGATGTACCATTAGGAGATAGGCAGAATGTGGTATACATGGGTACAACTATAACTTATGGCAGAGGAAGGGGCATAGTAGTTAATACAGGCCATGATACAGAAATCGGTAAAATTGCAGAAAAAATTCAGGCCTATGATGAAGAGATGACCCCCCTTCAGAAAAAATTAAATGAACTGGGGAAATATTTAGGTACAATCACTATACTAATTTGTATAGTCGTTTTTGGAGTTGGTATATTTCAAGGTAGAAAAACAATGGAAATGTTCATGGTAGCAGTTAGTCTAGCCGTTGCTGCTATACCTGAAGGATTGCCAGCCATTGTAACTATTGTTTTAGCCTTGGGTATGAATAAAATGGTTAAAAGAAATGCTATTGTAAAAAAACTATCTGCAGTTGAAACCTTAGGAAGTACAACAGTTATATGTTCTGACAAAACAGGTACCTTAACCCAGAATGAAATGACAATCACAAGGATTTTTGCAAGTAATAAAATATACAAGGTAACTGGTGTAGGATTTGAGCCAAGGGGAGAAATTTTACTTGATGATAATAAGGTCAGTGTAAAAGATAATTTAGATTTGGAAATGCTTTTAACAATAGGTGTACTGGCCAATGACGCTAATATAAATAGGGTTAATGGAAGCTTCAAAGTAGTTGGGGATCCTACAGAGGGGGCATTAATAGCTTTAGGCTATAAAGGAAAAATATTTAAAAAGGAAATGAATGAAAAATATCCTAGAATTGAAGAAATACCTTTTGAGTCCGAAAGGAAGATGATGACAACCTTCCATAAAAATTACATACCTGGGGAAATAGTATCTTTTACTAAAGGAGCACCAGATATAGTAATTGATAGGTGTAAATATATAAGAATTAATGGGGAAATAAAGCTTTTAAATGATGAGTTGAAAAGAAAAATACTAGAGGTAAATAATTCCTTTGCTAAAGATGCATTAAGGGTGCTGGCTTTAGCTTATAGGGAGTTTAATAGTCTACCAAAGGATTTATCTTCTAATAATATTGAAAATGATATGATTTTTGTAGGGCTAGTTGGAATGATAGATCCACCTAGACCTGAAGCTAAGGATGCAATACTTAAATGTAAAGAAGCAGGAATAAAAACCATTATGATAACAGGAGATTATAAGGAAACTGCCTTTGCCATTAGTAAAGAATTAGGTATAGCAAATTCAATGAATGAAGTTATAACAGGACAGGAATTAGATGAAATTTCAGATATACAATTAAAGGAAGTAGTTAAGAATACTACTGTATATGCTAGGGTAACACCTGAACATAAGCTAAGGATAGTTTCTGCACTTAAAGCCAATGGAGAGATTGTTGCCATGACTGGAGATGGAGTTAATGATTCAATGGCATTAAAGAAAGCTGATATTGGAATTTCCATGGGCATTACAGGGACAGATGTAGCTAAAAATACAGCAGAAGTAATATTAACAGATGATAATTTTGCCAGTATTGCAGCCGCTGTAGAAGAAGGGAGGATCATATTTAGTAATATAAGGAAATTTGTATTTTTCTTATTATCCTGCAATATTGGAGAAATTTTAATAGTCTTTGTTAGCATATTGTATAATTTACCAGTTCCATTAATACCCATACAATTGTTGTGGTTAAATCTTGTAACAGACAGTTTCCCTGCTTTAGCCTTAGGAATGGAAAAAGGGGAAGATGATATAATGAAGTTAAAACCAAAGGCACCCGACTCTCCTATAATAGATGGATATATGATGGTTGATATAATCATACAAAGTATAGCTATTGGCTTAACAAGTTTATTAGCTTATGCTTGGGCATTAAAGGCTTTTCCAGATAGTTTAATCAAGGCAAGAACTATAACCTTTGCTACATTAATTACAGCAGAGCTTCTAAGAGCCTATTCAAGTAGATCTGAAAGACATCTTTTATTTGAAATAGGTTTTCTTTCCAATCCAACTATGATATATGCTACTACTTTATCTTTTTTACTCTTATTAGCAGTTATATATGTTCCAATTTTGCAACAAGTATTTCATACTGTAACATTGGGATTTATAGATTGGGGGATTGTGTTAACTTTTGCATTTTTTCCATTATTGATAAGTGAATTGTATAAAGCATTATTCATTAGGAAAAATACAGACAGGTCTTCTAGACAATTTAGACATTCCAAGACTCATTTAGCAAAATAAGTGGATTACAGTAGCTTAGTATTAATTTTGGCCATACTGTTTTTTAATTTGAATAAGAGATAAAAAATGGTGGGAAAAGATGAAGACACTGTAACTGTAAATTAATTAATACCCTCAATGTCAAAAGACATTGAGGGTATTGCATTTTACAAAAATTTTACTTAAATTTATTTTTTTACTATTGTGTTTAGTAAACTTTGGGTATATAATGTTAGCCTAGGTATATTATGGAAACCATTAAAGTATGAAATTAATTTTTTAATTTCAGATAAAATTTATGATTAGTGAATCAGAATACAGTAGGAGGATAGAAAATGAAGTGGCTCAGCAAATTAGAAAAAGATATAAAAATAGTTTTGATTATCGGATCCATAGTTATTTTAATAAGTGGATTGCTAACCCTATATGCGACTATTAATGCTCCAAGCAGACTGGAAACCTTAAGAAGAAATTCTAGCATGGAATTTATCTCTTTAGATGAATTTAAAACCTTTGTTACAGAAAAAGAATTAACTAGCCTTGAATATGATGTAGAAAAAGACATACTCACAGGGATTTTAAAAGAAGAAGCTAAAATAAAATATGGAATAACTGGTAGTGGCAGAGTAGCTTTAACAAACATATCAAAATTGATTGAAGAAAACCAAATAATAAATGAGGTTGTATTGGAAACCATTAATGAAGCTGAAAAAATTTATTTAAGTAAACCTATCAATCACTTTGCAACTACAGTAGTAAGTGTAATATTATTTTCTGTAATATATCTAATACTTTTTAGACCTATTAGAAATAATAGCATTGCAAGTCCGTCTGCTTCAAATAAGGGTTCCTACACATCATCAAATAAAAATGAAGAATTTAAAGAAAAAGTTGAATCAGTTAAATTAAGTGATGTAAAAGGGCATGATGAAATAAAAGAAGATCTGGAATTCTTAATAAAGTTGTTAAAAAATCCTAAAAGATATGAGAAATTGGGGGCTAGGGTACCAAAGGGAGTCTTGTTATTTGGACCACCTGGAACTGGTAAGACAATGATAGCAAAGGCTATGGCTAATGAAGTAGGTATACCATTTATTGCTACAGGAGGTAGTGATTTTGTCGAAAAATACGTTGGTGTAGGTGCTAAGAGGGTAAGGGAAATATTTGCAGAAGCGAAAAAACATGAAAAAGCCATAATCTATATAGATGAGATTGATGCCATTGGCAGAAAGAGATCCGGTGACAATGATAATGATGAAAGAATAAATACTTTAAATGCATTATTGATAGAAATGGATGGCTTTAGAGATTCCAGTGGTATCATGGTCATAGCATCTACTAACAGACTTGATATACTAGATGAAGCACTACTTCGCCCTGGTCGTTTTGATAAGCATATAGCTGTTAATCCCCCAGATTATAAGGGTAGATTAGATATTTTAAAACTGTATGCAAAAAATAAGAGATTAGATAAAGATGTAAGCCTAGAAAAAATTGCAGCTATGACGAGAGGATTTAGTGGTGCAGATTTGGCAAACTTATTAAATGAAGCTGCAATGTTAACAGCATTTAGGGATAAGGATAAAACAACCATGCAAGAAATAGATGATGCCTTCTATAGGATACTAACAAAGGGTGATAAGAAAAAATCCTTTCAACGTTCCGAAGACGACACAAAATTAACTGCTTGGCATGAAGCAGGACATGCAATTGTGTCTAAATTAATAGCAAAACAAAAAGTTAATAAAGTTACCATAATACCATCCACTAGTGGAGCAGGTGGAATCACCTTAATGGAACCAAAAGAAGGAAGCTATTATTCAAAAGAAGACCTAGAGAATATGGTAAAAGTAAGCTATGGTGGCAGAGCTGCAGAATATATATTACTGGGAGATGAAAATAAAGTAACAACAGGTGCTTCCAATGATATTGAAAAGGCCACCAGCATAATAATGGCCATGCTGGGTAGTTATGGTATGAGTGAGAAATTTGGACTTTTGAACCTGGAAAGGATGGGAGGTTTAAACCAAGAGTATGTCTTGGCTGAAGCAAAAGAAATTTCTAATAAATTATATCAGGAGACTATAGACTTTTTAGAAGAGCATTATGATTTATTAAAAGAAATGGCGGATATATTGATTAAAAAGGAGACCCTGGATGAGGAAGAAGTGGATGCTTTAATACTTAAACACACTTTGAATAAAGGTGCAAAAAACAATATAAAAATTCCTAATTTTAATGATGAAAATAGTGAATCTAAGGAAAAGAAAAAACGGGGAATTACTCAATTGATACCAGATAAGCTAATACCTGGATTAATAAAAAATGAAAATTTAGCAAGGAAAAAGGAAGACTAGCTTTTACTAAACTGACTACTGAATATTGTTAAATATCAGTAGTCAGTTGTTTTATTATTAAAAAATAATACTTATGAGTAAAATAATAATTTTTAATAAAAGCAATCTTGATGTTTATATTGAAATTTTTCAAGGTAGTGGCTATTGTCTTACTAAAAAATATAATTTTTATATTAGTTTAAGTATATATAGTTATGCTAAGAAGAATAACTGAAAAAATATGTAGAATTTGAAGAAAAAGCTATTTAAAAAAATTGCGGAACAAATGACTAATAAATTTTCAATGGTATAATAAATGTAGAAAGCATATATGAAAATTTTGTTGCAAGAGGAATGATGGTAAATGGTTCATTTTATGCCAAGCTATATAAAGTTATTTGAAGATGGTACATTACTCAAAAAGGTAAAGGAAGCAACTAAGCATCTCACTAAGTGCTATTTATGCCCTCATGAATGCGGAGCAGACAGAACAAAAAAAGCAGGATTTTGTAGGGCTACTGACAAAGCTGTGGTATCAAGTTATGGGCCTCATTTTGGAGAAGAAAGTGCATTAGTTGGCTATAGGGGTTCTGGTACAATATTTTTTGGATATTGTAACATGGCATGTGTTTTTTGTCAGAACTATGAACTAAGCTTTTATGGTGAAGGAAAAGTAGTTTCAAATGAAGAATTGGCAGAAATTATGCTTCTATTACAAAATTATTATGGATGCCATAACATTAATTTAGTTACCCCTACTCATTTTGTTCCCAACATATTAGAAGCTCTTTATATGGCTGTTGAAAAAGGCTTGCATCTACCCTTAGTATATAATTGCGGAGGATATGAGAAAATTGATACATTAAGTATTTTAGATGGAGTTATAGATATCTATATGCCAGATTTTAAATATAGTACTGCGGAATTATCTAAGAAATATTCTAAAGTGACAGATTATCCAGAAAAGGCTAAATTAGCCTTAAAAGAAATGAATAGACAAGTAGGTGGATTAAAATTAGACAAAAGAGGGTTAGCATATAGAGGTTTACTCATACGCCATTTAATGCTTCCAGGTTGCTTAGAGGACACAAAAAAGGTGTTAGAGTTTATAAAATATAATTTATCTAGGGATTCTTTAGTGAATCTTATGAATCAATACTATCCAACCCATCTAGCCTACAAATACCATGAAATAAATAGAAGGTTAAGTATTAAGGAATATGAGGAAGCTTATACTTATGCACAGGAATTAGAGTTAAGATTGGGATAAATAAAATTTATCTTAAATTTAATGTAGATTTTTGAAAGTATTTGAATATAATTATATCATGGAAGAATGAAAGGAAAGAAAAAAATACAATCCTTGACATAATTTAATAAAATGTTATAATATAATAGCTGTATTTTTTATAGTAATATCTTGGGGGTAGATGGGTGCTGGTGTGCCCTCTGGTCTTCAAAACCAGTACGAGGGGTTAGAAGCCTCTTGGGTGGGTTCGATTCCCACATACTCCCGCCACTGTATATAGGCCACTTTGGTGGCTTTTTTATTTTTTGGAAACTTTTCAGATTTATTCAGGTTAACTAGGCTGCAAAAGGTAAAACTAATACCATGGAAGCTACATAAATTTTTTAATTATTGACAAGAATCTATAAGAACAATAGAATGAAATTAACCTCAGTTCTTAAATTTTTATCATAATATGGGCAAGGTGATAATATGAGGATGCAAAGCAGAAAAAAGGTGGTAGTAAAAGACATTGTTTTTGGCGGAGAGAAGGTATTGACATGTATTCCACTGGTATCAAAAGATAAGAAAAGGCTAATTGAAGAATCTAAAGAGGTTTATTTATTGGATCCTGATATTGTGGAGTGGAGAGTTGATTTTTTTGAAGCAGTTAGTGATATAAACAATGTAACAGATGCGTTGCTAACTTTGTCAGAAATAATTGGCCAAATTCCTCTAATATTTACCTTAAGACATTCAAAAGAGGGAGGGCAAGCTAACTTAAGCCAGGATAAAAGAATTGAAATAATTAAAAAGTCTATAGAAACTGATTGTGTAGATATATTAGATGTTGAAATAGATAATGATATAGAGTTTTTAAATAAAATAAAAACCATAATAGATAATAAGAAGACCAAATTAATACTGTCTTATCATAATTTTAAGGAAACACCTGAAGGAGACTTCCTATATAGTAAGATACTAGAAGGGGAAAGACTTGGTGCAGATATAGTAAAAATATCTGTGATGCCTAAAGATTATGGTGATGTGTTAAAGTTATTGAATGTTACTTATAGGGCAAGAAATGCGGTTGATATTCCTTTAATAACAATGTCTATGGGGCAAATAGGCTTAGCATCAAGATTAATAGGTGGTTTATTTGGTTCAGATATGACGTACGCAGTTGGAGAAGAACCATCAGCCCCTGGTCAGATACCAATAGAAGATGTAAATACAGTTTTAAATATACTATATAAATCCTTTAATTAATTAAATGTTTTAAATTTAGTTAACTACAATAGAATGTAAAAAGTTGTTCCATTAGTTATGA
This sequence comes from Tissierellia bacterium, assembly GCA_012735405.1. Classification (GTDB taxonomy): domain Bacteria; phylum Bacillota; class Clostridia; order Tissierellales; family Tepidimicrobiaceae; genus JAAYFE01. The sequence continues at coordinate 7,577 of JAAYHM010000130.1, read as the reverse complement.
AATTAAGGAAGGAGTTGTTTAATATTGTCTGAAAAAAACATTATAAGGTCAATTCAAAGAGCACTTAATATATTAGAGTGCTTTGACATGGGACATACGGAATTGTCTTTTAGTCAGATTGTTGAAATGATTAAGCTTCCCAAATCAACTACATCCAGAATTTTATCAACCTTAGAATACGAAGGTTTTTTAATTAGGGATAGGGAAACCCAGAAATATAAGCTAGGTTATACAGTGTATTTGCTAGGGCTAGTAGCAAGAAAGAGCATGGATGTAAAAACAATTAGCATGCCTTATATGGAACATATAACCAAAATTACTAATGAAACAAGTAATCTATATATTCTAGAAGGGCTAGAGAGAGTATGTATTGCCCAAGTTGAAAGTCCAGAGCCAATTAAGCAATCATTGAAAATAGGAGAAAAATACCCTATTTGGTTAGGTGCCACAGGAAAATCTATGTTAGCTTTTCTTGATGAAGCAGTTTGGTATGAGATGGTTAAGGAGTTAAAAAAATTTACAGAAAATACTGTTACAGATCCAAAAGAGTTTATAAATGAATTAAAAGATATTAGAGTAAAGGGGTATAGTGTAAGTTTAGGGGAATATTACAATGAAGTTGGATGCATAGCTGCTCCAATTTTTAATGAGTATGGGGAAGTTTTAGGTTGTATTTCAATGTCTGGTCCAATCTATAGGTTTCCCAAAGATGTAGAGCCTATTGCAAAAATAATAAAGGATGCAGCTAGTGAAATATCTTATAAACTTGGATATAGAGGAAATAGGGAAACATCTCTTATAGAAAAAGTACAAGAAATACATGAATAACTATTGTAACAACGTCAGTCATTTACATATCTTTTTCTAATGACATTATATTTTATTGATTTACTAAGCAGATACAATATGAGATAGTGCAATTGAGTTAAAGTAATATATGGACTTTTATAATCTTTTATATTTAATTAAGAAAGTTCTCATTGATTATATTCTTCATGAGAACTTTCTATAAAAGAATGGGAAAAGGTTTTCTCCATTGTTACAATAGAGAAAACCTTTTATAGTTTTACATTATATTTTATATATTATGTTCATTAAAATAATCCTTGGCACTTTGTAGGCAGCGTCTAGCATGTTCTGCATAGCCAAATTCTTTTGCTCTTTCAATATGTGGTAATTCAATTGAATAAACCACATTATCAGGAATTCTTTTTAAAATTGCTGCTATATCAATACCACCTTCGCCTAGATATAAACGTGCGTCACGACCTGTATGTATTAGGCCTTCTTTAGTTGTAGGTATCTCTGGAGGACCATCGCATATATGAACAAAATGGAACCATTTTTCTGGCAATGAATCTAATTCTTCAAGTTCTACTCTAGAGCGATGGAAATGAAGAGTATCAATCATAATTCCTGTATTATCACGATTAACAGTTTCAAGTACATCAACTGCTTTTTCTAAATTATCAACATCAGCCCATGTTACAAACTCTAAATCTACTGTCAAACCATAAGATTTAGCTAGATCACAAAGTTCTGCAAATTTTTCAACATAATAGTCACGGTTAGATGTCCAAATACTACTTAATACACATTTGGCTCCCAATTCAGCAGCCACTTCTATAGCTGGTTCATACTTTTTAACATCAACCCCATCGTAGATACGTGCTAGTTCAATATCATGAACTTTTATACCTGTACTTGATAGGGCTCTTTTAGTTTGTTTTAACATTTCTTTGTTTGTAGCAAGATCATAGTTAGGTTCATTAGGCAAACCCATGTAAATAGGACGAATACTAATATAGTCGTAACCCGTCATAGCAGCAATATAAGCCATTTCTGGTGGAGCACATCCTAATACTGTTAAATGTGCTAATGAAAATTTCTTATTCATATAATCACTCCTCTTAGTTCTTTTATACGGAACAATATTCCATAATCTATTCATAAACATTATATTTCTAAAATTAAAAATTGTCAATATTTTTACTAAATTCTATTTAATAAAATTAATAAGGAGTTCAATTATTTTTTAAATTTACAATATCTACATTGCTTTTTGTTGTCAAAAATAGAAAATAAAATAAGGTTTATCAAGTTTATTAATAAAAAATTTTAAATTAATATATTTTGACAGATAGAGGTGATAACACTAATGAAAATCTTATGTAGACAATAGTAAAACAACTATAGACAATCAATAACAAAATTTTCAGAAATGAATTGACATTCAGAATAGTAATTGCTATAATGTATAAAGAGTTCCGAAAACAAGACATTGATTCCATCAAATGGAACTAATTTTGTTGTAAGGGGGTGCCAATTGTGAAGCTTCCTGAAAAAATTACGCTTTGTGAAGTAGGATTAAGGGATGGGCTTCAAAACGAATCTAAAATATTAACTGTAGAGGAAAAGGTTGAAATCCTTAATATGTTAGTTGATGCTGGCTTTAAAGTAATAGAAGTTGGCTCCTTTGCACATCCAAAGGCAGTACCACAAATGGCTACAACTGATGAAGTGTTCAAAAGAATTGACATGAAAGATGATGTTGAATATAGAGCACTTGTATTTAACCTTAAAGGTGTAGAAAGAGCTGTTAAATGTGGATGTAGAAAGGTTAAATTAAATGTTTCGGCAAGTAAGGCACATAATTTAGCAAACGTTAACATGACTCCAGAGGAAAGTGTTGCAAAATTTAAAGATTGTGTAGATTTAGCAAAGGCGAACGGATTAGAAGTTTCTGGTTCTATATCTATGCCTTTTGGATCTCCTTGGGAATATAAAATTCCTGTAGATGATGTAAAAAGCATTGTTAATGCATATCTTACTTTAGGAGTTAAGGAAATTTCTTTGTCAGATGCATCAGGAATGGCAGTTCCTAATCAAGTATATGATATGTGTACAGAGTTAAAGCGTACTTTCCCGGAGGTTAAATGGATTTTGCACTTTCATGATACTAGAGGATTAGGTATTGCTAACATATTAGCTGGTATGCAGGCAGGGATTACCTGGTTTGATTCATCATTTGGCGGACTTGGAGGATGTCCTTTCGTACCAGGAGCTACAGGGAATGTAGTAACAGAGGATATAGTGCATATGTGTGATGAAATGGGAATAGAAACAGGTATAGATTTAGACAAAAGCATATCAATTGCACGAACTGTGGAAAGATTACTAGGAAAAAAACTACCTGGATACATACTAAGAGCTGGCAAGAACTCTGATTTGTTAAAAAATAAATAAAAAGTGGAGCAGATAATAATAAGATAAAATATACAGAACATTCCAAAAATTATTGAATCTTTTTTGACAAAGTGATAAAATAAAAATAAGTACAGGAACTTAGATACACTAGACGGAACTATCATAATAAATAATGTTTTCAAGGGAAATCATAAAAACTCTATTTCTAGATTAATTTGCTGTATAACTATAATTTTAATATAGATTATAATTATAATCATTAAATCATAAAGGAGGAGTAGCTATGGGACTTGAGTATAAAGAAGAATTAAAGCAAAAGTATCCTGATTTGACAGAGGAACAAATTGATGAACTGGATGAAGTATTTACAAAGGCAAGAAAAGCTTTCGATGAAATAAAAGAATTTGACCAAGAGAAAGTAGACAAGCTATGCAGAGCAGTAGCATGGTCAGTGGCTAACAAAAAGACTTGGAAGGAATTAACAGACCTAGGAGTTAATGAGACAGGCTTTGGAGATCCAGTGAGCAGACTAAACAAAAGATTTAAAATTAGAGGTGTGTTAAGAGATGCTCTTCGTCAAAAGAGCGTTGGTATAGTTGAAGAAATACCAGAAAAAGGTATAGTTAAATATGGCAAACCAGCAGGAATAATTGCTTCAATTGTACCTACCACAAACCCAGCCCTAACACCAGCAGGAACAGCAATAAATGTTATAAAGGCTAGAGATGTTGTGATATTCTCACCTCATCCACGTTCAAAACAAACCACCTTAAGAACTGTTGAAATAATGAGAAATGCACTTGAAAAAGAAGGCGTAAATCCAGATGTTTTACAATGCTTAAAAGGAAATACTAACAGAGCAATGTCTATGGCATTAATGGGAGAAGCTGATTTAGTAATGGCAACTGGTGGACAAAATATGGTAAGACGTGCCTATTCATCAGGAACACCAGCATATGGTGTAGGTGCTGGAAATTCTACTATGGTAATAGACGAAACTGCTGATATAGAAGAAGCTGCTAGAAATACTATGTTAAGTAAAACTTCTGATTTTGGTTCCGGTTGTTCTGCTGATGGAAATTTAATTATTCAAAGCAGCATTTTTGATAAGATGGTAGCTCAACTTATAAAAGAGGGTGGCTACTTAGCAAATGAAGAAGAAAAAGAGGCTTTAAAGAAAGTTATGTGGGATGAAAATGGCAAGAGGAAACCAGATACAGTTGCTATACCACCTCAAAAGTTAGCAAAGATAGCAGGATTTGAAATACCAGAGGATAGAAAGTTTATTATGGTAATGGGAGATGGCATAGGAAAAGAACACTTTTTCTCACGTGAAAAGCTAACAACTTTATTAGCTTTATATAAGTATGAAGATTTTGACCAAGCACTAGAAATGGTAAAAGCAATTTATGAAGTAGGCGGCAAAGGTCATTCCTGTGGAATATATTCATTTAATGAAGAACATATCCATAAACTTGCATTAATTGCACCAGTAAGTAGAATAATGGTTCGTCAACCTCAGTCTAAGTCAAATGCAGGCTCATTTACTAATGGAATGCCTATGACTTCCAGCCTAGGATGCGGAACCTGGGGTGGCAATATAACATCTGAGAATATTAGTTTGAAACATTATATGAACTTTACATGGGTTTCAAAGCCAATACCAGAAGATAGGCCATCTGATGAAGAATTATTTGGAGAGTATTATGATCCTGAACTAGAAAATTGTTAGTTTAAATTAGTTGATAACCTTGAGATTGTTAAGACGCTTAACAATCTCAAGGTTGGATACATATATTGTCTTTTAATAAGTATAAGGAGTGATTACAATTGAAAAAGAAGCTTGCATATCAGATTGTAGATTATTTAGAAAGAATTGGTGTAGAACATGTATTTGGACTTTGTGGACACACTGTAATAGATATGTTAAATGCATTTGAAAAGAACAAAAATGTTAAATTTATATCTACAAGACATGAACAAATAGCTGCACATGCGGCTGATGGATATGCTAGAGTAAAGAAAAAAGCCTCTGTTGTACTTACCCATCTAGGACCTGGCCTTACAAATGCAACTACTGGTGTTGCAAATGCAGCATTAGATTCTATTCCAATGGTTGTCATATCTGGTGACGTTCCCAGTTATTATTATGGTAAACATCCTCATCAAGAAGTAAATATGCATTGTGATGGATCTCAATATGATATCTATAAACCTTTTGTCAAGAGAGCCTGGAGATTAGATACTCCAGAACTGATGCCGGAAATTCTAAATAAAGCCTTTAGATTGGCTGAATCTGGTAGACCTGGACCTGTACTTATTTCTGTTCCAATGGATATGTTTGCTGAAGAAGTTGATACTAGTCTATTTGAAAGAGCTTATCGTGATTCCCATACTACAGTAAAGCCTGCCTTACCAAAAGACATAGCCTATGAAATAGCAAGGATGCTTATAGAAGCAGAAAAACCATTAATACACATTGGAGGACAAGTGGTATTTAGTGATGCTACAGAAGAATTAGTTGATCTTGTAGAATTTTTGGACATACCTGTGACAAGATCTCTTATGGGGCAAGGCGGTATTCCTGATAATCATCCTCTACATGTTGGTATGACAGGATTTTGGGGAACAGATTTTGTAAATGGTATTTCATCTAGTGCAGATGTCGTACTTGCAGTAGGTACCAGGTTTGCTGAAGCAGATAGTAGTTCATGGTATCAAGGAGTAACCTTCAACGAAGAATCAAAATTTATACAAATTGATTTAGAGCCAGCTGAAATAGGCAGAAATTATCCAGCGACTATAGGAGCAGTAGCAGATCCTAAAAATGCATTGGCTGCAATATTAGAAGCTGCTAAAGAACTAAAACCTGAAGGAATAAGCAGGCCTGACTTAAGGAAAAAAATAGAGGATTATAAAAAAGAATTTAAGGAATCAAATAGGGCAATTTCAGAAGATAATAGATTCCCTATGACACCACAGAGAATACTTAAAGATGTAAGGGAAGTATTCCCAGAGGATGGATTGATATTTACAGATGTTGGCTGGAATAAAAATGGGGTAGGACAACAATTTGAAGTTACAAAACCTAATACCATATTCCATCCAGGAGGATTAGCTACTATGGGATTTGGTCCAGCAGCAGTATTGGGTGCAAAGCTGGCAGCTCCAGACAAAAAAGTTATCTCATTAGTAGGGGATGGAGGATTTGGAACCAATCCATCAGTTTTAGCAACAGCAGTAGAACAAAATATTCCTGTAGTATGGGTAGTAATGAACAATTATGCTTTTGGCACCATAGCAGGTCTTGAAAGCTCACATTATGAGCATACATTTGGAACTGAGTTTACTACTCCTGATGGTAAAAGATATAACCCTGAATGGGCAGAAGTGGCTAAAGCTTATGGTGTAAAGGCAAAGAAAATAACATCTGCTGATGAGTTTATAGCTGCATTTAAGGAAGCATTAGATTCAAATGAACCATATTTAATAGATGTTCCCATGGAAAATATTCCAGTTCCTACTGATGGTATATGGAATATTAACGATATCTTTACTCCAAAAGACAATGTAAAAAAAGGTAGATTGTTACACGGTGAAGCTGAAAAATCTTACCATGCACATACAAAATAAATTAAAATTCATTTCATATAATCTAGGGGAGCCTCTCCCCTAGTAAAATAAATTTTATGAAAACGTTATTCAATGGGGGCGAATAATTTGGATATAATAAGATGGTTAGACAAAAACATAGAAAAGGTGTTACTGTGTATATTTTTAGGAGTAATGGTAGTTGTAATGAGTATACAGGTAATAGCAAGGTATGTATTTAATTCATCTTTATCCTGGTCTGAGGAACTTACAAGGTACTTGTTTATATGGTCAGCCTTTCTAAGTCTTCCCTTTACTATACGATATGGTATTGCACTTAAAATAGACCAATTTTTAACTTTATTATCAAAGAATGCGAAAAGGATTGTAAATATAATTGGTCATATTCTAATGTTAGTTTTCTTCATATTCATGCTTCTTCAATCATTGGATGTTGTTCAATCAGCTATCAATAGCGGACAAAAAAGTCCTGCCTTAGGCTTACCAATGTATATTGTACAAGTATCTTCAACTGTAGGATTTACACTTGCTATAATAAGGACAGTACAATCATTGATTAATTATTTTAAGAATGTACAAGAAGCTTAAAAGAGAGGAGGAAATGTCTTGTCATTAGGATTATTTTTTCTATTATTTGCAGTTTTGCTAGCAATAGGATTGCCAATAGGTGTTGCAATAGCAAATACTGCCATCTTACCATGGCTAGCTGATTCTACCTTTGCAGCAAATCCTTCACTTATTATTAGGGCAATGATAAG
>JAAYHM010000129.1 GCA_012735405.1 Tissierellia bacterium | reverse complement strand
TATTTGCAGTTTTGCTAGCAATAGGATTGCCAATAGGTGTTGCAATAGCAAATACTGCCATCTTACCATGGCTAGCTGATTCTACCTTTGCAGCAAATCCTTCACTTATTATTAGGGCAATGATAAGTGGAGTTGATAGCTTTCCTCTATTAGCTGTACCTATGTTTGTTATATCAGGAGTAATCATGGCACGTGGTAAGATATCAGAAAAACTATTTAATATGTTTGCCTTTTTCGTTGGAAAAAGGACAGCTGGTTTGCCAGTTGCTGCTATTCTTACCTGCTTGTTTTATGGTGCAATTTCAGGTTCTGGCCCTGCAACAACGGCAGCAGTAGGTTCTATGACTATTCCAATATTAATTAGCCTAAATTATGATAAAACTTTTGTTACATCTATGCTTGCTGTAGCCGGTGGTCTGGGTGTAATAATACCACCAAGCATACCTTTTATATTCTATGGAATGTCTTCAGGACAATCTGTAGGTAAATTGTTCATAGCTGGTATATTGCCAGGAATACTTATAGGGCTTATTCTATCAGTATATGCAATTGTTTATTGTAAAAATAAAGGTGAAGATAAAGAAAAACTTGCTGAATTTACTGACAATCTAAGAAACAAAGGTTTTTGGGCAGTATTTAAAGATAGTTTTTGGGCACTATTGTCACCAGTAATAATCCTTGGAAGTATCTATAGTGGATTAGCTACACCAACAGAAGCTGCTACAATATCAGTAATTTATTCCCTATTTATAAGTTTATTTATATACAAAACCCTTAAAATTAAGGACATACCGGCCTTGTTAATTGAAAGCGTCAATTCTTATACTCCCATTTGTTTTATATTAGCTGCAGCCATGGGATTTTCAAGAGTTTTAACCTACCTAAATGCACCACAACTTGCAGCTGAAGCTATAACATCAATAGCTTCAAGTCGAGTAACCATATTAATAGTAATAAATATATTGTTGCTATTTGTAGGTATGATTATGGATACGACACCTGCCATATTAATACTAACCCCAATCTTATTGCCACTAGTACGTAATTTTGGAGTAGACCCAATACATTTTGGGGTTATGATGGTAGTAAACTTAGCAATAGGCTTTGTTACTCCTCCAGTTGGTGTTAACCTATTCGTTGCAAGTAGTTTAACAGAAATTCCTGTGCTAGATATAGCAAAAGCAGCTTTACCTTTCATAATAGGATTTTTCATTGCTCTAATATTAATAACATACATACCCCAAATAAGTTTATTATTAGTATAAAAATATAAAAAATAAGAAAGGAAGGGTGAAAAAAATGATAAAAAAACTTATAAGCCTTACTTTAATCTTAAGTATGCTAAGCTTAGTATTAGCAGGTTGCGGTGGCGGAGGTGCTGATACTCCAGCCGGTGACACTAATGATTCAGAGCAAACCTATTCCTTTGAATTGGCCATGGACAGCCCAGAAGACACTGTAACGTACTTATTTGGTAAAAAATTTGCTGATTTAGTTGACGAAAAATCTAACGGAAGAATTAAAATAACAGTGTATTCAAGTGGCCAACTTGGTGGGGACAGGGAAATCTGTGAAAGTGTTCAAAAAGGAGACATAGCCTTTGTAGTTCAAAACACAGCACCTCAGGTAAACTTTGTTCCAGAGCTAGCCGTATTTGACTTGCCAAACTTATTCCCAAATGCTGAAGTAGCAAGAAAAGTATTGGATGGTCCATTCTTTGATACTATAGCAGAAAAGTATGAAGAAAATAATATAAAATTACTAGGTTATGCAGATCAAGGTTTTAGGGTAATGACTACCAACAAGAAAGTTGAAACAATTGAAGATTTTAATGGTCAAAAAATTAGAACTATGGAAAATCCTTATCACTTAGCATATTGGGAAGCACTTGGTGCAAATCCAACCCCAATGGCATTTGCAGAAGTTTATCTAGGATTACAACAGGGTACAATTGATGCTCAAGAAAATCCATATGAAGTTATAGTTGCCAACAGATTTTATGAGATACAAAAATATGTTGTAAATACAAACCACTTAATACATCTAATTTCATTAATAACCAATGTTCAACTTTTCAACGATTTATCTGAACAAGACCAACAAATTATATTAGAGGCTGCAGAGGAAGCAAAGGTATGGGCTAGAGAACAAGCTGACTTAAGAGTAGAAGATAGAGTTAATACTATAGTAGAAAATGGTGCTGAAATAGTTGACATTAGCGATGAATTAAGGGAAGAAATGATTAAAAGGTCAGAATCAGTATATGAGGAAATAAGAAATGCAATTGGTGATGAACTAGTGGATGCTGCTCTAAAAGCTGTTGAAGAAGTACAATAATTAAAATATCAAGAATATGATGCTGTTTAAACAGCATCATATTCTTGATGAAATATATATAAAGAGGTGTGTTATGAAAACAGTTACAATAGGATTAGTTGGAGCTGGATATGCTGCCCATTTACATTGCAATGGGTATAAAAAGGTTAGCGGTATTAAGGTAAAATTAAAAACTATAGTTGACCTTGATTTTGAAAAGGCTAAAGAAGTTGCAAAGGAATATGGTTTTAAAAATGCTAGCTCAAACTTTAATGACTTGTTAAAGGATGAGGAAATAGATGTAATAGATATTGTAACTCCACCTGCCTTACATAAGGAAATGATAATTAAAGCCTTAAATGCAGGAAAACATGTTATTTGTGAAAAACCATTAACAGGTTATTTTGGCAGAGAATCCGATCCAACTCCTATAGGAAAGAAAGTACCAAAATCCCATATGTATAGAGAAGTTATTAAGGATATGAATGAAATAAAAGAGGCATATATGAAAAGCGGGAAACATTTAATGTATGCCGAAAATTTTGTTTATGCACCAAGTATTCAGAAAACTGCTGAAATTATAAAAAGTAAAAAAAGCCGTATTTTATTTATGAAAGGAGAAGAAAGCCTACGAGGCTCTAGTTCGCCAGTAGCTGGCAGATGGGATATGACTGGTGGGGGGTCACTTATTAGAATAGGTTGCCATCCATTAACTGGGATACTCTACCTAAAGCAAGTAGAAGCCAAAGCTAGGAATGCAGAAATAGATGTAAAGAGTATAGTTGCTGATACAGGCTATATAACACCAAATATACCAGAAAAAGAAAAGAAACATTTATCTATTAGACCCTATGATGTTGAAGACTTGGCTACAGTTACAATAACTTTTACAGATGAAAGCAAAGCTATAATCATTGCAGCAGATACTTGTTTGGGTGGGACCAAAAATTATGTTGAAGTATATTGTAATGATGCTTCCTTTATATGCAATATTACACCTACTGATATTCTTCAAACTTATTTCTTAGATGAAAATGGACTTGCTGATATTTATATATCTGAAATGTTGCCAAGTAAGCTAGGTTGGAATAAAGTATTTGTATCAGATGAAATATTAAGAGGGTATACAGATGAATTACAGGATTTTGTAGAATGTGTTGTTTATGACAGAAAGCCCCTTTCTGATTTTAGTCTTGCATATAAATGTATGCAAATTATATACGCTGCCTATTGGTCAGCTGAAGAGGGAAGAAGAATAGAATTTTAGCACTTTCATAAACAAAAGGAGTTCTATAATGACTAATAAAAAGATTCTTTTCTCAGTAGTGACAGTATTATTTTGGTTTTCTTTATATGCTTATGTGCCGCAATTGACTAATTATGCTAATGAAATGGGCGCATCATATAGATTAATAGGTTTAATTGGTGGTGCCTATGGTTTCACTCAAACAATATTGAGGATCCCAATAGGCATAATATCTGATAAATTGATGAAAAGAAAGGTGTTTGTCTTACTTGGTATAATTTGTGCTGTAATTAGTGCTGCTTCTGTCTATTTTTTGCCAAATCCATACACTCTTTTAATAGCAAGGTTAATTGCTGGAATTGCATCAGCTACATGGGTTAATTTTACAATTTTATTCTTGAGTTATTATGATTCATCTGAATCATCAAAAGCTATAGCAATTATTAATACAAATAATAGGATAGGCCAGTTATTTTCAATGTTATTTGGAGGAATTGTGGCTATAAGATTTGGAGTAAAACAAGTATTTTTGTTAAGTACTATAATTGCCGCTATTAGTTTGTTCCTTGGTGCATTTATTTATGAGTCAAAAGAAAAAAGCAGAATAAATATAAAATCAAACAATAAAGATTTTGGATTTATGGATGTAGTAAAAAACAAAAAAGTTGTAAGGATATCTATTCTTGCAGCTGTAATTCAAATGATGGTATATTCCACAAATTTTGGGTTTACACCTATAATAGCCAGAAAATTAGGAGCAGATGATTTACAGTTAAGCTTTTTAACTACTATATTTACTTTACCACAGGTATTGTTTTCCTTATTATCAGTTACTATTTTTACAAAAAAATTTGGAGAAGTATTAACTTTAAAAATCGGCTTTTTAATTTCTGCTATAGTTTGCATATTAACTCCTTTTACAACTAAATTGTATATACTGTATATTATGCAATTAATCAGTGGAATTGGTAACATAATTGTATTTACTTTAACAATGTCTATGGTAATTAAAGGTGTTGAAACTAATTTAATGACTACTACTATGGGATTTTATCAAGCAGTATTTGGTCTGGGTATGATATTAGGACCTATATTGTTGGGCAATATAGGAGATATATTTGGATTAACAGCAGGTTTTATTGTAGTGGGAATTTTAGGATTAGTATCAGTTTGGTATACAAACAAATTGAGTATTTAAATTAATTTTTATAAAGCATATATGATGGCCATCTAAGTTGGAAGAGAAATACTGACAAATATTAAGAATTTTAATTAGTAAAAATATTAAATAGAAAGGATGATTTTATGGCTAATAGAATACAAGGTACAACCGGACTTATGGGTCTTATTGGATACCCTCTTAAGCACAGTAAATCTCCACATATGCATAATACAGCATTTGAAGCTCTAGGATTGGACTATGTGTACTTAGCTTTTGAAATAAAAGAAGGTTATCTTGTAGATGCTTTAAAGGCATTAAAAACCTTAGGTGCAAAGGGTTTCAACGTAACAATGCCTCACAAAACAAAAATTGTTGAATATTTGGACGAAATATCTCCAGATGCTAAGATAATTGGCTCAGTAAATACTGTTAAGAATGAAAATGGAAAATTAATTGGATATAATACTGATGGTAGAGGTTTCGTAAAATCCTTAGAAGAAGAAGGCGTAGAATTTAAGGGAGAAAAAATTGTACTAGTAGGTGGAGGGGGAGCTGCAAGGGCAGTAGCAACCCAATTAGCTTTTGAAGGTGCTGGTGAAATAGTACTATTTAATAGGACCTTAAGTAAAGCTGAAGAGATAATTGACAATATTAACAAGAACATACCAGCTTGTAAAGGTAGAGCATTAGAGTTAAATGAATCTGTTTTAGTAGAAGAAATTCAGGATGCAAAAGTACTTGTAGATTGTACTTCTTTAGGAATGAAGGCTACTATAGACCAGTCAATAATTTCTTCACCTGAGTATTTACCAAAGGATTTATATGTTGCAGATATAGTATATGACCCACATCAAACAAAGTTATTAAAAATTGCAGAAGAAGCAGGTTGTAGATATATGAATGGATTAATGATGATGATTTGGCAGGGGGCAATAGCTTTCAAAATATGGACAGGCCAAGATATGCCAGTTGATTTAATTAAAAAGGAAATATTTGGAAAGTAAAATCTTAAAAAGATTAAATGGTAAGCAAGTATTTCTCTTCTAAAACTTAGATACAATAGGCCTAATTATAGATTAGTTTGCAGAATAATGGATTTAATTATAAAGGAGTAGGGTTTTAAATAAGAAATACCCTCTCCTATTTTTAATGAAATTTTTTAATAAATGACATATGAACCCTTTATTTGCCTGTATTTTAATTGAAAAAATAGAAAAACTATATAAGAGAATATATTTAATGAGGTGAATAAAGTGGTTAAAATGAAAGTTGATCAAAATGCTAAAAAGGCTTTGGAAGAACTTAAATTTGAGCTTGCAACTGAATTGGGAATAACAGATGCAGTTAAAAATGTTAAATCTAAGCCAATAAAAAATATTTATGCTACAGGTCGTGTGGCAGATATAATGAAAAGAAAATCATTAGAGAATGATGATGATTTACAATAGGATAGCCTTGACTATCCTATTTGTTTTTTATGAAAAAAGAGGAAGTAATCCTTTTTTTATAATTTCATGTTATAATTATACTGGTAGCACTCGTAAGAGGGGGATTGTTAATGAGAAAAAACATAATGGTATGTGTTACTCAACAAAAAACTTGTGAAAGGCTGATACTAAAGGGAAATGAGCTGATTGAATCGGAGGAGGATAAGCTTTTTGTAATACATGTTGTAAACGAAAAAGAAAAGTTTTTAGACAGCTACAGTGATGGAGAAGCTCTAGAATATTTGTTCCAGGTTTCTAAAAAATCTGGTGCAGATTTGACTGTTTTAAGGTCAAAAAATATTTTAAAGACCTTAGTAGATTTTGCTAGAGACAACGAAATAACCCATATAATTATGGGAGTTTCACCTGTGGACAAGGCTTTAAGCAGTGGGAACATAAGGTTAAAATTACAAAATGAGCTACCTGATGTAGAATTTATAGTAACTTAACACTTCTTTAACACTTCTTTGTGAAAGAAGTGTTTTATTATTTTTGCACATTATAAAATATAATGAATAGATTGATACTATAGGGTAAAGGAGGAAGTAAAAGTGACAAACATAAGGCGAATGTTTTTTGGTGGCAATACTGTTGTAGGATTTTATTCCCTTCACAATAATATTGTAAATGAAAACAGGAGAAAACTGTATATATTGAAAGGGATGCCTGGTGGTGGAAAGTCTTCTTTAATGAAAAAAATTGGAGAACAGTTACTTAACAAAAATTTTACTGTGGAGTTTCATCATTGTCCAACAGATCCAAGCTCTTTAGATAGTATATTTATATGGGAATTAAAAACTGCAATCGTTGATGGAACAGCTCCTCATATAATTGAACCTGTTTATCCAGGCTTAAAGGATGAATTAATAGAATTAGCACAATTCGTTGATAAAAAAAAGCTAAAACTGAAAGAAAAGGAGATAATAGAAGCCAAAGCTGCAAATAAAAGGGCTTATTTCAATGTATTTTCCTATTTAAAAGCTGTGAAACATATTCATGATATTATAGTTGAAAAAAATAGACATGCTGTTGATTTTGAAAAGGTAAATAAGAAAACTAAATTAATAATTGATGAGATTTTTTCTAAAAAAGAAATGGAAGTAAAAAACAATATATTTAAAGAAAGACATGCTTTTTCTGCTGCTAATTCACCAAAGGGATTAGTTGATTATACAGATACTATTTTAAAAGATATTGGGACTGTTTATTATGTAAAAGGGGAAAAGGGTACAGGAAAATCAACTTTAATTAAAAAAATATATCAAATAGCAACTATAAGAGATTATACTGTGGAAGTATATCGTAATGCAATATTCCCAGAAAAGTATGAAACTTTAATAGTAAAGGAGCTGGATACTTGTATTACATCTAATGAAAATGGTGAAAAATATACAACAAATATTGTTGATTTAAATGAGTTCTTTAATGAAAAAGTAATAGATAGAAAGGATTATGAAATATATAAGCTTTTGATGGAAAAAGCTACCTTAAGCCTTAAGGAGGCTAGCAAAAATCATAATATAATAGAAAATATATATACTCCCACTATAGATTATCGGGGAATTAATAAAATAAAGGATAACTTACTAAAAGAAATTCTCTCTTTAGCATAAAAAGCTTTCTTTTCGCCTAGGCGAAAAGAAAGCTTTATTGTTCAAAAGTTTTTATTATTTCATTGTGGAACATATTGAATAATTCATCTAATTTATTTTTGTCACAACTTCCTTGTACTATATTTTCACTGCCTCCACCTTTTATGTCTATTTCTTTAGATATCTTATTTAATATATTTTTTAAATTTATATCTAAGGTACCATTTCTAGCTATAACAAACTGCATTTTTCCTTCATTTGCTACACCTAATAGTGAAATAGTATTTTCATAGGATCTTAAAATATTAGATATATTTTGAATGTCCTTTATACTTTTATTTGAAAATTTTTTGACTATAATTTTTACATTGTTATAGCTTTTACCCTCATTAAAGAGAGATTCAGCTTCATATTTATAAATTTTTTCCCTTAATTTTCTATTTTCCTTTTCCAAGTTTTCTTTTTCCTTATAAAGTTTCTCTACTTTATTTTTTACATCCTTATCCTTAACAGACAGCATATTACTTATATCCCTTATATAACTGCTCTTCCAAGTATAATCCTTTAAGGCTCGGTGACCACAAACAAATTCTACCCTTATATTTCCTTTATAAGGTTCTACCTTCCTGATTTTTATAAGACCAATTTCACCGGTGCTTCTTACATGGGTTCCGCAGCAAGGGGAAAAGTCTATTTCATCTATTTCTACAATACGTATATTTGAGTTTAAATTAATGTTTTTTCTAACTGGAATTTTATCCATATCCTCTCTTTCAACAATATAGGTTTTTATTGAAAAATTTGAAAACACAATTTTATTTGCAAAGGATTCAACTTTTTCTATTTCTTCATTGCTTATTTTGGGGATATTAACGTCTATATAAACATATTCTTTTCCTATATAAAATCCAATAGTTTCACCATTAAAAAGTTTGTAAAAAACTGAAGATAAAAGGTGTTGGCCCGAATGTTGTTGCATATAATCAAATCGTGTATTCCAGTCTATAGTCATTTTAACTTTATCACTGTGTATATTCTCGCCTAGTACATGTATTATATCATCCCCATCCTCATAGGCTTCTAAAACCTCTATACCATTAATTGTACCTTTGTCCCCGGGTTGCCCCCCGGCTAAATTTGGATAAAATATAGTTTTGTTGGTTATTAAATAGTATTTATTATTATCATATTTTTTTTCAACTATACGAGCTTCTAGTTGGCGCAAATATGGGTTTTCTAAATATACTTTTTCAGTCATATAAATCACCATACCTTTCGTTGTTACAAATATAATACCATTAATTTTCTATTAGATACAATATGAAATGAAAATTATGGTATAATCTTATTAAAATTA
>JAAYHM010000128.1 GCA_012735405.1 Tissierellia bacterium | reverse complement strand
GGCTTCTTATCCTCATTTAATCTCATGGCCTTGTTCATGCCCTTGATAACACCTAAGGTAGCCCCCATGCTAAGGCTTACATGGGCTGCCTTAAAGGCTGGCAGTACTGCCATGGAATAGCAGCCTATATCCCCTATTACAGTTACATTTAATTTTCTGAGTATATCAAAAACCGGCCTATGGGGACAGCCTGCACAAAACATGGGAGGTCTGCCAACAGTTTCTACAGCCTTTACATCTTCATACTTTCTTTTATCTATAACTCCCATTTTATACAGGGCCTCTTCTATATCTTCAGTGTGTATCTCCCCTGTAAAGGAAAAATACTCCTTGCCAGTGCAATCTATGCCCATAAGCTTTAGCTCATTTTCTATAAAGGGCATCATCTCTTCAATAACTATAATCCTTTTATATTTTTGTGCCAACTCCTTCATCCTTTTAGTGGATATGGGATATACCATTCCCAGCTTATAAATGCTGACAGGCAAATTTAACTCCTTTAGATTGTAGTACATAAGGCCTGAGGTAACTATCAGTGTGTCTGAGCCTTCAACTTCCTCCAAAATGTTAAAGGCTGCATCATAGGCGTATTTTTCAAGCTTTTCAATTCTTTCCTTCATAAAATACTGGGCCTTGAAGGTATAGGGTGGCAGCATACAGTACTTTTCCTGATCCCTTTTAAAGCCACCAGGCTTATGCTCTACCCTTTCTCCTATTTCTACAAGCCCCCTGCTGTGGCATACCCTGGATGTAATATCTATCATCATGGGAGTCTGGAATTTTTCACTTAATTCCAGGGCTATTTTCATAAAGTCTTTAGCTTCCTGGCTACTTCCCGGATAGAATATGCCCATATTGGCAAACTTGCCTATAATCCTGTTGTCCTGTTCATTTTGGGAGCTGGCCATGCCTGGATCATCCCCTGTTACCAGTACAAAACCTCCATTAATAGGGGTTTGGGTAAAGGTCAGCAGGGGATCTGCAGCAATATTCACCCCCACATGCTTCATGGAAGCCATTGATCTTGCACCATACAATGAACCCCCTATGGCTACCTCCAAGGCTACCTTTTCGTTAGTTGAAAATTCAGCATAGATACCCTCATATCCCTTTAAGGTCTCCATTATTTCAACTGTTGGTGAGCCGGGATAAGAGGCAGCAACCAGTCCCCCTGCTTCATAAAAGCCTTGGGCAATGGCTTGATTGCCTGTTAATACCTTTTTCATCTCTTAACCCCCTTTGTGACTAATTTTACCTTTAAATAATCCTATAAATTGAAAAAATAGAGGTAGAACCTCTATTTTTTATACCCTAAATATTTTGAATTATTTGTCTTTTCTGATATTAAATATTAACAATTCTTGTACCGTCTAAATGCCTATCTTCACTATAATACCTCTTTAAGGCAGTATCCACTATTTTTAACACCAGACCTTCATAGCCTAAGTCTGTTGCCTGGGCCATTCTGTACAGGGAGCTTTTGCCCTTCATTAAGCCGGGAAGGGAATTTACTTCCAATACATAGGGCACTCCATCCCTGTATATGATATCCACCCTGGCATAATCCCTTAAGCCTAAAACCTTAAATGCCTTTTTAGCTGTGTTTTCCAGAAGCTTCCTCTCTTCTTCTGTAAGCCTAGGTGGAATATGGTATACAGTCATATTTTTATAATAAGCCTTTACTTCAAAACTATAAAATTTCTTAAATCCATCAGGCAAGTTGGAAAGATCTAATTCCTGGATGGGAAGGGCTGTCAGGTCTTCACCATTTCCTACAAGACCTATGGAGAATTCCCTACCTTCTAAATATTCATTTAAAAGAATAGGTGGATTATATATTTTTAACTCTTCATTTACCATTTCCACCAGGCTATCCATATCAAAAACCAAGCTGTCCTGATGTATGCCCCTGCTGGAGCCTTCATCACTAGGCTTTACCAGGATAGGAAATTCAATGTCTATTTTTTCAAGGTCATTTATATCATATACAGGTATAAAGGCTGGTGTAGGTATGTTTGCAGCCTTAAAAATAGATGAAGAGTAAATTTTATTAATGGCAAGGGTATGGCCTGATATGGAAGAGCCAGTATAGGGAATGTTTGCAAATTCTAAAAGGGCAGGAACTTGGGCTAATTTACTATCACCCTCTATTCCATTACACAGATTAAAAACTAAATCTACATTTTCCGCCTTTAAATGATTAATTATATTGTCATCGGCTATTAAGGAAATGCAATCATACTTTTGAGACAGTATCTTTTTAATTTCCTCTACAGTTTCTCTTTTCTGTTCATCTTCCTTAAGCCTTTCTTCCAAAGGTAGCAAACCCATTCTGGGTTTATCTGTTACAATTGCAATTTTCAATAAGCATTCCCCCTTATCTTATGTGTATTATGTAATTTTGCTGGTATTACCTCATTGTATTATACCCTATTTTTTTATAAAAGTACACTATGTAAAAAAACAAGCTAGAAGGATCTAGCTTGTCCCTACTTTTCCTTTATAATATTGTCGTATTTAACCAAGGCAAGGGGTGACATATTTACATTGACAATCCCATCCTGGCTGCAAACTCCAATTTTAGGATGAAGAATTGGAATTACAATCATATCCTCCTGGATTATCCTCTGTACCTCCCTGTATAAATCCATCCTCCTCATTGGATTTGTAGTCTGGCTTGCCAAATCCAGCAGCCTTACTACTTCTTCATTTCTATAGTTACATAAGTTTGATTCACTGTCTGGTAAAAATAAGGGTTTTATAAAGGCAGAAGGCTCCTTTACATCGGCAAACCAGCCGTATTGGAATAAATCGTAGTCACCGCTGCCTTCTGCTACATAGTTTACTTCTATGCCTATGGCCTTTAAATCCTCCTCAATTAAACTTAATATTTCAGAAGGTTTTTCACTCCTTAGCATTACATTAATAGGTTTACTTAAATCTATATTTGCCTCCCTTAATATCTCCTGGGCCTTGCCTGGAGAGTACTCAAATTCCATTAATCCATCTGAAGGTATTAGCTCTGGTGGAACTATACATTTGGCAACAGCGGCCAACTCCCCGTAAAGATTCTCCATTATCCTTTCCTTGTTAATAGCATGGCTTATGGCCTGCCTTACTTCCTTTTTCACATATGGGGAACCTGAACCCGTATTAAAGCCCAGGTATATGGTACCTAGTATATTTACAGCTTTAAAGTTCTTGTAACAGTCGCTTTCTCTAATTAAATCCAAATCCTTCTTGTTTTGAACAATATGAAAATCATATTTTTTATCTATGAAATTTTTAGTAATATCCTTATCCCCATTTACCACTTCTATAACATCACAATAAGGCCTGCCTCCTACATAATTATCAAAGGCCACCAGTCTATATACATTGTCTTCATAACCATCAATCATATAGGGACCACATCCAACAATATTGCCCTTCTTAAATTCTTCAGGATCCAGAATGGCACAACATGGGTTGGCTATATGGAGCAAAAATCCACTAAAGGGTGCAGAAAGCCTTATGGATAGGCTATAGTCGTTTAAGACCTTAATTCCTGAAACCTCATCTGCCTTACCCTCCATAAATTCCCTGGCCCCTTCTATGAAGTCTATAAACCAGGTATTAGGTGAATTAAGCTCTGGTGACAATAATCTTTCCAAGGATTCTTTTACATCATAGGCAGTAATATTTTTACCATTATGGAAGGTGGCATCATTTCTCAAATTAAATACCCAGGTAAGATTATCATCTTCAACATACCAGCTTTTAGCAATAGCTGGCAGAATCTCACCAGTATCAGAAATGCCAAGAAGTCCTGTATGGACATTAGTTAAAAATTGTACATCTCCTACAAGATTGCTAATGGCTGGATCCAAAGTAGATAAAGGATTTTTTAAGGCAGTTCTTATGGATATGGTCTCTTCCTTTACTTCATCAAAAAATCCCGTATTCTCTATTAATTCTTTTGTTATGCTATTTATAAGGGTTGCAAACTGATTTAACTCGTTTAATGCAACCTTTGTAAACTGGGCATTCATTAGGGCGCTTTCTACCATGTACATGGCCTTATCTGATGACTGGCTCATACTATCGGTAAGTTCAACTATTGATTCTAAACTTGATGTTTGCTGGGAGATGGCATTTGTAATTTCCTTTGTGGTGACAATCATATTTTCCATGGCACTTTGAATCTTAGAAAAGGAAGACTTGGATTGCTCTGCTATATTAGCCCCTTCAATTATCTTTTCACTGCTTTTTTCTATAGCCTCAATGGTCTTGTTAACACTTGTGTTTATATTTTCTATTATATTGGAAATATCATCTACAGATTGTGCACTTCTTTCAGCAAGCTTTCTTACCTCTTCAGCCACCACTGCAAATCCTCTTCCTGCCTCACCTGCCCTGGCAGCCTCAATGGCAGCATTTAAGGATAGTAGATTGGTCTGTTTAGCTATATTATTTATTATATCCAGTATATCCCTGATTTCACCGGTACTCTTTTTAAGTCCATTTATTTCTTCAACTACATAGGATATAGACTCCCTTATTTCTTCCATGTATTCAATGGTATCATATACAGTCTTGCTTCCTTCCTCTATAACCTCCAAGGTTTCCTCTGCAGTCTTATAGGAAGTATCAGAACTGGCATTTAGCTCTTCAGCCATGGCAGAATAGGTGTCAATTTTATCAACCACATCATATATGTACTTTATTTGCTCATTAACCCTGTTGGATATTACCTCTATAATATTTACCAGACTTTCTGTCTGGTCATTTAAATGGCCTATTCTTATATCTAGCCTGTTTAATATGTTTTTCTCATTTTGCCTTACAATAGACAATCTTTTTTTGTCTTCTTCACTTAAGTAAGCCTCTCCCACAGGATTTGTACTGTTTTCTGCTTGGACATGATCTCTTTGTCCTATTCTTTTCCAACTAAAAATCATATAAAT
>JAAYHM010000127.1 GCA_012735405.1 Tissierellia bacterium | reverse complement strand
TTCTCCTAATAGCTTCGGCAAATATTGGAGCTACACTTACAACTTCCATCTTATCAGTTTTCTTTTCTTCTGTTAGAGGTATAGTATCTGTAACTACAAATTTTTCTATTACAGAACTTTCAATTCTTTCTACTGCAGGACCAGAAAGCACTGCATGAGTAGCACAGGCATATACTTTTTTAGCTCCAAAATCCTTTAATACTGCTGCAGCCTTAGTTATTGTACCTGCAGTGTCAACTATGTCGTCTACTAAAATGGCATTTTTGCCTTCAATATCCCCTATTACATTCATGACTTCTGAAACATTTGCCTTAGGTCTTCTTTTTTCTATTATTGCTATAGGTAAATCCAGAAGACTGGCAAAGTTTCTTGCCCTTACTACCCCACCAATATCAGGGGATACTATAACTGTATCCTTATCTATTATATTCTTAAAATATTCGGCAAGAATTGGCACTCCAGATAGATGGTCTACTGGAATATTGAAATAGCCTTGAATCTGTCCGGCATGTAGATCCATACTTATAACCCTGTCTGCTCCTGCCTTGGTAAGTAAATCAGCAACCAGTTTAGCTGTTATTGGTTCCCTGGCCTTGGTCTTTCTATCCTGTCTAGCATAGCCATAATAAGGAATAACAGCATTTATCCTTCCTGCAGAAGCCCTCTTTAAGGCATCTATGAAAATTAAAACCTCCATTAAATTGTCATTTACTGGGGCACAGGTTGGTTGTATAACAAATACGTCACATCCCCTTACAGTTTCTGCAATGTTTACAAATATTTCCCCATCACTAAATTTGCCTACGTCACAACAACCACAAGGAATATTTAATTCCTTACAAATACTTATAGCTAAATCCTTATGAGCATTACCTGTAAAAACTTTAATCTCCTCTTTGCTTAACAATTCAATTCCTCCTATTTATCTTTTTTAAATTTTTTCTTCTCAACCCATCCAATTTTATTTACCTGTCTGGCTCTAGCTATAGCTAAAGAGCTTTCCTCAACTTCATGGGTTATGGTAGATCCAGCAGCCACATATCCCCATTTTTTCACCTTCACCGGTGCTATTAAATTAGAATTGCTTCCAATAAAAGCATTGTCTTCAACTATAGTTCTATGTTTTTTAAGGCCATCGTAGTTTACAAACACTACACCGCAACCAATATTTACATTTTTACCTACATCTGCATCACCTATATATGCAAGATGGGCTGCCTTAGAATTATCTCCAATATTGGAGTTTTTGACCTCTACAAAATTACCTATCCTAATATTTTTACCTAAATGGCTGTTGGGGCGAAGATGAGCATAGGGGCCTATATGACAGCAGTCACTAACTACGCTTTCTTCAATGGTAGACGAAAATATTTCTACTCCATTTCCAATGCTGCTATTTTCTATTCTTGTATTCTCACCAATAATACAATCACTACCTATTGTAGTATTGCCCTTCAATATAGCACCAGGATATACTATAGTATCCCTGCCTATTTTTACTTCAGCTTCAATATAGGTATTATCCGGATCTATTATTGTAACCCCGTTTTCCATATGGTACCTGTTTATCCTATGCCTCATCACCTTCTCACAAAAGGCCAATTGTACCCTTGAATTAACACCGTATATCTCACTGGCATCTTCTATTAAATAGGCTCCTACCTTATATCCTTCCTTCTTTAATATGCTTATTACATCTGTTATATATAACTCGCCCTGGGCATTATTATTATCGATCTTGTCAAGGGCATATTTTAACTGTTCACCTTTAAAACAGTATATACCTGAGTTTATTTCCCTGATATTTATTTCTTCCTCATTGGCATCCTTATGTTCAACAATTTTTTCAATATTTCCCTCTTCATCTCTAATTATTCTACCATAGCCTGTTGGGTCTTCAACATAGGCCGTTAGTACAGTACCGAAATTTTTATTGCCTATGTGATATTGAATAAGTTCCCCTATGGTTTTACTAGTTATTAAAGGTGTATCACCACACAATATAACTACATTGCTGTCATCTTCAATATGTTCCTTTGCCTGCATAACTGCAAAGCCAGTGCCATAAGGATACTGAGGACCAATGGGCTGATCTTTAAATACAACATCCTTATGAGAAAAAGCATCCTTTACCTTTTGACCACCGTGGCCAATTATAATGTAATTTTTATCAATTCCTGCCTCTTTGCTATTATCAATTACATACTCTAGCATGGGCTTACCACATATTTTGTGCAAAACCTTAGGTATGTCAGACTTCATCCTGGTACCTTCTCCAGCAGCCAGTATTATAGAAATATTCATACTTAACACCTCTTTACAATTATCTTGCCCAAGTAATATTTTAACCTATTTCTAACATATGTCCAATGAAAATTAATTTATGGAAAAACTTTGTCATCATATATTATAGTCCTTATTTCATGTCAATAACAAGACAAAAGTAAAAAGGACCTTTCGGTCCTTAATTATTTGCTATCAATACTTTTTCATATTCTTCAAATATTGCATCTTGTATTTTCTTCCTAGTCTCTGAGTTAATAGGATGGGCAATATCCCTAAACTCACCATTAACCATTTTCCTACTAGGCATAGCTATAAATAGTCCATTTTGTCCATCAATTATTTTGATATCGTGAACAACAAATTCATTGTCAAAGGTCACAGATACAATTGCCTTCATTTTTCCTTCATCTGTTATCTTTCTAATTCTTACATCTGTTACCTTCATTGATAAGCTCACCACCTTCCATAGGAGTCAATAGATTTTACTAAATATTTTCTATATTCTCTAAATATAATTAAAATCCTCCTTTTTTTGAAAAATATTTTATTTTTTTCGAAAATAATACTAATTTTTTTTATTTGTGGAAATAATTTCTAACTAAGGCTATAATATGAAAGGGTATCTATATTGCATTTTAATAGATATAATAATATGATATAATCAAATAGTAGCAAAATTCATCAAGATGAATAAAATAATATTAATACACTACCTTGGTAATAATACTAAAGGGAGCAGTGAATTTGTTAACATAGGAGGTTAATTTATGTTTGTTTTTTCAATAGATGATCACAAATACAAGTACATACATTTCATTGGAATTGGCGGTATAAGTATGAGTGGTCTAGCTGAAATATTAATTAATGAAGGATATAAGGTATCAGGTTCAGATATGAATGATAGCCTAGCTGTTGAAAGATTGAAAAGCTTAGGTGCAGAAACATATATAGGCCACAGTAAAGAAAATATTAAAGATGTGGATTTAGTCATATACACAGATGCCATTTCTCAGGACAATGAGGAATTGTTGGAGGCAAAGAAAAGAGGCATTGAAACCATTGATAGGGCCACTTTTCTTGGAGAAATAATGAAAAATTACAAAAACTCCATTGCTGTATCCGGTACCCATGGAAAAACCACTACTACCAGTATGATTGCTACAATTCTTGACAACGCCTCTCTAAATCCTACCATCCTTCTAGGAGGATATTTGGATGAAATCGGGGGAAATGTTAAGATTGGAAATAGAGAAATTTTACTGACAGAAGCTTGTGAATACAAGGGCAATATATTAAAATTCCATCCAAATACTGCTGTTATTCTAAATATTGAAGAGGACCATTTGGATTATTTTAAGGATATAAACCATATAGTAGATACTTTTATTCAGTATAGTAAAAATATTGATGAGCAGGGCAACTTGGTAATAAACGTGGATGATGAAAATGCCTGTAAAATAATAGAAAATACAAGGGCTAATGTAATAACTATTGGAATTAACAACAAGGCTGATTTTACTGCTGAAAATATTTCCTTTACAACCGATGGATATCCAAGATTTATGTTAAGGGTAAACTTAAGCGCCATATACCCTGTAACCTTAAAGGTAATGGGAGTACACAACATATATAATGCCTTAGCCAGTATTGCTGTAGCTGATTCTCTAGGGATACCAATGGAAACAATAATAAGGAATTTAGAAAACTTTAAGGGTACCCATAGAAGATTGGAGCTTAAAGGATATCTAAATGGCATAAAGATAATTGATGACTATGCCCATCATCCTACAGAAATTAAAGCTTCTTTAAAAGCCCTGAGGCGTTCAACCAAAAATAAGATATGGTGTATATTCCAACCCCATACCTATACTAGAACCAAGATGCTTTTAAATAGCTTTGCTACTTCCTTTGGGGAAGCAGATAAGGTTATAATTCCAGACATATATGCTGCTAGAGAAAAAGATAATGGACTTATTCATTCTACTCATCTCGTAGAAGCCTTAATTAAAAATGGTGTAGATGCAGAATATATATCATCCTTTGAAAATATAGAAAAGTATATTTTAGACCATGCTAAAAAAGGTGACATTGTAGTAACCATGGGAGCAGGAAATGTAAATACAATTGGAGAGCAACTTTTAAAATCCAATGAAAAGGAAGCAATTTAACCCCCTAATTTTCAGGGGGTTTTACATTGTAGATATTTTCTAATACCTTTTTAGTTTCCTTTAAATTGGCAATATAATATGATAGAAGCCTACCTCCATATCGCCTGAATTCTGCCCTTCCTGGCAGGATATCAAGTCTAATATGGTCCATTTTAATTCCCAGGGCTTTGCTTCCATAGTATAAAGCTTCAAATAGGCTGATGTCTGTTTCAACATAAGGATATCCATTTTTTATTACTGTAGGCAACCTGTAGGATAAGGCCTTATCAATAAAAGCTTTGATAAATTCCTGCTGGGCTTTAATTCTGCCTAAATCTCCGTCAATATAGCCCTGTTTTTTTGAATTACCCTTCCTATACCTTATAAACTGCAAGGCTTTATCCCCATCTAAAAGCTGCCTTCCTGCCTTTAGGTTTATATGAAGAGGAGGGTCTGCCGTTGGATCATCATATTTCATATTAAAGGGTACTACTACTTCTACTCCTCCAATTGAATCAACTATCTTCTTTACACCTTCATAATCTATTTTTACATAAAAGTGTATTGGTGCCCCTTGAAATAAATAAGAAACAGCCTTTTTTACCCCTTCTATTCCATGGCTTTCATATATGGCATTTATCTTTCTCTGTTCTGCCAAATCATAACCCTTTCTATGAATATAGGTATCCCTTGGTACAGAAAATAGATTTACTTCCTTACTATCAGGATCAAAGGAAGCAAAAATTATAGTATCAGTCCTAACATCCTCCATGCCTAATACCATGACATTTATCCTTTTACTATTATAAAAGGCTTCTTCTAAAGAAGAAAAGCTTTCCGGCTCCTTAGCCTCCTCATTATTGTTTTCATATTCCTCATAATCATTCTCAGCTTCCTCTTCCCTTATATTTTCATCTTCAGCCTCACCTCCTATTATAGTAAAGTCCAAATCCTCTTCCCTGCCCTTTGTTTTCATATAAGAATAGGATCCTAATAGGGTAATAATAGCAAAAAATACGAAGGATACTGCAAATACTTTCCAAAATATTTTCATGTGATAATCCCCTTTATTTTTATTTCCTTAGATTATATTTTTCCCAATGAAAGCATTTATATAAAAAAATAACCTTCTTTTTTGGATAACCCAAAAAAGAAGGTT
>JAAYHM010000126.1 GCA_012735405.1 Tissierellia bacterium | reverse complement strand
TATTAAAAATTATGAATTAAAAAGCATAATTTATGGGTATATAGATGAAGGTAAGGGTGTTTACACTGAAGAAGAGGCCTTACAGGGAGCTATGGATATAATAGCAGAAAATATTTCTGAGGATGCGGAAATAAGACAAACTATCAGAAATATTGCCAATAGTAAGGGAGTTTTGAAGGTGGAGGCTGTAGATGAAGATGCACAATCCCCCTATGAAATGTACTATAGCTATAAAGAATCTATAAGGACTATACCAAACCATAGGATTCTTGCCATAAATAGGGGGGAAAAGGAAAAATTTCTAAAGGTTAGCCTCCTTTTGCCAGAGGATGAGATTTTATCAAAAATAAAGAAGAGGATAATAAAAAATACAGAATTAGAAACAGCCAAATATTTGGAAAAAAGTATAGAGGATGGGTACAAAAGGCTTATTTTCCCATCTATAGAAAGGGAAATTAGAAATAGCCTTACAGAAAGAGCAGAAAAGGAAGCAATAGACGTATTTGCCCTTAATTTAAAACCCCTTCTTATGCAGCCGCCTGTCAGGGATAAGGTTATTATGGGAATTGACCCGGGGTATAGAACTGGTTGCAAGGTTGCAGTAATAGATGAAACAGGAAAGCTATTGGATTATACAACAGTATATCCAACAGAGCCCCAAAATAAAGTTGATGAGACAAAGGAAGTATTAAGGACCTTAATATATAAATATAAGATAGATATAATTGCCATAGGCAATGGTACAGGCTCTAGGGAAACAGAAATGGTAGTGGCTGATATAATTAACAATTTAGACAGACAGGTTTTTTATACCATAGTAAATGAAGCAGGGGCCTCTGTCTATTCGGCTTCAGAAGTAGGCCAGGAGGAATTTCCGGAACTTGATGTTTCTATTAGAGGTGCCATATCCATAGCTAGACGATTGCAGGATCCTTTAGCTGAGCTGGTAAAAATTGATCCAAAACATCTAGGTGTTGGACAATATCAACATGACCTTAATGAAAAGAAATTAGATGAAGCCTTAAAAGGAGTAGTGGAAGACAGTGTTAATACTGTAGGAGTTGATTTAAATACAGCCAGTCCATCCCTACTTCAATATGTAGCCGGTATTACCACAAAGGTTGCTGCAAATATAGTAGAGTACAGGGAAAATGTTGGCAAATTTAAAAGTAGGGAAGAGCTTAAAAAGGTTAAAGGACTAGGTCCTAAGACTTTTACCCAATGTGCAGGCTTTTTAAGAATACCTGATGGCCTGGATCCTTTAGATAATACTGCTGTTCATCCAGAGTCCTATGATATAGCCAGAAAATTAATGGAAATTGATTTTGATAATATGGATTTAAAAGAGCTTGCTCAACAGTTAAATGTAGGAATGCTCACCCTTAAGGATATAATGGATGAAATTAAAAAACCTGGTAGGGATCCAAGGGATGAAATGCCAAAGCCTATTTTTAGACAGGATGTATTAAAACTTGAAGATTTGAAGAAGGACATGGTTCTAACAGGAACTGTCAGAAATGTAGTTGATTTTGGTGTATTTGTAGATATTGGGGTAAAGCAGGATGGCTTGGTCCATATATCAGAGCTGTCCAATAGTTATATAAAGCATCCGAAGGAAGTTGTCAAAGTAGGAGATATTATAAAGGTAAGGGTGCTAGATATAGACATGGAAAGAAAACGCATATCACTCAGCGCCAAGGATGTATGATATGGGGGCGTGTTTTAATGTGGAGTATAGGGAATTTAATAAGCAAAAAAAATGGCTTTATTGGAGTCATAAGCTCTTATTTAGGAGAAAGTGAATTAAATCTTTTTAAGGAGTATATAAAACATAATTTTATGAATGATGGAGGTTTAATTTACATATGCTCCTCTGACATAAAGAAAAAAAGTTTAAAGTTTATTGATGAATTGGATCCAAACTTTAAGGAATTAGTAAATATTAATAGATTGTCAATTATATCAAGGGATGATTATATAAATGAATATGGAATAGATATGGATAGAATAACAGATCAAATAGAAAAGGAAATTAACAGGCTTAGTGAAATTGATATAAATAGAAAGCCTTGCGTATACATAAGTGTGGATTCCTTTTGGAATTCTGTAAGCCTTAATAAGGTTCATTATACCTATGCAAGATTAAGGGAATTATATGATGGTGGAAAGGCTAACTTCCTAGTAAGATATATAATTGAAAAAATGGATAAAAGTCATATAATCCCCATATTTAAGTACCACGACTATTTGGTTGTAGATGGGGTAGATCATTTTGATGTATACACTCCAGATGAGCTTGCTCATAAGAGTCTAGCCGCCTTGTCAGAGAAGCGTTGTATTGAATTTAAGTTCAATAAAGCCATGATGAGAAGTGAGTTTCTAGAAAATATGAGGCAAATATTAGGGGGAATCATTCACGACATAAACAATTTATTAGTGTCCATATTGGGGCATGCACAGTATTGCCAGGAAATTAACGATATAAATGAAATTAACAAGTGCCTTGAAATAATTGCAAGATTAGCCTTAGACGGCAGCAATATTACCAAGAGGATTAAAAGTAATTTCAAAGGCTCTATTGAAGCACCAAAGGATATATATAAATTTGATTATATAGTTAAAAACTGCATAGATATGATTAAACATAAGTTCAAAACCTTAGTTTTGGATGAAACAAATAATTTAACCCTGGGAGTAAGCTTAAATTCCCAACAGTATATATATGCAGATGAATATGATATGAGACATTCTATTATTAACATAATTCAAAATGGAATAGAGGCTATGGAAGACAAGGGAATATTGACCATAAAAACCTATGATGAAGGGGATAAGATAGTACTGGAAATATCAGATACTGGCTGTGGCATAGATGATAAGATAATAAATAAGGTATTTAATCCATATTTTACTACTAAAGGAAGCAAGGGTACTGGATTAGGATTAAGTATTGCAAAGAAGATATTTGAAGAACATGGAGGACAAATATTTGTTGAGAGCAAATTAGGGGATGGAACTAAGTTTACAATTTACTTCCCTGCCATAAAGTTTACCAATGCAGTTGCTGAGCCAAGTCAAGAAATGTATAATATTTATTAGGTAAGGAACTGATACAAGGAGGATTACTTATGATTTTAATAAAAAATGGGTATATATATACAATGGCAGGACAGATAATTGAAAATGGTTCCATTCTTATAGATGGGGATAAAATTGTAGAAGTAGGAAAAGATATTGTGGCACCCTTGGATGCTGAAGTAATAGATGCAGGAGGAAGAATGGTTCTACCAGGTTTTATTGATGGTCATAGTCATTTAGGCATGTGGGAAGAAGGAATGGGTTTTGAAGGCAGTGACGGAAATGAAATGGTAGATCCTGTAACGCCCCACTTAAGGGCTATAGATGCCATCAATCCAATGGATGAAGGCTTTAAGGATGCCTATAAGGCTGGAGTTACAACTGTAGTTACAGGACCTGGCTCTGCCAATGTTATTGGAGGACTTACAACTGCCATAAAGACCTATGGGAAAAGGGTAGATGACATGATAGTTAAAGACCCTGTAGCCATGAAGGTTGCTTTTGGAGAGAACCCAAAAAGGGTATATGATTCACAAAAGAAATCTCCCACTACAAGAATGGCAACGGCTGCTATCCTAAGGGAAAGCCTATTTAAGGCAAAGATTTACCTGGAGAAAAAGGAAAGGGCCAAGGGAGATCCAGACAAGATGCCGGATTTTGATATAAAAATGGAAGCCTTGGCTATGGTCCTTAAAAGGGAAATACCCCTAAAGGCCCATGCCCATAGAGCAG
The DNA here is from genome assembly GCA_012735405.1 of Tissierellia bacterium. GTDB lineage: Bacteria > Bacillota > Clostridia > Tissierellales > Tepidimicrobiaceae > JAAYFE01. Next base: position 1,513 of record JAAYHM010000126.1, on the reverse strand, counting down.
ACGACATATTTACAGCCTTAAGAATTGCCGGGGAATTTAATGTGGATATTACTTTGGAACACTGTACAGAAGGCCATTTAATTGCTGATTATTTGGCTGAAGAAGGAAAGGGTGCCCTAGTAGGGCCCACCTTGTCAAACAGGTCTAAGATAGAGCTTAGAAACCTATCCTTTGAAACTCCAGGCATATTAAACAAAAAGGGAGTAAAGGTAGGCATTATTACAGATGCACCAGTCATACCGCAACAATACTTACCCCTATGTGCAGGTTTGGCTGTAAAATCTGGCATGGATGAGATGGAAGCCTTAAAGGCTATTACCATATATCCGGCTGAAATAGTAGGTATAGCAGACAGGGTAGGCAGCATAGAAGCAGGAAAAGATGCAGATATAGTCATATTTGATGGAAATCCAATAAAGGATCTGGGTTGTGAAACCTATGCCACTATTATAAATGGACAAATAGTATATAGGAATTTTTAGAAAGAGGTGTATTTATTGAAACTAGGCTTTATAGTAAACCCAATTGCAGGAATGGGAGGAAGAGTAGGACTTAAAGGTACTGATGGAGAGGAAGTTTTGCAGGAGGCCATCAGGCGTGGGGCCAAAAAGGAATCTCCTGTAAAGGCTAAAAAGGCCTTAGAGGAGTTAACACCCTTAAAGGATAAAATTCAAATAATAACCTGTCCAGGAGAGATGGGAGAAGATGCAGCTAAGGATTTAGGATTTAAGGTGGAGGTTCTTGAAGAGGTAAAGGATTTAAAGGGGCCTTTGGCTACAGAAAAGGCAGCAGGGTTAATGGCTGATATGGAAGTTGACCTTCTCCTCTTTGCAGGAGGGGACGGTACTGCAAGAAATGTATACAATTCTGTAGGGGACAAAATACCAGTTTTAGGTATACCTACAGGGGTAAAAATACATTCAGGAGTATTTGCCAGCCATCCTAGGGGAGCTGGTCAAATAGCCCTTAAATTCTTCCAGGGACAAGAGCTGAATATAAGAGAGATGGAAGTTATGGATATAGATGAAGAGGCCTTTAGAGAAGGAAGTGTAATGGCTAAACTATATGGATATATGAAGGTACCTTTTGAACCTGAGCTGGTACAAAATCAGAAGGCAGGAGGTATTGTAGGAGAAGAGGCTGCCTTAGATGGAATAGCAGATAGAATAGTAGAATCCATGGAAGAAGATGTGGTCTATATAATAGGTTCTGGAACATCCACCAGGTATATAATGGAAAAGCTGGGGCTACCAAATACTCTTTTAGGTATAGATATAGTTAAAAATAAGGAGCTAATAAAGGCTGATGCCAGTGAAAAGGATATACTTGATGCCATAGAAGGCCACAGGGCAAAAATAATAGTAACAGTCATTGGAGGCCAGGGCTATATATTTGGCAGAGGCAACCAGCAAATAAGCAGTGAGGTCATAAAGAAGGTAGGCAAGGAAAATGTTGTTGTAATAGCTACTAAGAAAAAACTGATGTCCCTTAAAGGACCTCTTTTAGTGGATAC
>JAAYHM010000125.1 GCA_012735405.1 Tissierellia bacterium | reverse complement strand
TTGGGGTGGAGAAAATAAAATTTCCACCCCAATTATTAATAAAGAGCCTTTTATTATTTGATCCTTTAATCTTCTCCAAACAAATCTCCTATACCAAAACTCCCTAAAATGCTTCCCTCACCCTTGCCACTGGATCTACCCTTGCTGCCTGCTGAAAATATTCTATTGGCCAGCCTGCTAAAGGGTAAGGATTGTAGCCATACTGTACCTGGCCCTCTCAAGGTAGCCAGAAATAAACCTTCCCCACCAAATAAGGCAGACTTTATGTCCCCTATCATTTCTACATCGTAGTCTACGGTACTAGTCATGGCTACTAAACAGCCTGTGTCTAATTTTAGAACCTCCCCTGGTTTTAACTGCTTTTCAATAACAGTTCCTCCAGCATGTATAAAGGCTAAACCATCACCTATCAATCTTTGCATAATAAAGCCTTCTCCACCAAACAATCCTACTCCTATCTTCTTTTGGAAGGCAATTTCAATTGCTATTCCCTTTGCTGCACATAAGAACGAATCTCTCTGGCATATAAGCTCTCCATTGTAGTCCCCTATGTCAACTGGTATTATCTTTCCTGGATAAGGACCAGCAAAGGCTACTGGTCTTTTCTCCCGTCCAGTATTTGTGAAGTCAGTCATAAACAAGCTTTCCCCTGTCAGAATCCTCTTTCCTGCTCCAAGCATTTTACCCATTAAGCCTTTCCCTTGAGCCCTGCCTGAACCATCTCCAAATATGGCCTTCATCTTAATATTTTCATCCATATACATCATGGCCCCTGCTTCAGCTACAATGCTCTCATATGGGCCCAAGTATATTTCCACAAATTGCATGTCATCTCCATATATGGTAAAATCCACATCTGCAGCCCTTTTCATTTCACTACCCCTTTCAAACTCAATATTCATATAAGACAAAAAACGATTTATATATTAATCCTTACCGTTTTTCGCCTTATAATTAGTATTATTTATATTCGTGAACTTTTTCTTAATACCTGCCAACATTTTAAATTAATAAATAAAAATTTATTAAGGTTTAACTGCAAGTCCTACTTTAAAATTGCATAAAATAATTAGTTTCAACATGCTGTTGAAAAGGGATGTTCACTGATAGTTGCTACTTTTATTTAATAATTTCAACTTAAGTTTTGAAAAGTCTATTTCCATAATAAACATACTTAAAATCATAAGTACAGCTCCTAAATAGGCCATTTTAGTCAAAACTTCACCTGCAAAAATATAGGCAACAAATCCAGCAAAAACAGGTTCCAAAGCCAATATAATGGCTACACGTTCCTCTGTCGTATACTGTAAAGCTATTGTCTGAATCACTAGAGCTAAGCCAGTGCAAAACAAGGCTAGAAACAAAACTGTAAACCAGGCTATTGGAGCAGATGGTATGGCTGGTTTTTCAAAAATAAAAGCAAGTATTAAGCTTAAAATCCCAGTTACAGCAAGAGGATATACTCCTAATTGATATGAATCTACATCTTCCTTTTCCACTGCACTACCGGTTAGAACAATGGCTAGGGCATAAGTAACAGCTGTTATTATACAAAGGATATCTCCCAAAAAATAATCAGAGCCTATATCAAATCCGTCCCTTAATGTTAATAATGCTAGACCAATTGTGCTCATTGGGACTGCTAATAATAATTTCTTTTCAGGTTTTTTCTTATAAATTAAGGCTGTTAGAATAGGAGTAAATATTACTGATAATCCTGGTAGAAAGCTGGCATTTGATAAGGAAGTAAGCATAACACCCATAGCTGACGATGCAAATACAACAAAAAATATAAGTCCAATCAGGAGGCTGTATTTTAAAGTTAACCTAGATGGATTTTTTAATTTTTTATATGAAAATGCTCCTATTACAGAAAATGCTATGATGAAACGAAATGCATTTAGGGTTAAAGGCCCCATATATTGCAGGCTTATATCAACAAAATAAAAAGAAAATCCCCATCCTACTGCTACCAGTAATAGCAAAAAATCATATTTGAGCTGTTTTTTCATAAATATGTCCTCCCTTTTAGCTTCTTTTCCTTGCTAATAAACTTCTTCAGAATAGATGATTATATTGAAGACCTAATATCTATTATATATTTGAAAAAGAACTTATGGTATAAGGAGGATGAAGATTTTTGCATCAATTTAGTGCAAAACTCCTCATCCCCTTTATTATAATATTTCTACATATTCTCTCTTTACCCTTCTTTGCAATGTTACAGAAACTATTGTAGCGATTATTTCTGATATTGGATAGGATAGCCAAACAAAATTTAAGCCAATAAATGAGAGTACATAAGCTATAGGAATTATTAGAATCAATTGTCTTAATGATGTAACTATAAGACTATATTTACCTAAACCTAAAGCTTGGAAAAATGTTGAATTAGTTATTCCTATTGCTGCAAATACAAAACAAATAGATATGATTCTTAAAGTATAAACTCCCATATTTGTCATATTTGGATCATCTGAAAATATACCCATTAATTCTCTTGGGAATAGCTGAAATACTATTGTTCCTACTGCCATTACAATAGCAGTAAGCCTCATCCCCCATTTAAATGTTTCTTCTACTCTTTCCTTATTTTCTGCCCCATAATTATATCCTATTAAGGGTAATACCCCCTGGCTTAATCCGAAAACTGGCATGAAGACAAAGGATTGTAACTTGAAATATACTCCCAGTACAGAAACAGCTATTTCAGAATGTCTTATAAGGATTAAATTCATAATAGTAGTTACTAAAGCAGTTATAGATTGCATCAATATACTTGGAAAACCTACATTATATATTTCTTTTATTATTCCCTTTGAAAATTTAAAGTTTAAAAAGTTAATATTTAAATCAATTATATCTGAAAATAATACAATTATTCCCAATAATGCTCCTGCTCCCTGGCCTATTAAAGTTGCTATTGCTGCCCCTTTTATACCCATGGCAGGAAAGCCGTATAAGCCAAAAATCATAATAGGATCTAAAATAATATTTATAATTGCCCCCACTAACTGTATTATCATGGACCAAACCATTTTTCCAGTTCCCTGGATCATTTTTTCTATGGTAATCTGTATTATTGAAAAAAATGCAAAAGTACTAACTAAGCCCAAATATTCCATACCCATAGCCTTTACAGTTGGATCCTTAGTGAAGTAATCGAAAAATTTATCCATTAATGTAAATCTAAATATAATAAATATTAGTGATGATAATATAGCAGCTATAAAGCCATGCATGGCTGCCTGATCTGCCTTTTCCTGCTTGTTGGCTCCTAAGGACCTTGATATAAGTGAATTTAAACCAGTTCCTGTACCTACACCTAATGCCACAATTATTATCTGAACAGGATAAGCTAAAGAAGTTGCTCTTAAAGCTTTTTCACTTAATTTTGCCACAAAGTAAGAGTCTACAATATTATATAAGGATTGTATAAACATTGATAACATGACTGGTAAAGACATTTTTATAAGTAAGGGAAGAATCTTCTCATGACCCATTGGATTTCTCTGTTGCATATAATACCTCCTTCATATAGCATCTTTATTAAAGTTTTTTGCCCCATTATTTCAACTTTTCCTTTCAAATCAATCCACTTGCATAGAATTGTATCCGATACATTTTAGAATACGACTGTGTTTTTTCATTTTTTCCCTTCCTGTTTAATACAGTGAGAACCATATTGGCAAAATAAAAAATTGAGGAAAGAAGATTCCTCAACTAAAATAATAATAACATTTTATTTAATATTATATCATATTTATTGCAAAGGTTCTACATTATGTACTTTCCTGATAGTGTCAAGTTACTGTAGGAAAAAAATAATTAGTATTATCCCCAGTTTGATGGAGTATGCTAAAATACTTAATTTAATATACTTATTACAATATGTTTTTTTGGCATAACAAATAAACAATAATATTTTTTAAAACATCGGTTATCTTAAACTCTATACAACCTCTGTTTTCTCAAATATTATTGCTTAGTATATTTATATTAAAATGCCTTCAAAAACCCTTTTATGCACC
>JAAYHM010000124.1 GCA_012735405.1 Tissierellia bacterium | reverse complement strand
TTAGACGTTGGTCTATCAGGAGCAAATTGGTGATTACATTTACGGCAAAGGTATTTTTGATAACCATCTCTATCTTTGCCATAGCGATAAAAAGAATCTTTATTATTGCATTTTGGGCACTTAATTAGTACAATTTTTTGCATGAGGACTTCATCCTTTCTGGGAGGTATTTGTTTTCTGGCAAAAACATTGTACCACAGAGGATAGAAGTCCTCAATTTTCATTTAAGTTTTCAGAGCGTTAAAAAACAGGGGGATTTAAAACTATGATGAAGGAATCAAAATATAATTTTTTCTTTGATATACCAAAAAAACTGGAAAAATTAATAGCATATAATTCTAGAACGAATGCATTAGCGTTAATAGAAACAAAGGATTATGAAAAATATAAAAGCTATATAAAAAAATCTATTTCGATTGACGATGAAAAATTAATTGAGGATTTAAAACGAGGCAGCTTCTTAATTGATGAAAATATTAATGAGTTAGATATATTAAAATATAATTTGTTAAATAATAGATATTCAAGTAACTATTTATCTATAACTATTGCACCTACTTTGGATTGTAATTTTGCATGTATATATTGTTATGAGAAAGGGAAAAGAAAAAAATTATATATGCCTAAGGAAGTTCAAGAGGCTTTAATTGAATTTATAAAAAGCAAAATCTGAAAGTATTAGTAATATAAATATTGCTTGGTATGGTGGAGAACCTTTATTAGCACTTGATGTTATTAATAATATAACAAAGAAAGTATTGGAAATATGTGAGGAAAAAGATATTGAATACTCGTCAGTGATAGTGTCAAATGGCTATAATTTAACTAGGGAGGTTGCTAAAAAAATAAGTCAATTAAAAGTAAGTTATATTCAAGTAACAATTGATGGCCCAGAGGATATACATAATTCAAGACGACCATTAAAGAATGGACAGCCTACTTTTCATACAATAGTGAAAAATTTATATGAGAACATTGATATATTGCTACAAATATTCCTAAGAATAAATACAGATAAAAAGAATTCTGAAAGGAGAGATTAAGTTTTAAACACACTAAAAGCTTATAATTTACAGAAAAAAGTTTATCCTTATCTTGGATATGTAGAACTAACTAATGATTGTTATTCATTAAACAACTGTTTAGCTTTTTCAGATTTTTCCTATTTAGATTACGAATTTCAAGTTAAATTATTTGATAACTGATTTATAGATAATTATCAACATCGATATCCTACTTTAAAGACTAATTTTAGCGAAGCAGATTCAGTAAATTCTTATGTACTAGACCCTAGAGGTGATATATATAAATGTTGATCAGATATAGGAAGGGATGAATACAAGATTGGCAATATCATTGCTAAAGAAATATCAAATACAAATACATATTTCAACTATATGTTATATGATGCTACCCAAGATGAAAGGTGTTTAACTGTAATGTACTGCCACTGTGTATGGTTGGATGCCAAGGAGAAGAATTAATTCTATAGTAGATAGATGGGGTTTATATAAGTATGTGCTAGATGAATATATAAAAGCAATAGCACTACATTTAAGTGAAAACCTGGAGAATCAAGACAATGCTACAAATAATAAAACAACGCTAAAAAAACTATATAAAAAATTATATGAATAAAAAATAAAGACCAGCTAATAAAAGTCAATAGTTTTTAAAAAATAATTTTGAAAGATTATTGAAACTATCTTGCAAGGCAGAACCTTTAAAAAGGGCATAACAACAAAACCACCTATTGAAGATTAA
>JAAYHM010000123.1 GCA_012735405.1 Tissierellia bacterium | reverse complement strand
GCACAGTTTCCTGCTGCAATGGCACCAATAAGAGGCTCTATTACTAATTGAAAAGGATAATTAAATGGGGCAATTATAAGTACTGTTCCATAAGGTTCATATACAATCTTGCTCCTTGATGGAAACAGAACATATGGCGTCTTGACTTTTTTAGGCTTTGCCCAGCTTTTAAGATTTTTCATAGTATATGTAATGCTCATTAGAACAAATCCAATTTCTGTAGTATAAGATTCAAAGGGATGCTTTCCTAAATCTTTTTGGAGTGCCTCAATAATTTTTGCTTCATATTTTTTTATTCCTTCCTTTAGTTTCCTTAACTGTTGTAAGCGGAAATTTATATCCTTTGTTTTCCCGGAACTAAAAAAGTCCTCATGTTCTTTGAGAATTTTTTCCACATCTTCTGCTTTCAGTTCTAAATTGTCCATATTTCATCCTCCCTATACAATTTCTTCTCGTTCTATATAAAATATAACACTATTTTATGTAGTTATGATGGTTAATTTGTCTGCTATCATATGTATAAACCTTAGGCTTTCATGATAATAGAGTTATTTTTAACCGTTTTTTAAAGATTGTCACAGGTTTGTATTCATGATAAAATGAAAAAAACATACAATTAGGGTGATATTATGAAAGAGCTAAATGATCAACTGCTAAAGGTTAAAGCTCAGATGAGAGAAAGGGAAAGACTTATTAAAATGCTAAACAATGCAAAAGAAGAAAAAAGGATACTGGAAGAGAAGAAAGATAACCTATATAAACAACTGAAAAAGGAAGAATTAGATGTAGAAAAGCTTGAAGGCATATCTTTGACTAATTTCATAATTACCATTACTGGTAGGAAGACTGAAAGATTGGAGAAGGAGAAAAAAGAAGCAATAGCTGCAAAGTTAAAGTATGATGTTGTAAAGGATGAACTCATGGATCTGATTGAGGAAATTAAGGCTTTAGAAAAAAGCATACAGGGTTTGGGAGATTTAGAATTTGAATATAGGAATGTGATAGCTAGAAAAGAGAAAATGCTTAAATCTATGGATACTGGATTAGCAAGTAGATTAGACAGGATAACAGAAGAGGAATCAACTCTTATGGATAAGAGAAAGGAACTTGAAGAAGCAATTTATGCTGGAAAGGAGCTTCTAAGTTCACTTGATAGAGTGAATAAAAGCTTGGATTCTGCTAAAAGCTGGGGGACATGGGATATACTTGGAGGGGATTTTATTGCTACTATGGGCAAACATTCAAGGATAGATGATGCAAAAAGGGAAATATCTAAGGCTCAATTATTGTTGTCAAGATTTCATAGGGAATTAGAGGATGTTGGCGGTAAGCTGGATATTGATATAGAAATAGGCTCATTTTTGACCTTTGCGGATTACTTTTTTGATGGACTTTTTTCCGACTTAGCAGTTCAATCAAAAATAAATGATGCAAAACAGAAAGTTGTAGACACAAAGGTAAGAGTGAATACTGTCATTAGAAACTTAAGAGAAGAACTTAAAGATATAGAAGACAGAATAAAAAATTTGAACAGAGAGAGATTAAATATTATTGAACAGGCATAAGAATTAAACGATCTAGGAGTAATTTTAAGGAGGCAGAATCAATTGAGGGAATATATAAAACCTAATGTAATATTGCCTCTTAGTCTGCATGATACCAGAATAAGCGACATAGTAATAGAAAATGATACTATTACATTTGTTTTTGATGATGGTATCTATATAATAGAGGATAAAGAAGCTGTTAGAAGTGGAAAGGCAACTGTATCCTTTTACAATGTAGATTTTGACTTTTGTAGGGTATCTTGTATTGAAAGAAACTTCTATCGAAAACAGATGGATATTAGAGACTTTGCAAAAAAGTTAGCACAAGATCTAGTAATTATTGAAATAATTGATGAGACATATGGATACAATCAAGCAAAATTCAGTTGTATTATTATAACCGAAGAACAATGGATTGATTGCCATATAGATATCTACCACTTTGGCCCAATGAAATATTTATGGGAAGAGGGGAAAGAGTAATCCCTGGTTTACATATAATAAGGCTTCTAGCTATACTTAGAGGGCTTATTATAATGTAGAATTGTAGCCGAATAATCATTACTAGAGCTATTTCTATTTATATAAAAAGCAATAAATATCATGCATCAAAAGACTAATATGAGGAATTATAAAGATAAATATTACAAAATATTTATGTCAAGTTTTGTTTGCTCTTGATTGTTAATATGGAAAAATTAGGCTAGAATATATTAGTAAAAAAATAAATCATAAGAGGTGAAACAGTGAAATTTATTATACCAATATTTGTAGGAGCAGTTATAGGATATATAACTAACTGGTTGGCTATAAAGATGCTCTTCAGACCTCATGAGGAAAAGAGAATTTTTGGCTTCCATATACCCTTTACTCCAGGATTGATCCCAAAGGAAAGGGCAAGAATAGCTAAAAGTGTAGGTGAGGCTGTAGGATATTATCTTTTATCCCCTGAAGTTGTTATGAAGTCCATACCCGGTAACAAGGTAGAAAAATATGTAAATAGATGGATTACATCAAATATAGATAAATTAAGAAATGATAAAAGGTCAATAAAAAGCTTTTTAGTAAGCTTAAGTGCTGAAACTTATGAAAGGATATTTAATAAGGTAGAAAAACAAATTGTAGATTCTATATATAGCAAATTAAAGAGCGATAAATTTAAGCAAAAAGTAATGGATCTAATAAAGGGATATATATTAAATAGTTCTATGGAAGATTTATATAAATTTTTAGATGGGAAGATGGAAACATTAATATCAGAATTTGTAGGGTCTAAGGAAACCAAAAATTTATTAAAAAGTTTGCTGGAAAGTAAACTAGACCAGCTGGCACAGGATGAAAGAAAATTAAATGAAATTATCCCTGAAGATTTTGTTTCTTCTATAAAAAATATTGTAAAGGATAATGATGAAAGGATTGTCTATGGATTAAAAGAAATACTGGAGGATCCAAATGTAGAAACAAAAATCAAAGATATCATAACTGATGCTGTTTCTCAAAATATGAATACTTTAGTAGCTCTATTTGTAAGTCCTGAGACAATATCTAATAAGGTTTATGGTATGATTAAGGGATATATAGATAAGGGCCAAATTAGAAACAATCTGGTAGGCATATTTGATATTATTATTGATAAAGTATTGGATAATAGGGTAGACAGTGTATTTAAGAATTTTAAATTCTATATTGGAGAAGAAGATATATTAAATATAACAGATAATATGCTGGCATATATTTCTAAAGAGGAAAACAAGGCTAAGATTCTTAACATAATAGATGAAAGGCTAAAAGATAAGGATATGGAAATTAAAAATACTATATTAGATTTATTGTCCTATAAGTATGATAAGCTTATAAGCTCAGATGCCTTTTACAATAAAATAAACGAAGCCATAGATAGCTTTATAGAAAATATTCTAAATAAGCCTACTTCATTATTAGTTGCAAATATAGATGAAACTATAATTGGAGACATAAGTAATCTTTTTATAAAAATGTTAAATTATTTTATTGAAAATCAATTGCCACATATAGTAAAATTATTTAATATTTCCAAAGTAGTGGAGGATCAAATTAATAGCTATGATGTTGCCTTTACTGAAGAGCTTATACTTGAAATAGCTAGTAGGGAACTAAAGGCAATAACTTGGCTGGGGGCATTTCTTGGTGGAATAATAGGTATTCTTACTCCACTATTGGACATGTTATATTAAGAAAGATTATAGGGTTATTGATTAAAAATATTTTTTGAGTGAAAACGGCTTTAATAGTACCTTTGTACCCTGGGACAAAAAATGGTTACAAAAAACATTTGGCAAATTAAGCTTAAAACCGCGATATATAAAATATACCTATAATAAATAAAGGTAATACAAATATATATTACCAAGATGGGACGGGGAGAATAATAAATATTTTAAATAGGTCACTAAAAAAAATCAACTG
>JAAYHM010000122.1 GCA_012735405.1 Tissierellia bacterium | reverse complement strand
TCATCTACAAAGTTCCCTAGTTTACTTTTATACCATTCATCATAAATTTTTGCTTCCTTATCAAATATGGCCATTTAACACCACTTCCTTTAATATTAGTTACTTAATTATTATTTATTTGGGACAAACAACACCTATTTAACAGGGCTTATCCAATTTAAGGAGCAGGATATTTAATTGATAAATTTTTGGGATTATGGAATTTTTCCCAATTTCTTTCTTTAACAAATTCAGAAACCTTATCTTTTAAATGTTGTATATTTGTTGTTTTATCTGGCATGTATGTCCTCCTTTGTATGATTAAGTCTCCTCCAGTTCTAACCTTGTTTTCTTTATGTATTTATCACTTGTATATATAAAATTGACTTTAGATTTTTTAGCTTTTATTCAAGACATTTCATAATTCTATTCTACTTCTACTTTCTATTTCAGATGTGTTTGTTGATTTTCATCAGTATCTTATTATAAATTCTATAAATTCTTCCATATCATATTCTTCAGCTAACAATCTAACGTAGTTTATAATGTCATTTGCACTTAAATTTGTTTCTAAATACAAACCCCTAGACAATTGTTCTGGTCTCCTTATACTATTTGCATCACTAGTAATTAGTTTTTTAAAATTCTTATTATCTAATAGGGAGTAGAACAATTCTCTATCAAAATCTAATAAAAACTTACACATTTCTATTAGAAACTCTTTCCAAGAAGAAACAGAAATCCTATCGTTATCTATAATTAATGCAGATGGTTTATATCCAGTAACATTTACGTTATCTGCTATAGAATATTCTTCCCCAGGGATTAAGTTTTCTTGGGATACATTTGAGTAATTATCTACTGGAAGTGACCAAATTTTATTCGCTATTTCAAATAAAGCATTAGCTCTGTCTATAATGCTATCTTTATCCCATTTGTCATATTTTGAAATATCTCTCGTCAATTTTATATTTGAATTTATATAAATATCTTTTTTGTCCTCAAAGCTTTTATTAGATATTTCTGAATTATATTTTGTAATTGTTAAATTACCAATAGTATCCTTGTATAATTTATGGATTTCATCTCCATCTCTTCCCAAATCAATTTTCCATTTTGGGGTTAAAGTTTGGGGCATAATATGTTCTACTGTTAACTGATCTAATTCTACAATTTCTCTATGCTGGTACTTCTCAATATTATATAAAGTAAATAATGCTAATTTATTTCCCCTATTGTATATATCTGTTTCAATAAAACTTTTTCTGAACTGTTCATCTCTTGGAAAAATTGCATTTCCAGATTTGCTCATCAAATAATCTGTAACTGCTTCAACATGTGTTTTTCTCTTATTTATTAAATCTGCTACACTTTTAGTCATTGATGCAAAAACTTTATTTAATACATTAGTGGGAATATTACAGATAGCTCTTCTATAAAGATATGAATTTAATATATTCATTACCTCTAACAATTCATCTTTAGATATTATCTCTTTTTCAAAATAATCATCAAACAATTCTAATAAATATGGGTAGACTACAGTAGACTTCATATACCCTAACATCCACAATAATTCATCTATATCTTTAATTCCTGTTTCTAAGTTAATAAACCAGCTATAATACTTAGAATATCTTAATAAGTCTGTTAATATATCTTCGCTAGTATAGTTATTTTTAAAATAAAATTTTTTAAAGGTTGCATAAACTTTTTTTCTGTTTGGAGCGTATCCCAGCTTCATTGTTAAATAATCTCTTACAAATTCTGATATTCTTGCATTAGTTAGCAATTTCTCTATATTAACCCAGTATTTTTTATAAAGCTCAACCTGTTTGTCATATTCTAATCCCATTAAAATAAAATTTCTAATAAGGTCTGCTTCAGTTAATGATAAACCTGTTGAATTCAAGCTTTCAAATATTAATTGGGGATTTTCTGCCTTAGAGTTTTTGTCCAAAGATATATAGACAATTTGAATACGAGATAACGCCTCAAAAATCTGTTGAACACTATAATGTGAACTAGAAATTAAATCCATTAATAGTTTATAATTTGTATATATTTTGGATTCTTCATTTGCTTTATTAGATTCAATCAAATCTATATAAGCATTCATGTCTTCTTGTACGGGTTTTAATTTTAACTTGTATTTATCATCTACATACTTATTGATAATATAAGTCTCATAAATTTCTTGTTTAAGATTTTTTTCCTCATTATTGTTTTCATCTAATGAATCATATATAGCCTTTAATAATAGCATCGTAGTTGTAATCCTCTGCTGCCCATCAATTATTATCCTTTCCATCATCAATCCTTGTTTCTCATTGGATACGAAAACAATCGTCCCCAAAAAGTGTCCATTATTATTATTATTATCATCTATAATTCCTTCAATATCTCTAAAAAATTGTTCTACTTGTTCTTTATTCCATTCATAATTTCTTTGATATACCGGAATATTAAATGTAGTTTTATTTTCTTTTAGCAATCCTAATAATTTCATAGGACCTGCTTGCATTCTCACATTCCTCCTGTAAATTAATATTAAATCAAATTCATGTTTACATTTAAATTACTCATTTGATTGAATAAAAAATTAAATAAAAATGACACGATGATAATTCACACTTACCAACAAATTCTACTCCACCCCCAATGCCTTAAAGACAGCATCTTCTGCAGACTGGTAGAATATTATATTAAAAGAGCCTACAAGTTCTGGTGGTACAGTTCCTAGATCTACTGCTGATGTTAGGGGTAATAATACTTTCTTTGCACCGCTATCCAAGCATACTTGTAGGGTATTGGCTAACTCTTCTACCTTTATTAAGGTTCCTCCTATACTTACATCTCCTAATATGGCCAGACTAGAAATAGCAGGCTTTCCTAATACTACTGAACATATTGCTATTATGGTTGGTAATGTTAAACTAGATGTCATGCCTATTCCATTTAAGTCATGAACATGAACAAGATAATCTTTTGTAGTGGTACTTATTTTCCCACTTATGTTTTGGCTATTGGCTTTTAAATACTTAAAGGCATTATCTACTGCTTCTTTAGCTTTAGAATTAGAACCTAAACCTGTTCTTTCAAACTTGCCAGTTCCAGAGATCATTTGGGTTTCTA
>JAAYHM010000121.1 GCA_012735405.1 Tissierellia bacterium | reverse complement strand
TTACCTTCTTTTTAGAAAAATCATATATTTCTACAGCTTTTATTCTTTGCTTATCAAGGTATTGCTTAACAATATCATAATTTATGCTCATAGTTATTCAGCACATTGATCTCCTTAAATATGGAGATAATAGTGCAATCTCCTCCCTTCTTAAAAAAATTAATCTTATGTTATTAATATAATACCATATTAAAATATTAACTTTTTAATAACATTGAAGTCTTTTTTCATTTTTTTGAATTAATGCAAATGTAAAAAATTAAACAACATAAGGGTTATATTTTAACGTAAACATTAATTTGTTATTTCAAACTCAACTGCTAAATAATACGGATTATGTTCTTCTGTATCTGAAGGGAATACATGTTTAATTAATCTATATTCTCCTTTTTCTAGTTCTCCGTAAAGCCAGGCCCAATCAATTACCTCATCTTTAGCTTCACCAGCTGCTAACATATAGGCAATATCTTGAAATCCATAGTCATCTATAATAGTAGGGACTTGATACCATTCTCCGTCTATCTTCTTTTCTAGCCACATATATTCCGTATAGATATATTCTCTATCAGAATGATTTTCTAATATAACAGTTAATCTAGTGGGCAATACTGTTCCTTCATCCAGGATCATGGAGACATCATCAATGTCGTTTACGGTTTCAAATTCTGAAGGCTTCCAATCCATTTCTTTAGGTTGATTAGGGCTGCTTGTGCATCCTGATAAAAATAATAATATTATAGCTATATAGAACAATAGGGATAAGCACTTTCTCACAGATATATCACTTCCTTTAAGTATGTTTTTTATTGCCTTTTGCTTACAAACTGGTCTTTTTCTAAACAAGATACATCTTAATGAATTCAATCAATCTATTCACATCCTTTTCTGTTGCATCTTCAGTGATCACAAAGTGTTCAATAGCCACATATTTTTCATATTCTCCATTGCCATAGTATTCGTCTACAGCTATCACCTCTAATTGTAGATTTTCAGTTATTGGGATTAAATAAATATTATCTCCACTACCAAGTGGGAAATCTAATGATGCCTTATTAATTCTATTTTCTTTTAAATAAACATTGATATTGTATAGAATATCTTCACCCTCAAATTCATCGAAAATTCCAGAATAACTTGGAAGCCGTTCTCTAAAATATTTACTTAATCTTTTGTTTAGCTCTGTCCTATTGACTGGAACTATCCCATTCATAGATACCAGCATACCTTTCTCTTTGGCTTCACTAATTACAGCCCAGTCTGATTTAGTTGTCTTCATTTTCACCCTCCTTTGCTTTTAAAACTGCAGCGTACATTATTAAAAAGCATACAAATAAAAGAAGGAAGATATTATATGAACACACATAATACCTTCCTTCTTTTAGGTTCTATAATAAATGTTGTGGTGGAAAATAATTTACCCTAACATTTATTTTTTCTAAAAATAAAATGCACTCGTGAAATAAACCTGCTAAAATGTTAATTGGCTAAAAAAAACATACAAAGGAGGTTTATTCACAAGTGCAATCTAATTTTATCACACAATTATTAAATTTAAAAGGGGTTAAAGTAACTAAAATATCGCATGAGGATTCTTTCGTTAAAATCTACATT
>JAAYHM010000120.1 GCA_012735405.1 Tissierellia bacterium | reverse complement strand
GATAGGCAGGTTGTAGAAATTGGGAATTCACAGGTTATAGTAAGGGATATGGGGGATGTGGATGGTTATGAAGATTAGGATGAAGGTAAAGACCCTTATTGTATTAATTATTGTATTTATAATAGGGTTTGGATTTATAGCTCCTGAGATATTTTTATATGGAATTGAACAAATAGAGGAAAAGGAAAAGGCAGCCAGTCTATATAAGGTCTATTTAAATATGCCCCTTGCCATATCCAGGGACAGGGCCTTGTACAGGCTGGCAAGATCCCTGGTTCCTCATATAGGTACCTATGACCTGTTTATGTTTGGAAGGGGAAGCAGTGGAGACCTAATAAGCCATGAAGATATAGATAAAGCCATAGAATGCTATGAGGAAATACTGGATAAATATGAAAACAGCCCCTATTATGTAAGCTCTTATAAAAACCTTATGGATATATATATTGGCATGGCTGATCATGAAAAGGTTCAGGAGCTAATAGGCTGGGGAAGGCATTCAGAGGATGAGGAAATAGTCTATACCAGCTACTTGTATGCTTCCTTTAATCATATGGTTAACAGGGAATACGATAAGGCCTTGGACCTTGTTGAAAAATATATATCAGAAGGGGTGGAGGACAGGAGACTGTATGCCCTAAAGGGACATATTTATTATCTGCAGGAGGAATATGAGGAGGCTGCAAGGGCCTTTGAGGCGATTGGGACCACGGCCTATCTCCATGATGATGACAGCAATCTATTTGGCAGTGTCAGGGAGGTGCTCAATGGCTACTGGATAAACAGCTTCACAAGAAGGTATGCAGGGGACAATAGGATAAGGGGAAGGGTGACAGTAAATGGACAGCCCCTGCCCTATGCCCAAATATATATACACAGCAAGTCCCAATATGGTACCTATAGTCCTGATGGGGAATTGTATATTGCCATAACAGATTTTAATGGAGAGTTTGAAACTATAGGCCTGAAGGATGGAGAATATGAAATAGGGGTAGGATTAAGCATACCCTTTGCCTATAATCTGGTCTTTAAGGAGAAAAATGAAAGAATTCTTAACCTTACAGGGGACATTACCTATAATTTTGAATTTACAGAACCTATGGAGATAATAAGCCCAAGGGGAGAGTTTAGCCTCAAGGGGAGTATATTTACCCTTAAATGGGAGAGGGTAGAAGGGGCGGATCATTATAAGGTATATGCTGTGGCCTTTGACAGACCCTTTGACCTATCCAGCGGCAGCATTACCTATGCCATCCCCAATGAAGCCGGGGAGTATGAGATTAGGGAGACGGAGACCATAATAGATATAGATACGGTAAATTATCATCCCACTGCAGCATTTTATTCAGGAGATAGCCGTCATGAGGCCCTTATAAGCCCCAATGCCATACTGGGAACCTTCTATCCTGGTGTAAGGGTACCCATAATAGTAAAGGCCTTTGATAAGGAAGGCAATTTGCTTAACAAAAGCCTACCCCTGATATCCAACTATGAGGATGTAACTGTTGTAAGGGTGGAAAACAGGGAGCTTACTGCAGGGGAAAGGCTTATATTAAATATGGAGTATGAAGAAGCCATTGAATATTATGAAGCCCTTTTAGAGGACGACAGTACAAACATAGAGGCCTTAACCTACCTGTCAAGAATATACGCCCATGGCTGGATGCTGGGTAAGCATGATTTGGAAAAGGCAAGGGAATATGCTGAAAGGCTCTACAGGATAACAGGGGATGACAGAGTCTATATAAGGCTTAAAAAATAAGACAGAGGGATCTCTGTCTTGTTTTACAGTTCAAATCTAGATTTTTGCCTGGCAATCCAGGTATATGACCTTTCCATGACTGCCCTTTAAATTGTTTTTACTGGAAAGTATATTAAATATTGCCCTTCCAAGGGGGGTAAGGCCTAGACTAAATGATGGATAATAGCTATATTCTATAAGGCCAACTAATTTTAAATACTTAATATAGGATTTTATATATTTAAGGGGACCTACATTTTCAAGGTTGAATTCAGTGTATTTATAGAATATGCCTTCCCTAAGCTGGCTTAGCTTATTTACAAGATTATTCCTTGTTATGGCAGCAATTTGGGGATCCAATTTTTTCTTATTTAAACAGAAGAAATTGCTGCTTAAAATATACTGGATAAATAAGCTATATCTTTCTTCATCTGTTAGCCTTAAATAATAATGGGCCTTATTTGTAGGATGCAGGTATTCTCCTTCTATTTGTGCCAAATCTGTTGCTAGTGAAAAATAATAGAAAAATTCCAACATAGGATAGTCTTCTTGGTTTGGGTTTTTCTTCAGTATGTTTTCCCTGTATTCCATTATATTGTTAAGTTCCTGCAGATTTTTTTTCTTAATATATTTTTTCTTCTTTGTCAAAGGTATAGGATTGCTCATTAGAAATAGGAGGAACCTTTCATAGTCCATTATAAAATCAAAGGCAAATTCAATGGTTCCATTGGATATATTGTTAGCTATAGCCCTATCTATTTCAAAGCTTGGAATTGAATTTATCCTGTGGTTTAAATATAAAAATCTATTTTTGCTTATTTCTAATATGCTTTTGTATGCCTCCTTGCATTCTGGCCTTATATTTTTAAGATACTTTAAATATTTTTTTAGGGTAGATATATAGGAGCTTAGTTCCTGCTGGCTCAATATAAAGCCATCCTTAATTGCTTCCTTTATCATAAACTCTAAATCTATCTTGGCTATATCATGAAGGCTATTTCCATATTCTATAACATAGTATTCAAATATATTTATTAGATTGGTTATATGTTTTCTGATTTCTGATCTGGACTCTTGGCCTTGCAGATAGTACTCAAAATCATCCAATTCTTCATATAGGCCTGAAATTAAATCCTCATCATCATCAAAGCCCATATTTACTACATCATATATGCATTCTGTATATATCTTATATACATTAATGCTTTTAAGCTTTAAATACCTTTCTATGCTTAAATCTGGATACCTAAATCTTGTACGGTTATAATCAACAAGTACATTTTCAATAAACTTGTCTTTTCCAGAGCTGGGAAGAAAGCTTATATTGCCTATGAAGCCCTTAAAATCTAATATATTTCCAATCCTACCAAATATTAAATCCCCCTTATTCAGTATGGAAGATGTAACAGGCTCCCACAGAATGTGGTCCTTTGAAGTCAACAGATCCTTTACATGAACCTTGTTTCCTTCTATATCCATGATCTCATATAGGGAGATGAAGGCCTTGTTTCTCTCTATGAGTATATTTTTTTCCACATTAGATAGTTCATTGGGTCTTTCTTCCAGCATTTGTTCAATAAAAGTTTTTCCTGAATTATTTCTATAATCAATACTAACCCACACATTAAAGGCTAATTTTGCCTTTCTCTCATCAAAGTCCGGGTAGTAAAATTCTATTGTCTCCAAGTTCCTGTCATTTTTAATACTTTCATTTATATATTCAATTAGTTTCCTGGTTGCATTTTCCTGTATTGTCTGTATTTCATCAAAACTTAACTTACTCATAATTTCCTCCAAAACATATAATTATCACATATATTATACATTAATATTATACATTAATATTATCCTAAGTGAATATTGTTTACAAGAAATAAAATAATTATGAAAAATATCTGTTTGGACCTAATATACAATAATATAATTTTCTGATAATATATATTATATAAATGGTGGAGGTGAAGTACATATGAAATTTAGTGAATACAGATATGAAAGGCCTGACTTGGAGGTTCTTAGCAAAGAATTTGATTCATTACTTAAAAGCTTTGAAAATGCCAAATCCTATGAGGAACAAAATGAAATTATGGAAGAGATAAATAAATTAAGGTCCTATATAGAGACCATGGCCACCTTAGTTTCCATAAGGCATTCCATTAATACAGAGGATGAGTTTTATTCCAGGGAAAATGACTTTATAGATGAAAATATGCCCCTGTATCAAAATATGGTTACCAAGTATTATAAGGCACTTATTAGTTCTAAATTTAGGACTCAACTTGAAAAAACCTGGGGCAAACAAATATTTAGGCTGGCGGAGCTTATGATTAAAACCTTCTCAGAGGAAATAATGGAGGATTTAGTTAAGGAAAATAAGTTAATTACAGAATATGATAAGTTAATTGCTTCAGCCAAAATCGACTTTGAAGGAGAAATAAGGAACCTAAGCCAGATGATACCCTTTATGGAGTCAGAAGATAGGGATATGAGAAGAAGGGCTACCCAAAAATATGTAGGCTTCTTTGAGGAAAATGAAGCCGAATTTGACAGAATATATGATGAGATGGTAAAGGTAAGGACCAGCATGGCCAAAAAATTAGGCTATGAAAACTTTGTTCAAATGGGCTATGATAGGATGTCAAGGAGCGATTATGATGCTAGGATGGTTGCCAACTATAGAAAGCAGGTATATGAGGACTTGGTTCCATTAGTTGTAGAGCTTAAGGAAAGGCAGAGAAGAAGGCTAGGCCTTGATAAGTTGAAATTCTATGATGAGTCCCTGGAGTTTTTATCAGGCAATGCCAAACCTAAGGGAGACCCAGACTGGATATTAAATAATGGAAAGAGAATGTATAAGGAGCTATCTAAGGAAACAGATGAGTTCTTCACCTTCATGATAGAAAGGGAACTGATGGACTTAGTTAGCAAGAAGGGCAAAATGAGTGGAGGATACTGCACCTATATTCCAGATTATAAATCTCCCTTTATATTCTCTAACTTTAATGGAACCAGCGGAGATGTAGATGTACTAACCCACGAGGCAGGCCATGCCTTCCAGGTATATTTAAGCAGAGACTATAAGCTGCCAGAGTATACATTCCCAACATTGGAGGCCTGTGAAATCCACTCCATGAGCATGGAGTTTATAACCTGGCCCTGGATGGAGCTATTCTTTGAGGATGAAGTAGATAAATACAAGTTTAGCCACTTAAGTGGAGCATTAAACTTTATACCCTATGGGGTAACTGTAGATGAGTTCCAGCACTTTGTATATGAAAATCCAGAGGCCACACCAGAGGAAAGAAAGGCAAAATGGAGGGAGATAGAGAAAAAATATATGCCCTTTAGGGACTATGATGATTTAGACCTCTATAACAGGGGAGGATACTGGTTTAGACAGGGCCATATATTTGGAAATCCCTTCTATTATATAGACTATACCCTGGCCCAGGTTTGTGCCTTCCAGTTCTGGATCAAGATGCAGGAAGATAGGGAAAAGGGCTGGGAAGATTACTTGAGAATATGTAGGGCAGGAGGAAGCAAGTCCTTCCTTGAAATAGTAGAATTTGGAAATCTTAAGAATCCTTTTGTAGATGGAACTATAAAGGCAACAGTAAAACCAATTAAGGAATGGTTGGATTCTGTGGATGATAGCAGGTTTTAATCAGCATAAGCATGAGTCGTAAAGGACCTCAATATGGTGAAATAAAACATAGAAAACAAATAAGACTAGGGAACCGTTCCCTAGTCTTATTTTGCCTCCGTATCACTTAACCTGGTTCTAGCCTTATCCTTTTCCCAGGCATGAAGCACAAGAGCCAGCCCTATAACTCCATAGGCTACAAAGGCCCTGAAGTACTCACCGATTTGTGCATTTCCAAGCAGGTTTTGTCCTGCCAGTGGAGATATTACAAACAGGAAGTGGAAGAGGAAGGTACCTATTAAAGCTTCCTTCCATGAAGCCTTCTCTACTGTAGCTCCACCTACCAAGAGGGAGGCTACTGCAAACAGTCCTACCTGTTCATGGCTTGCATAGGTTTGCATAGTTCCTATATTTTGTAAAAATATTATCTGGCCCCAGGCAGCTAATACTGTAGATATTATAACTGAAATAATCCTTGTCCTTTCCACATTGATTCCAGATACCCTTGCAATTTCTATGTCATGGCCTACGGCCCTCATATCCTGACCTAATTTGGTCTTTAGAAAATAGTTTAGCAGGAGGAACACAAATAGTGCAACCAATAGGGTTGTTACTGGATACTGGCCTAGCTTTTCAGATACCTTACCAAAGGGTATTAGAAAATCCAGGGCGTATTTAATATTGGCTAAGTCTATGGTATTTTTTATTCCTACTCCGGAGGTAAGCAATAGATCCTTATTTCTAATTGGTATTATGGTTCCTGCAAAGAGCAAGAATACCAATTGATATATTCCGTTGGCAAAAAAGCCTAGAACCATGCTGGTAATCATTTCTTTACCTCTTGCCTTATTTAGTACCTTACCTACCAGGTAGCCAAATAGTATGGCAAAGGGGGTGGATATTAATATGCTCAATATAAAGCCCCTAAAACCACCAATTGTAAAGTTGGTTATTATAATCAAGGCAATTTGCCCAGCAATGGCCCCCAGGGTGATGGCAAAATTAAGGCCTAGTCCAGTAATTACAGGCAGTATCAG
>JAAYHM010000119.1 GCA_012735405.1 Tissierellia bacterium | reverse complement strand
TCAGGTTCAAATGTATATAAATTAGAAGATAAGGAAGTTCTTCAGCTTTCTGTGCCCATAATTTTAAATGAATTTGGTACAGATAAAATAATAGGTGCAGTCCTTATATCCTTTGATATGACTGCCATAAATAATAATGTAAATGAATTAAGGAATGATATGATTAAAGTAGGAGCATTAGGCCTTTTCTTTTCCCTATTGTTGACAGTTGTGGCCACCCATAATTTAACTAAACCCTTAAGGGCCTTAACAATTGGGGTAGAAAAAATATCTGAAGGCCAATTAGGCTATATAATCCAAAAGAAAAGTAAGGATGAATTGGGAAGACTAATAGATACCTTTAATAGGATGAGCAGTACCTTAAGTAAAATAGAAAAAAACAGGAAGAACTATATAAACAGCATATCCCATGAATTGAAAACTCCCCTAACATCCATAAAGGTATTAATTGAATCCCTTTCCATTGGAAATAATGATGTGGATACCTACAAGGAATACCTGCAGGATATATATGGGGAAGCTGAAAGAATGGAAAGATTGGTAAACTACCTTATGGAATCCATTAAACTTGAGGAAAGTATTTTCAACCTGAAAGAGGAAAACATTAGTCAAATACTTAAGGACACAATAAAGCTCATAAGGCCCTATGCTGATAAAAGTAATGTTCATATAAAGTTTACAGGGGCTGAAAATATAATAGTTAAATGTGATGGGGATAAGGTAAAAGAAATGATATTTAATTTACTTGACAACTCTATAAAGTATAGGGATCCATGTAAGGAAAATTCCTTTGTCCATCTTACTTTAAATAAAGAAAATAATAGAGCCATTCTTAAAATAGAAGACAATGGGATAGGTATAGATGAAAAAAATATTAAAAATATATTTAACAGAGGATTCAGAGTTCTGGAAGGAGAACTCAATGGCAGTGTGGAAGGTTATGGCATAGGTTTGACTATAGTAAAAAATATAATAGACAAGCATGGCTGGGATATTTCTGTAGAAAGTACTTTAAAGAAGGGTAGCATATTTAAAATTCAAATACCCCTCTAATATAATAAATTTTTTTCTTTTTCTTCATTATTTCTTAATATTTATTTATCTTCTTTTAACAAGTTTTTTGTATAATGTTAGCAAATACAGAAAGGATGTGGTTTTATGAAAAGACTTATGATTTTTCTACTGGTAGCTCTTTTAGCCTTTAGTGTAATTGGCTGTGCTAAAAAGGATACTAATCCAAATGAGGATACAAATATAGTTAATGAAGAAGAAAATAAGGGAAATGATGAAGCTTTAGAGGATGAAATTGAAGATGAAATTGTGGATCCTTCTCCAAACACAGAAGAAGTGGAAGTAGTTTTATACTTTGCCAATAAAAAATATGTAGAAACTGGTGATGAAAGCTACGAAAAACTTGTGGCAGAAAAAAGAAGAATAGAATATGGAAATATTCCATTGGAAGAAGCCATTGTAAAAGAGCTTATTAAAGGACCAGAATCTGATGAATTAAGTAGCTCCATACCTGAAACTGTTAAACTGCTTGGAGTTGAAACAGCCGATGGAACCTGCTATGTAAACTTTGCTCAGGAAGGCTTATATGGCGGTTCCCTTCAGGAGGATTTCACCATAGCCCAAGTGGTAAACAGCTTACTGGAATTAGAGCATGTAGACAGGGTCCAATTCCTCATAGATGGAGAAAAGGCCGAGTCCTTAATGGGACATTTTTCCATAATAGAGCCCTTTGATGAACCTATGTATATAGAATGAAAACAGGCATTTTTGCCTGTTTTTATTCATCATAATATTCATCTAAAAAGGAATACTTCTTGTCACCCTTTTTCCATCCTAAAATACAGTCCATATTTACATTTTCTGCAGCTCTAAATATGGATATGTCCACATTTTCAAACTTTTCCTTAAGTCTGTCTATTAATTCTTTAATTTCATATCTTTTATTGCCTATTTTCTTAGCTGCTACCATGCATGCACAGTTTAAGGGGATTATGCCAGTATAATTTATAAACCTTATAATATCCTCTTCCCTTATAAGATACATAGGCCTTATAAGCTCCATGCCTTCAAAGTTATCGGATTTTAGCTTGGGCATCATGGTCTTAAAGTTTCCTGAATACAAGATGTTAAGCATGGTAGTTTCTATTACATCATTAAAATGATGGCCTAGAGCTAATTTATTGCAACCTAACTCTTGAGCCTTGTTATATAAGGCTCCCCTTCTCATTCTTGCACACATATAACAGGGATAATCTCCTGCAATCCTATTAGCCACTTCAAATATATCAGATTCAAATATATGAACAGGAATATTCAGGTATTCACAGTTTTCTATTAGCAGCTTCTTTATATCCGGATGGTAGCCTGGATCCATGGCTATAAACTCCAGTTCAAAATTTGAATACCCATGACGGTGTAATTCTTGGAATAGCTTAGCCATCAAAAGGCTATCCTTACCACCGGATATGGCTACAGCAATTCTATCTCCATCCTGTATAAGCTCATATTCCTTTATAGCCTTTACAAACCTGCTCCATAAACATTTTCTATACCTCTTTATAATACTTCTTTCTATTTCAAGCAAGGGTTTTCTATCTTCATCTGGTATTATTATTTCACAGCCTTTTCCAGCTAGTTTACTTACCTTTTCTTCCAATTTCTATCACTCCATACTTTTAGTCTTTTATTATTATAGCACTATTGCAAAAAAAATAAAGTAGTATATATTTATAAAATAAGACAGGAGACGGTTCTCTGTCTTACAAGACAAAGAACCGTCCCTTGTCTTATTATTCATTTCCTCTTATTCCATTTAATAATTGATTCATTTGATCATAAGTCATCATGCCTGGTACTCCTCCCAGTAAAACACCTTCCTTATCTACAAAATATGAAGTTGGGAAAGCACTTACCAAATAGGTAACGGCTACTTTGCCCTCTTTATCTAATACTACAGGGAATTTGTATTCTCCCTCTTCAATATATTTATCTACCAAATCCTTCTCTTCCATTACATTAACTGCTAATACCACTAAGTCTTCATTTTCCTCATACAATCTGTCAAGGTCAGGCATTTCCAGATCACAGTATTTACACCAGGTTGCCCAGAAGTTTATCAAAACATATTTGCCTCTAAAATCAGATAGGGAAACTTCCTCTCCATTCAAATCTAAGAGGGTAAAATCTGGTGCCAACTCACCTATGGCAATATCCGGTACTGCTGTTTCAGATTCCTTTTCCTCTTCTATGACTTCTTCCTCCTCTTCCACATTTTCTCCTACATTATTGGATATACTATTTTCAGAAGCAATATCTTCATTATTATCATTATTTTCATCCTTAAAAGCAGTCAAATAGAATACTCCTCCTACTAATACAACAATTGCCAATCCTATTAGCAAAATTTTCTTCTTCACAATATCTCTCCTTTTACAGTAATAATCTACTTATATTTATAACCTTGTTGAAATATATTAATAATCCAAATATAACCATTATTAGCCCACCTATTTTAGGCAGGTATATCATTAGCTTTTCAGCTCTTTCCATAAATTTTACAAATCTATTAATAAATAAGGCTGTTAATATAAAAGGTATAGCCATTCCTATGGAATAGATTAAAAGGAGCATGGCACCTTGGGACACTGTATTAGAAGCTGAAGCATACATAAGTATGGAGGCTAATACTGGCCCAAAGCACGGTGTCCATCCTGCTGCAAAAGCCATACCCATTAATATTGAAGTAAACCAACTGGTGGTTTTCTTTGGAAGTTTGGTTCTTCTTTCCACATTTAAAAATTTTAATCTTAAAATACCCATCATATTTAAACCAAATAGTATTATTAAAATACCACTAAGCTTATAAAATATATCCCTGTTTCTAATGAAAATTCTTCCTAGGAAGCTGGCAGAAGTACCCATAATCATAAATATGATGGTAAAGCCTATAACAAAACCAAGGGTTCTTCTTAAGGCCAGTAATTTTCTTTCATTAATTTGGCTTTCCATAGTGCTTCCAGTCATGTACATTATGTATACTGGTATCATGGGAAGAATACATGGTGAAAAAAAGGATAAGAATCCTGCTCCAAAGGCTATTGGCATGGAAACATCTGTCAGTGTCATAGGCAACCCTCCTAATACATTCTATACCCCTATACCCTATAATTATACCCAAAAATTTTTTTCCGTAAATAAAAATACCGTGAACTTAATTCACGGTTTCTTAAGCCATTATTAAAAGACTTAGGGCCATAAATGCCATTCCCCCTATTAAGCCATAAATGGCAATATGGTGCTCCCCATATTTTTCAGCCGTAGGCAAAAGTTCATCTAAGGATATGTATACCATTATGCCTGCCACAGCAGCAAATACAATACCAAATACAGCATCATTAATAAAATTAATTAAAACTGTATATCCTATTAAAGCACCTAAGGGTTCGGACAGGCCAGAAAGAAAGGAATGTAAAAAAGCCTTTTTTCTGCTTCCTGTTGCATAATATAAGGGTACTGATACTGCTATACCTTCTGGAATATTGTGTATGGCTATGGCTACTGCAATGCTTATACCCAAAGCCGGGTCCTGTAAGGTGCTTATAAAGGTTGCTAATCCTTCCGGGAAGTTATGTATGGCTATAGCCAGGGCTGAAAAAAGTCCCATCCTCATAAGGGCTTGATTGCTTTCCTGAGCAGGCTCCCCTTCCATTTCCTCCATATCCTTCCACTCGTGGGGATTGTCCCCCTCCGGAATTACCTTATCAATTATTCCCATAATAATTATTCCTGCAAAAAATGCTATTACCGTGTACCAATAACCTTTTTGTGCACCATATACTAATTCCAATGAATCCTTTGCTTTGGTAAATATCTCTATAAAGGAAACATATATCATTACACCTGCAGAAAATCCCAATGTAGCAGATAAAAACTTCTCATTAGTCCTTTTAGTAAAAAAAGCTATTAAACTACCTAGGCCTGTAGACAGACCTGCAAATAAGGTTAATAAAAAGGCTAAAGCTACATTATTCATATTGATCACCACCTTTTGTCTTTTCTATTAAGTATTAATATTAATAAACCTATTAATATATACCCCTTATTAGGCTTTTTATGATGAATGCTTTTCATTAAAAAAGTAGACTGACACCTTAAAATAAAATCCAGTCTACTTTATAATATATATTAATATTTACACTAATTCCATATTTTTTACCATCTAACCAGCAAATTAGGCAGTGTATAGTATTCACTGGCAGCAGATATGAGGCTGTATTTTCCTGCCCTGGTATACAAACCTGCCAATTCTTCATTATACATAAATAGTCCTGTTATTGTTCCAAACTCTTCCTTGCCAACACCTTCATCCTTAAAAACTACAAATTCTCTAGTGTAGGGGTTTACAAATTCCTGATATATATAATCCTTATCCCATACCTTTTCCAGTCTTTCCTTCCATTCTTCATAAGTGAGGTCCCTGCCTGCAAACACACCCCTGGAAGCATTTAAATCATAGGGCTTCATTATATATTTATCCTTGTTCTTTAATACATGTTCAAATATTTTTTCATCCCCTTTAAAGAGGCCTGTGTATGGAATATGCTTCTTTACAAATTCCCTTTCCTCTTCACTTAAAAGCTCAAGGGTATCTTCATCGTGAAGTATTTTAAATATTATTTTATTATGTACAACCTGGGACCTTAGGGAGCCAATTGTACACATGGCCTTATTTTTATAGGCCTCAATAAAGTCTGGTATCTCATCTGCCTTTTCTATTAGCTCAAAGGTAACTATTCTTCTATATACCAGGTCTATTTTATAATCCTTGTAATACAGGCCTCCGTCCCTGTAGTTTAAATCCCTGGGATCAACTATTATGCAGTTGTATCCATTCCTTTCATAGGCCTTTTTAAACTCTTCAAATTCATTTGGTGTTCCACTTTCAACAAAGTCCACTATGGCCACATTTGGGCTGGGATTGTTTGGATTAAACTGCTTGTAAATGGATATGCTTTCCCTTACCCAACTGTCAAATAATTCAAATAAACTAAAGCTATATTTCTTGCTAAAATCCTTCATAGATTTAGTTTCAAGCAAAATTTCTGCCAGTGTATTGTCCTCATTCATGGCAGAGGAACCATCTGTATTTAGTTCACAAAATTTAAAATTGTCATTCCCTCCATAAAAAATGTCGAATCTTCCAATGGGAACATTTATATCATATCCATTGTCAACCAGTATAAGCTCTTCCATTAGCCTTGGGAAGTTAAATTTTTTTCTAAAGTCTGCATCCTCCACATACCTGTTGGTAACCTTATTGGCAATGGATATAATCATTTTTCCTATTTTTTTAAAGTTTTCCACATCTTCCTCTGTGAAAAACATGGGATGATAAAGAAAAGGAATGGGTTCTCCCTTGTACTGGGCCTTGGAATTTTTAACCTTCTCCACAGTTTCCTTATAATCCTCAAAATATGCTTCTTCATTTTCCTTAACCAATTCAATATATTCCCTATTTATATCTAAGGAATCCATACAACCACCTCGCTGTAGATATTATTTTTCATTCTCAAACTAAAGCTACTGTGTTATATAAACTATACACCAGCTTACTTTAAATTTATATATATATTATATATACCAATCTTTCATGGAATATTTTCAAAAAAACTGTGGATTAGTTATCCACAGTTATAAATCCCCTATCTTTTTTACCCTTCCTTAAAGTATATTTAGGTACCCTGCCTAAAAGTAACCATCTGCCTTCTAAGGTTCCAATCAATAGAACCAATAGGAATGTAATTCCGAGGCCTAAAAGACTTATTAATACCAGGGAAGATAGCCTACTATATCCTATATGGCTTGGAAAGTATCCTATTAACAATCTTTTAAGCTCCTCCAGTATTAGGGGATGGGAAAAATATATCCCAAAGGAATAGGTTCCAAAGTCTTTTAAATAATTAAAGCTTCCTGTCATCCTCCTGGTTAACCAAACAAGGATGAGCATTGTAAATAGGGCATAAATCATTGTATGGGGTCTAATGGAGCCAAATTTTTCATAATAGTCCCTGCCCCCATGAAGCCAGATATTATGGTATACTTGTCCAATGTAAAAGCAGGTAGTAATTATGTATCCCATGGCTATGTAAGCTATGTTTTTTTCTACAAACTTTACAAAGCTATCATAGTGGATACCTATTATTCCACCTGCTATGAAGTAAAAACACCAGCTAAATAAGGTCTTCCAATAGTAGCGGTTAAATAAGCTTAATATTCCTGTAGCGGCAGAATCTTTAAAATAATAGCCATATACCAGTACTATACCCTGAAATATAAAGAAAAAGCTAAATACCTTAAGGGGTTTTTCCTTCATAGCATTTGCCAGGTATTTAATGAGAAATGGTACCACTATATAAAATTGGAATATTAAAAATATAAAGTATAGGTGTGAAAAATTTTCACCCAGCAATAGCCCTCTAATAAAGCTTAACAAGCTTTGGCTGTTGATTGCTATTTTATATATATATGATGTATATAAAAAATATAGGGCAGACCAAATGCTATAGGGCACTAATATGAATTTAATTTTTTTCTTTAGAAATCTGCCAGTATCAAACTCATCCATGGACCTATAATTATAGAATATTACTAAGCCAGAAATCATCATAAAAACAGGGCTACCAAACCTGAAAAATTGGTTTAAAAATATGCCAAGATACATTGCCCTGGTACCAAAATCTGAACGGACGGCAAAGGAGCCTGTAGCATGTATAATCAAGATCCCTATGGCAGCTATAGCCCTTATATAATACAGCTCCTGTATCCTTTTTCCTTTAGCCATTTAATTCACCTTCTTGCCTTTATTTTCACACCCATATATTATACCATATTTTACATGCTACAATTTATCAACTACTCCCCTATTACTCTTATGTATACCTTTCTGTTTCTAGGCCCATCAAATTCACAGAAATACACTCCCTGCCAGGTTCCAAGCTTTAGTTTCCCTCCTTCTATTAGTAAAGTACAGGAAGAACCCATCAAGGAAGCCTTTATATGAGCATGGGAATTGCCTTCATAGTGGCGGTAGTCTCCTTCCACTGGGAAAGCCTTATTTAAGGCACTTATTATATCCTCTACCACATCAGGATCCGTATTTTCATTAATGGTGACTCCTGCACTTGTATGGGGTACAAATACTATAGCTATGCCTTCCTTGACCTGTTTTCTTTTTATCTCCTCATTAATTAAATTTGTAATATCTATAAACTCTTGAGCCTTTGTAGTTTTTACCCTGTATTCCATACTCATCACCTATAATTTATTTCTCTTAAGCCTTCCACATGCTCAAAATCAATTTGGTTTCCTTCATACAAAAATTGTACACCATCAATCCATGGTCCCCTGTAGTCCCTTTGCAAAAATGTTTCCACCAGTTTTACAGATGTCAAAACACCACCAGTGGAGCCTTGAAAATAATATGTAGCCCAGCTATGGCCAATCATTTCCTCTGGACCAGCTATTTCCTCATTTATTGGAGATTCTCTCAGATTTATTACAGCAACACTTTTACCTTCTATATCCTTAATTTCCTTAAGTTCTATTGGCAGTCCATTAAAACAGTACTGGGACAATTTAGAACAGATTTCCCTTAACTTTTCCTCCAATGTCAAGCTCTTGGGAAAGGAGATATACAAAGCAATCTCCCTGCTATAGCTGTTCACATTTCCATCATATATGGGCAATACTTCGTTTTCCCTTAAAAAGCTCCAATTGTTCTTTAATTCCATAAGCTTGATCTGTTCCTTGATAAGCCTATTGTTTGCATTAGTTAGATCCTCAAGATAGTATTTACTTCTCATTAGTTCTTCATTTTCCTTTTCCAGCTCATCAATCCTTGCCCTTAAGCTTTCAACTTCAGCCAAGAGCTCCCTGTAGCTGGATTCAGTTGCTTCTTTGTCAAAATTAATATTAGTTATGTTTACAAAGCTTACTAAATTGAAAAACAGGGACAGTATAATTAATAAGGTTAAAATAACCCCCTTTTTACCCATTAGCATCTACTCCTAAATAATTTCTCACCTTTATAAAACTTTAGCCCTACCAACTCTTAAAGATGGATGGTAACAAATGACAGTCTTTTTATTATATTCTAACATTTTATTTTAATGGAGGCAATTTATTCCTTAAATACGGGATTGCTTTTTGTCCTGAGGGGAAAAGATAAGTGGGAGGCAGCACTGCCTTCCCACTTATACAATTTATAGACCTATTTTAGTATATGCTGGAAGGAATCCTTAAACTTACTTGCAACAGCCTTCCTTTTACATGCATCACAAATTGGCTCTTCTTCAGTATTTAACTTTTCATTTACAAATTCCAGTATATTTTCCTGGATAAGTTCCTTGCCGCAAACACTACATTTAACCATGCCAAAGCCCCTGTACCATATAAGCTTTTCATCCTTCCTGTCCTCTATTTTAATAGCCCCTGTAGGACAAACTTCCGCACAGGCTTCACATCCAAGACAATCCATTGAGGGCTCATCATAAGGGGTGGATACTTTTTTTGTTATGCCCCTTTGGACAAAGGATATGGCATTCCTGCCCATTGCCTCACATGCCTTTACACAGAGACCGCAAAGAATACAGTCCTCAACTTCTGATGCATCCATATACCTTTCAGGGGGGGCAACATTATATTCCTCTCCTAATTTTTTAATATATTCATTGTTTGGGGACCTAAGAAGTAAAAGCATTATTATATTCTTCCTTATTTTTTCAATTTCTTCTGTACTTGTGCTAACCTCTATGCCCTCCTTAATTGGATACACGCAGGCTGATACCAGCCTTTTTCTATTGTTTTCCTTTACCT
>JAAYHM010000118.1 GCA_012735405.1 Tissierellia bacterium | reverse complement strand
TTATATTTACCACAATGGCATTCCCAATCCTTTACAGGTCCAAATATTTTTTCACAAAATAGCCCTTCCTTTTCAGGCTTTAAGGTCCTATAATTTATAGTTTCTGGCTTTTTGACTTCTCCCCTTGACCACTGTCTTATTTTTTCAGGGGATGCAAGACCTATTCTAATTGAATCAAATGAATTTAATTCAAACAAGGAGCTTTCTCTCCTTTCTATAGTAAAGTTCATTATATAAGAAAATTTTAATATCTCCTTAATTAATTGTAGGTGCTATGAATTATGCTAATTATTCTTCTTCTTCGAATATAAAGCTTTCTTCCAGCTCTTCTTCACTTTCTTCATCTTCCATATATTTTTCATCTATAAAGTCATCGCCTGTCAGCTCTAAATCATCAATATCATCTATAGATTCTTCAATTTCTATTTCATCCTCTTCCTCACTTAACACCTTAACATCTAAGGCTAAGCTTTGAAGTTCCTTAATTAAAACTTTGAATGATTCTGGAATTCCTGGTTCAGGTATATTTTCTCCCTTCACAATGGCTTCATAAGTTTTTACCCTACCTACTACGTCGTCTGACTTAACTGTAAGAAGTTCTTGAAGTGTATGGGCTGCCCCATAGGCTTCCAAGGCCCAAACCTCCATCTCTCCAAATCTTTGACCTCCAAATTGTGCTTTTCCTCCCAGAGGCTGTTGGGTTACTAAAGAGTAAGGACCAGTAGATCTAGCATGGATTTTATCATCTACTAAGTGGTGTAATTTCAGCATATACATGTATCCAACTGTAACAGGATTATCAAAATATTCCCCCGTTCTTCCATCCCTTAACATTATCTTTCCACTCTTTGGATATCCTGCCATTTCAAGAGCTTCTATTATATCCTGGTCAGATGCACCATCAAATACTGGAGTAGCCACATGCCAGCCAAGTTTTTTAGCTGCCAAACCTAAATGAACTTCTAATACCTGGCCTAAATTCATTCTCGATGGCACTCCTAGAGGGTTTAGTACTACATCCACTGGTGTTCCATCTGGTAAATATGGCATATCCTCTACTGGCAATATTCTGGAGATAACACCTTTGTTACCGTGACGACCAGCCATTTTATCTCCAACACTTATTTTCCTTTTAGTAGCTACATAAACTCTAACCATTTTGTTTACTCCAGGGGCTAATTCATCTCCATTTTCCCTGGAGAACACCTTCACATCTACAACTATTCCACTTTCTCCGTGAGGTACCCTTAAGGATGTGTCTCTTACTTCCCTTGCCTTTTCTCCAAATATAGCTCTTAAGAGTCTCTCCTCAGCTGTTAGTTCTGTTTCTCCTTTTGGAGTCACTTTTCCAACTAATATATCTCCAGATTTAACTTCGGCTCCTATTCTTATAATTCCATTTTCATCTAGATTCTTAAGCATATCCTCTCCAACATTTGGAATATCCCTTGTAATCTCTTCTGGCCCAAGTTTAGTGTCTCTAGCTTCTGATTCGTACTCTTCAATATGGATAGAAGTTAAAGTGTCATCTATAACAAGCCTTTCACTTATTAATATGGCGTCTTCGTAATTATATCCTTCCCAAGTCATAAAGGCTACCAATAGATTTTTACCTAATGCAATTTCTCCTAAATCAGTACTTGGTCCATCGGCTATTACTTCGCCTTCTTTTACCCTTTCACCCTTCTTTACTATTGGTCTTTGATTTATAGTAGTACCTTGATTTGAACGCTTAAACTTCAAAAGCTTATATCTGTCAATTTGACCATTGTCATCCCTTTTTATAAGTATTTCATCTGAGCTTACCCTGGTTACAACACCAGAATGCTTTGCGATTACCACAACTCCTGAGTCTCTAGCTGCCTTGTATTCTATACCAGTTCCTATAATAGGGGCTTCTGTTTTTAAAAGGGGCACTGCTTGACGTTGCATGTTGGCACCCATAAGTGCTCTGTTAGCGTCATCATTTTCCAAGAAGGGTATCATGGCTGTTCCTACAGATACTATCTGCTTAGGTGACACATCCATATAATCAACTTCACTACTTGGATAGATATCTATATTGCCACCCTTTCCTCTTGCAATAACCCTTTTATTTACAAACCTGTTTTCTTCATCCAATGGTTCACTTGACTGGGCTATTATAAATTCATCTTCCAAATCTGCAGTTAGATATTCTACCTCATTAAGTACTACTCCTCTTTCCTTATCCACTTTTCTATATGGAGCTTCCAGGAAACCATATTCATTTATCCTTGCATAAGTTGCCAGTGAAGTGATAAGTCCTATATTTGGACCCTCTGGAGTTTCTATAGGACACATTCTTCCGTAGTGTGAGTTATGAACGTCCCTCACTTCAAATCCTGCCCTATCTCTACTTAATCCTCCTGGTCCTAAAGCTGACATCCTTCTCTTATGGGTTAATTCAGCTAAGGGATTTGTCTGGTCCATGAATTGGGATAGCTGGCTGCTACCAAAAAATTCCTTAATAGCTGCTACTATTGGTCTTATGTTGATCAAGGCCTGAGGAGTTGCCACGTCTAGATCTTGAATGGTCATTCTTTCTCTAACTACTCTTTCCATTCTGGACAAGCCAATTCTAAATTGATTTTGTAGCAGTTCTCCAACAGAACGAAGTCTTCTATTTCCTAAATGGTCAATATCATCAGTTGAACCAATACCATTAAACAAGCCAAACTGATAATTTATGGTGGCTATTATGTCTTCTACAATAATATGTTTTGGGGAAAGTTCTCTGATTCTTTCCTTTATTGCCTCCTTTAATTCTTCAGGGTCATCATAAGTATCTATAAGCTCCTTCATAACTGGATAATATACTTTTTCCTTTAACCCCAGTTCTTCTAAAGAAAAAGGTAAATCAAAAGCTTTACTGCTTACAAAATGATTTCCAATAACACGAACTACTTTACCTTCATCAGTCAAGACATCTACCACTTTTATACCGCTATTTTCAATTTCAATGGCCTTATCCCTTGTAATCTTTTCTCCCTGTGAAACAAATAATTCTCCCGTTTCTTCATCTACTATATCTGTAGCCGCTCTTTTTCCAATTATTCTATTATATAAGGCAAGCTTCTTGTTAAACTTATACCTTCCTACCTTAGCCAAATCATATCTTCTTGGTTCAAAGAACAGATTTTTTAAGAGTGACTGAGCACTTTCAACTGTAGGAGGTTCACCTGGTCTTAATCTTTTGTATATTTCTATTAAGGCTTCTTCATCAGAGCTTGTATTGTCCTTTTCTAAAGTCTTTAAAATATGTTCACTTTCTCCTAATAATTCTAAAATTTCTGCATCTGTTTTATATCCTAAAGCCCTTAAAAGGGTGGTTATAGGTAATTTCCTAGTCCTATCTATTCTGACATAAACTATATCATTGGAGTCTGTTTCATACTCAAGCCATGCTCCACGATTAGGAATTACTGTGGCAGAATATAGCCTTTTTCCCGATTTGTCAATTTCTTCTGAATAATATACTCCAGGAGATCTAACTAATTGGCTTACTACTACCCTTTCCGCACCATTGATTATAAAAGTTCCTTTCTTTGTCATCAATGGAAAATCTCCCATAAATACTTCCTGTTCCTTCACTTCGCCGGTTTCCTTATTTATGAGTCTCACCTTTACCTTTAATGGTGCCGAGTAAGTAGCATCCCTTTCTCTTGCTTCTTCTTCTGTATACTTTGGCTCTTTTCCAATATAATAATCTACAAATTCTAAAATCAAGTTTCCAGTATAGTCCTGTATCGGAGATATATCTTCAAATACTTCCTTTAAGCCTTCCTCAATAAACCATTTGTAGGACTCTTTTTGTACTTCAATCAGATCTGGCAATTCTAAAATTTCTTCGATACGGGAATAGCTCATTCTCACACGTTTTCCATACTTTACAGGATGCACCATGGTTAATTCACCCCTTATTAAACTAAAATACCCAAAAGCACATGGGGAGCTTTTGGTCATATATAAAGACTAAATATATTATAATTTTGACATTTGTAACAATTTTTATACAAATGTATTCACGCATAATTGCAAATATATATATTATCATAGCAATAATAGTATGTCAAGGATATTTTTTCATAATAATTTATGAACAAAAAAAGGCCTTCTTTTTTAGAAAGCCTTTTTTTAAATAACTTATTTCAATTCTATACTTGCACCAACTTCTTCTAATTTAGCCTTCATTTGTTCAGCTTCTTCTTTTGAAACTCCTTCTTTGATAGTCTTTGGTGCATTATCTACTAAGTCTTTAGCATCTTTTAATCCTAGACCAGTTAATTCTCTAACTACTTTTATAACTTTAATCTTTTGGTCTCCTGCTGCTGCTAATACAACATCAAATTCTGTTTTTTCCTCAGCTGCTGGTGCATCTCCACCTGCTGCTACTGGTGCTGCTGCTACTGCCGCAACTGGAGCAGCCGCACTTACTCCAAATTCTTCTTCTAATGCTTTAACTAATTCTGATAATTCCAATACTGTTAAGCTCTTAACTTCCTCAATTAAATTTAATACTTTTTCACTTGCCATTATACTATCCCTCCATATTTTTCTTTTTTTATTTATTAGGCTTCTTGTGCTTCCTGTTTTTCTTTAATTGCATTTAATGCATATACAAGGCTTCTGATTGTTCCTTGAAGAACATTAGCAAAGCCTGCGATAGGAGCATTTAATCCTCCTAGAACTTGAGCTACTAGAACTTCTCTTGATGGTAAGTTAGCTAGTCTCTTAATTTCATCTATGCTCACAATTTTACCATCTACAATACCAGCTTTTATTTCTAAATTCTCATGTTCCTTTGCAAATTCATGAGTAACCTTAGCTGGTGCTACTGGGTCATCAAATCCAAAAGCTACAGCATTTGGCCCAGTTAAGTATTCATTGAATTCTTCATATCCTGCATCTTTAAAAGCAAATCTCATTAGTGTATTTTTGTAGACTTTGTATTCAACACCTGCTTCTCTGTACTTTTTCCTTAGCTGTGTTGCCTCATCTACATTTAATCCTCTATAATCTACTAAAACTACAGCTTGAGACTTTTCTATCTTTTCTTTAATTTCTTCTACTATTTGCTTCTTTTTTTCTAAAGCTTTGTTGCTCAACTATTTCACCTCCTAAAGGCCAAACAAATAAGGCCTCCCCGTAGACACGAAGAGACCTCTAATCTCAATTTAAGATTAGTAAAAATCTCACCTCGGTAGGATTTTTACACCTTCCGGTCCCTACTGTCTACGGTGCCTATTTAATTAACGTCATGATTATACCAGTAATTTATATATAAGTCAATAAAATTTATAATTTTTTTCATATAATTAATCTAATAATTGTTGAGGATTAACTTTAATGCCAGGGCCCATAGTACTGGATAAAACAACACTTCTTAAATATCTACCCTTTGCTGCTGCTGGCTTTGCCTTAATTATAGCTTCCATTATTGTATTAAAGTTGTCTATTAACTTATCTTTACCAAAGGAAACCTTTCCTATTGGTACATTTATTATACCAGCTTTATCTACCCTATATTCTACTTTACCTGCTTTTATCTCCTTAACAGCCTTTTCTACTTCAAATGTAACAGTACCAGATTTTGGGTTTGGCATTAATCCCTTAGGTCCAAGTATTCTACCTAATCTTCCTACAACACTCATCATATCAGGTGTAGCAACTACAACATCAAAATCTAACCAACCTTCATTTTGAATCTTTTCTACAAGCTCTTCTGCTCCTACATAATCAGCACCAGCGTTTTCAGCTTCTTTTGCCTTTTCACCTTTTGCAAATACCAAAACTGTTCTTGTTCTTCCTGTACCATGTGGTAAAACCACTGTACCTCTTACTTGTTGGTCAGCATGTCTTGGGTCTACCCCAAGTCTAACTGATAGCTGAACAGTTTCATCAAAATTTGCCTTTGCAGTTTTTTCTACTAAATCAAATGCTTCTTGTGGATCATATAAATGGGTTCTGTCCACTAGTTTTAAGCTTTCTTGATATTTTTTACCTCTTTTTGCCATTTTCTTACCTCCTTGTGGTATTAGCGGAATTTTCCTCCCACTTGTTTTTATTCTTCTACTGTAACTCCCATACTTTTAGCAGTACCTTCAATCATTCTCATTGCAGCTTCTAAACTACCAGCGTTTAAATCTGGCATTTTCAATTCAGCAATTTCTCTTATTTTATCTTTTGAAATAGTTGCTACTTTAGTCTTGTTTGGTTCTCCAGAACCTGACTCTATTCCTGCAGCCTTCTTTATTAATACTGACGCAGGTGGTGTTTTTGTAATAAATGTAAATGATCTATCTTGATAAACTGTAAGAACTACTGGTATTATCATTCCAGCCTGATCTGCAGTCCTTGCATTAAACTCCTTAGTAAATTGCATAATATTTACTCCATGAGGTCCTAATGCAGTTCCTACAGGTGGTGCTGGAGTAGCCTTACCAGCAGGTATTTGTAATTTCACAACAGCTATAACCTTTTTTGCCATAATCCTTGCACCTCCTAATTTACAATGTGGTTTGGCGGGAATAACCCTCCCACTGAATAAATCTATATAAAAAGCTTGTTAGCTTTTATTAGCAAAATATTATATTTTTTCTATCTGGTCAAAATCTAGTTCCACAAGGGTTTCTCTTCCAAACATAGAAACATATACCTTAACCTTTTTCTTTTCAAGGTTAATACTTTCAACAGTTCCCATGAAATTCTCAAAAGGACCGGTAGTAACCTTTGCTACATCACCTGCTTTTAAATCTATTGATGGAGCTTGTTTATCCTGTACTCCTAGGGCTCTAACTTCCTCATCTGTTAGTGGAATTGGCTTAGAGCCAGGTCCTACGAATCCTGTAACTCCCCTTGTGTTTCTAACAAGATACCATGATACATCGTTAACTATCATCTTTACTAAAACATAACCTGGGAAAAGTTTTCTTTCTTTATATGTTTTCTTCCCGCCCTTTGTATCAACATATTCTTCAGTTGGCACTACCACCTCAAATATGTCATCAACCATACCTCTGTTTTCTACCATTTTCTCAATATTAGCTTTTACCTTATTTTCATGTCCAGAATAAGTATGGACTACGTACCATCTGGCTTTTTTGGCCCTTTCTTCTCTACTTTCAGATTTGTCTTTATCTGTCATATTATTGAGGACCAATTGGTCCTTTCCCTCCTTACCTTATTAGATAAACAATGATAAGACACGATGTATCCCAAGGTCTAATGCCCAAACTATTAAAGCCACAATAATACTTATTATAATAACTATTCCAGTATGGTTTGCTAAAACTTTCCTATTAGGCCATATAACTTTTCTCATTTCTGACCTAACGCCCTTAAAATATGATTTTAATCTTCCTCTCTTACTAGCGCTGGTTTGAGCTGACATAAATTCACTTCCTTACTATTTATTATTATAACTATTTTGTTTCTTTATGAATAGTATGGGTTTTGCAGAACTTACAATATTTTCTAAGTTCTAATCTCTCAGAAGTATTTCTTTTATTCTTTGTAGTTACATAATTTCTTTGTTTGCACTCTGTGCATTCTAGTGTTATTCTATCTCGCATTTGCTACACCTCCTACAAAACTAATATGTCTTTTATAGATTGCCTTTAATTTCAGTATTTTCACACCTAAGAGCATAAACCATTAGCTATTTTTTTACATATTGTTACTTAATATAAGCTATCACAAAATAAAATCTATGTCAATAAAATAATCTTCTAACAAATAAATTGTACTCTATAATTTTATCCATTTTAAAGCAAAATTACCCAAATAAAATCCTTAAAAAAGACTAGGCCTAAAAGCCTAGCCTTTTTATCCTAATTATTATCCAAGTATTTTACTTACAACTCCAGCACCAACAGTTCTTCCACCTTCACGAATAGCAAATCTTAGTCCTTCTTCCATAGCTATTGGTGTGATTAACTCTATTGTGAATTTAGCATTGTCTCCT
>JAAYHM010000002.1 GCA_012735405.1 Tissierellia bacterium | reverse complement strand
GTTATTTATACTTAAATTAGCCACTGGCATTATTATAAACAGTATTGCTATAGTTTCAGATGCTGTTAATAATCTTAGTGATTTAGGTTCATCCATTGTTACCATTTTTGGCGCTAAATTAAGCAACCGTCCACCAGATGATGAACATCCCCATGGTCATGGCAGGTATGAATATATTGCATCTTTAGTGGTGTCCTTTTTGATTTTTGGGGTAGGTTTAGAAACATTGGAATCTTCTTTCAGGAAGATAATATATCCTGAAGCAGTTAAGGTTAATTTAGTGGTAATAGGAATACTGTCCTTAACAGTATTAGTTAAATTATGGATGTTTTCCTATAATAGATATATTGGTAAAAAAATAAATTCAAGTATAAATAAGGCTAATGCCCAGGACAGTTTAAATGATGTAACAGCAACTATTGTAGTAATGTTAGGAATTGCATCTAGTAAGTATACTACCTTACCTGTTGATGGTATGTTAGGACTTGTTATATCCATTGTTATTATGTATTCAGGATTTTGTATTGCAAGGGATTCTGTAAGCTTGCTCCTCGGGAAGGCTGCAAGTCCGGAGCTTATAAAAAGAATTAGGGAGTTAATACTGGAAAATGAACACATTAAAGGGATTCATGACCTGATAATCCATGATTATGGACCAAATAAAATAATGGCTTCAGTCCATGCAGAGGTGTCTAAGGATGCTAATATAGTGGATATACATTATGAAATAGATCAAATTGAAAGAAAAATAGAGAAGGAACTAGATGTAGATATAGTAATCCATATGGACCCTATTCATGATAAATAGAAGGAAAGGAGCTTATTCACTCCTTCCTCTTTATCTCTTAAGATCTACTTTTTTAACTCTTCCATTCTCATCAACAGTTGTCTTAGTTATCTTTGCTAATATTGGGGTATCATCCACCTTGGCACATTCAAGTATATGGTATGTTTTTGAATTGTCATTGGTTTCTTTAAATACTTCACGTACTAATTTAAATATTGAATATGGATGCTCTGGGTCCTTTATAGTAATCAAAGAAACATTAGGTATGGCCATTGCATCTTTTACAAGCTTTTCAAAATCAATGTCACTTATTCCTGGAATCATAAAATAGTCTACATCTGTATTGTTTAAATCGTCAAAGCCCTTAACTTGAATAGTTTTATGACTTGCTTTAGCTGCAGCCATTAATGTGGCAATTAATGGACGAGTTCCCCAACCTCTATGGCCTGAAACAATCAATGATTCTTTTTTCTCAAGGGCTTCTTCAATGTAATTAGCTTGTTCTTCTGTCAAAAATCCTTGGTCAGCCAATCTTTTTATCATTGGGTTCATTAGTAATCCTCCTTTTTAGTTATTTAATTATATTATACCATACAATTATACCATATTATTTGGAATATTAATTATTGTTATATTATTGGCAAAGAAAGGCTAGAAAATTCCCTTGACTTATACAAAAAAATATTATATTATTTTATTGTCGTGGGGATATAGCTCAGTTGGGAGAGCGCTTGACTGGCAGTCAAGAGGTCAGGGGTTCAAGTCCCCTTATCTCCACCAAATTATTCAAAAGCCTTACAGTATACTATACTGAAGGCTTATTTTTATGCCTGTTTTGACACTTGACTAATTTATTTGAAAAGGAGTGTCAATTGTTTATGGCATTGATAAAAATGAATATAAATACTATTACTCCAATAAAATAAAAATATCCTAATTTGCTTCTATTAACAAAAACTTCTTTTGTTCCAAGTAAAACACTCCATAATATAAATGTTAGATACCATATTTTTTTAAAAATAGGTTCATAAATTGTATGATCAAATATTTTAGTTAATACAATGGAAATTAATAAAATACACCAAACAATTAGTATTCCTTTTTTGTAAATGAATGAATTTTCATTTTTAAAAGGAGACACGCTAACACCTCTTTATGACTACTTTTCCTATATTTCTTTACAATATTTAACTATTTACCTATCCTATAATCATCATACCATATTTGAAGTTTTTCAACTCTTTATTGTAATAGGATATTGAAAATCTCCAACAGCTTTGGCCATAAGATTTGTCAGGTTACATAACTTTTTTTGGTTCTCTGAAGGCAATATCACAGATGGTTAAGATAAAACTACACATTAATCCCCTACCTTTTTTAATGTATTTTACTGTTACCTTACAATGATTATACTATATATGTACCTAAAACTGTCAAATTAGTTTGATGGAGTAAATCAATTAAAGGTAATAGATAAGGGGGCTACAAACTACTGTTTGCTACATCTATGCACATAATACATTAATTGTAAGAGCCTAATATGATGTAGATAAAGAGATAACTTATATATAGAAAGTGGGGGGGACCTTGTATTAAAATGTTAACCCTATTTCACCAGATTTATAAGCCATATTTAACTAATATTTTTAAAAAAGTATATCACAATTTTATAAATATCACATACAAAAACCTTTTCATCCTATTACATATTTGGTATTATATAATTATGTCAATGTGTATAAATATGTAGTATGTAACAAATATAGGATGGAGGTATCATATGGCTTCTGTTACTTATTTCAGTAGGGATGAAATTAATAAATCAAATCCTATTTTTTCCCAAATAAGGACTACTATTGAAACAGTATTTTATGGAAACAATGTTGTTAAAATAAATTCTTTAAAGGAAGCTTATAAATTAGCTAAAAACTCTCCAGGAACCATAGTTACAGATATGCCTGTATATAAGCCGGAAGAAATTGGCTTGGATGAGGATGCTAAAATATTGCTTTTTAATGATGGGGCTGTAGTTGGAAGATGTGCAGCTGCAAGGAGGATTGTAGGGGAAGCAGATGTTGACACATCATATTATGCAGAAGTAATTAGGGATGCAGCCTATAAGACCAGATTTAGAAAGCTTTATCATGCCCAGGCTTATGTTGGATTACATGAGGATTTTATGGTAAAGGCCCATCTTTTAATACCTGAAGGCCATGAAAATATATTGTACAATTGGCTTTTAAACTTCCAATATATTAATGAAAAGTATATAAAGATGTATGAAAACTCCAAAGTATTTGAAAAGGAAGGGGATATATACATTTTTTCAGATCCAGACTGGAAAGATGAAGACCATCCTTTAGGCCTTGCCTTATTTGATCCTGAACACAATTGTGCAGCCATATTGGGAATGAAGTATTTTGGAGAGCACAAAAAAGGTACCCTTACCTTGGCCTGGGGAATTGCCAACAGAAATGGTTTTGCTGCCTGCCATGGTGGATTAAAAAGATACAATCTTAAAGATGGAAGGAAATACACCATTGGAGTATTTGGACTTTCTGGTTCTGGCAAGTCTACCATTACCCATGAAAAGCATGGTGGCAAATATGACATAACCATCTTACATGACGATGCCTATGTAATATCTACAGAGGACAAATCCTCCATAGCTTTAGAGCCATCATATTTTGATAAGACCCAAGACTATCCCCTTACATCAGAAGCAAACAAATATCTGATTACAGTTCAAAACTGTGGTGCCACCCTAGACCAGGATGGGAAAATTGTAATAGTTATAGAGGATTTAAGAAACGGCAATGGGAGGGCAATTAAATCAAAACTATGGGCAGACAATAGGGTAGATAAAATAGAAGAATCTGTAGATGCTATCATATGGCTTATGAAAGATACTTCTTTACCTCCCGTACTGAAAATAAATGATCCTATTTTGGCAGCCACCATGGGAGCTACCTTGGCTACTAAAAGGACCAGTGCTGAAAGGCTTGTGGAAGGTATAGATAGGGAAAGGTTAGTTATTGAACCTTATGCCAATCCCTTTAGAACCTACCCATTGAAGGATGATTATTATAAATTTAAGGAATTGTTTGAAAAGGGGAAAGTAGAATGTTATATATTTAATACAGGCTTTTTTATAGACAAAAAGATACCAAAGGAAGTAACCTTAAATTCCTTAGAGAAAATTGTAAACGGAGAAGCTGATTTTAGGCCCTTAGGAAATATAAAAGCTGTTCAGTATCTGCCAATAGAAGGATTTGAAATTAATATGGATGAAAAATATATAGAAAGATTTTACAGGAGTATTGATTATAGAATTGAATTTTTAGAGAAGCTGAAGAAAGAAAAGGCTGGTAGGGATAGGCTTCCTGAGGAAGCACTAGACTGTTTGTATAATATAAAAGATGAATTAGTCCTTAAAAGAAATAAAAGGGTAGTTTAAGCTACCCTTTTAGTATCCTCTATTTAAGTCCACTACATTAAGTAAATTTTCATTGTTTTTATATCTTTTTAGATTTTCATAGGCTATTTCAAATCTTCTTCTAA
This sequence comes from Tissierellia bacterium, assembly GCA_012735405.1. Classification (GTDB taxonomy): domain Bacteria; phylum Bacillota; class Clostridia; order Tissierellales; family Tepidimicrobiaceae; genus JAAYFE01. The sequence continues at coordinate 8,936 of JAAYHM010000002.1, read as the reverse complement.
AAATCATTTCTGAAGACCAGGAATTATGTGGAGAAATATATACATTATCCATTTCCCATAAAGGGCTGTCCTCTGGCAGGGGTTCTACTTCAAATACATCTAAGGCAGCCTTTTTAATCTTGCCTGTTTCCAAACTTTCTATAAGAGCCTTTTCATCTATTATAACTCCACGTGCAATATTTATAATATAGGCTCCATCCTTCATATTGTCTAATACATCCTTATTTATAAGGTGATATGTTTCATCAGTATAGGGGACTGTTATAACAAGGACATCACATTTTTTGACTACTTCCTTCAGTTTATCTATACTGTAGCATTTGTGAAAGTGTTCCACTTCCCTGCCCCTTGTATTTATTCCAATTATATTTACACCAAAGCCTTCAAATCTTTTAGCAGCTTCCTGGGCTATAGAACCAGTACCTACAAAGCCTATGGTTTTCCCATAAAGTTCTAGTAGGCGGGTATTTGTTTTCCATATTTTATTTTTCTGTTTTTCATAAAACTCCTTGCTGTTTTTAAACATTTCCAGAGTCTTAAGTACAATCCATTCTGCAATTGGAATGCTGTAGACACCTCTGGCATTAGTTAATAATATGTTTCTTTTTTCTACCTTATCCTTGGGGACCTGATTAATTCCTGCACTTAATAGTTGAATCCATTTTAAATTAGGCAGCATATCTATATCCATCCTACTAAAGCAGTCAAAGGTAACCAGTATGTCTATATCCTCTATATCATGAGAAAATTCTACATTTTTTTCGTCCTTGTATACTACTTCATATCCGAGCTTTTCTAAGCTTTCAAATTCCTCTTCTGTAAATTTAAAGGTACTCAATACCTTCAATAAAACCACTCCCCTGTATAATTATCAATGTTTTTATACCCCTTTTACATATGCTTAAAAATCCAATCTATTAATTCAATACATAATTTGGCAGTTAAATCTTTTTCATCAAGCTTAGGATTTAATTCCACAAAATCCATGGATCTTATCATTTTAGTTTGCAGAAGGCCCTTAAGTATTTTCTTAACCTCATCAATAGTAAATCCTCCATCCACAGGGGTACCTGTACCTGGCACCAACTTTTTATCCAAGGAATCTATATCAAAGCTTATATGGACTCCATCAACCTTACTTTCCTTCAGTTTTTCTATTATATCTTCCAAGGTTTTATCAAGGCCTTCTTTTCTTATTGTATCCATTGTATATAAGTTTAAATTTAATTTTTCTGCTAATTTAACTTCACCTTCATCCAAGTCCCTGGCACCATAAATAAAGGTATTTTCTGCCTTAATTTTTTGACCCTCAAAATAGACATTGGTTAAATTTTTATGACCTTCTCCCAAGGCTGCACCTAAAACCATTCCATGGGAATTGCCGGAAGGAGAGGTCTCAAAGGTATTTATATCTCCATGGGCGTCTATCCATACGACAGCCAGCTTGTCAAAAAACCTGCTGGCACCTGAAATACTTCCTAGTCCTAGGGAATGGTCTCCTCCAAAGATGAAGGGGAAGCTATTGGAACACAAGGCGCTGTATACTAAATGGGCTAAGTTATTATTCATTTCTTCTATTAATTTTAAATATTTTATTTTTTTATGAGAACCATACTTTTCTGATTCGGGTACTTGAGGTATATAAAGGTTTCCAAAATCATATACATTCTTTTTATATTTCCTTACTACATCTACAATACCCATATCCCTTAGCTTCTGTGGTGCATATTGAACCCCTTCCCTGTCTGCACCGTATTTTACTGGAACCCCTATTAAACTTATATCCATAAATATACCTCCTTATAATCCGTCTTGTAGATAGCTTACTCTCTTATTATACCATTAAACCAGCATGTATAAACTGGCTGATATTTTAAGGATTACTAAAATATATTTAATATTTGCAGTAAAAATGATAATATTTAATTGAAAGAGAAAGGAGGTTTAAGGATGAAGGCTTTAATTGTAGTTGATATGCTTAATGATTTTATACTTAAGGACGGAGCCTTATATTCTGGTGAGCAGGCAGAAGAAATAGTAGATTTTATAAATGAAAAAATAAAGGAATTCAGAGAAAATAACTATTCGGTAGTATTTTTATGTGATAACCATGAAAAAGATGACAAGGAGTTTGATATGTTCCCACCCCATTGCATTGCAGGAGAATTTGGCAGCCAAATAGTTGATGGTATTGATGTTCAAGAAGGAGATAAAATAATTAAAAAGAGAAGGTATAGTGGTTTCTTTGGCACAGATCTGGATCTGTATTTAAGGGAGAAAAATGTGGATGAGATATATCTGGTGGGGGTATGTACAAATATTTGCGTCCTATATACTGCAGCAGATGGAAGAAATTTAGGATATAAAGTAAATATATATGAAAAGGGAGTGGCTACCTTTGATGAAGAAGCCCATAGATTTGCCCTCAAGGAAGCTAAAAATACCTTAGGCTGCAATATTATTTAAGATGGAGGAAGGAAATGGCAAAGAATTATTATGCAGTAAAGAATGGACGACAAATAGGGGTCTTTAATACATGGAAAGAATGTGAAGAACAGGTTAAGGGCTATCCAAATGCAGCTTATAAAAAGTTTTCCAGCTATGAAGAAGCCTTGGAATTCATAAAGGGAGACAGTGATATACAAGGGGACAAAGACATAGATGACTTAAAGGAAAATGAAGCAATTGCCTATGTTGATGGAAGCTATGATAATGAAAGTAAAATATATGGCTATGGAGTGGTGCTCTTTTCAAAGGATGGTAAATTTACCTTTTCAGAAAGGGATGATGATCCTAAGTTAGTAGAAATGAGAAATGTGGCAGGAGAAATTAAGGGATCGATGGTTGCCATGGAAGAGGCCCTTAAAAGGGGTAAGGATACCCTTTTTCTATACTATGATTATATGGGCATAGAAAAATGGGCTACAGGCGAATGGAAGGCCAATAAATATGGTACCAAAATGTATAGGGCCTATTATGATTCCATTAAGGATAAATTAAATGTAAGGTTTATCAAGGTAAAAGCCCATGCAGGAAATAAATACAATGAGGAAGCAGATAAATTAGCTAAAGAAGCTCTAGATATATAAGAGGGTCTAGGGACCCTCTTATATCTTTTCTATTTCCACCTTATTTCTTTTAAGCAGTTCTAATGCATATTCATCCACCCTGTAGTCATTTCTATAATATATTTTTTTAATACCAGCCTGTATAAGGGCCTTTGTACAGTTTAAGCAAGGGAAGTGGGTTACATAAACTTTACACCCCTTTACAGCAATGCCTTCCCTGGCACAGTATATAAGAGCATTTATTTCAGCATGTATAGTTGCAATACAATGGCCATCCCTCATAACATGTCCTACATCATTGCAGTGGGGGTTGCCGGAAATGGAACCATTGTATCCAGTAGATACAATCCTGTTGTCATCATTTACAATTAAACAGCCAACTTCAGCCCTGTCACAGGTAGAGCGGCTTGCAACTATTTCAGCTATTTCCATGAAATATTCATTCCAAGATTTTCTGCCTTTCATAATACTACTCCTTTGTTTTTTAATCATATTTTACCATAAATATAAGATTAAGTATTAATAAAAACCATACATATATTCAGCAAAAAATACAAGGAGATTATATTTGCAGCCTAGGTCTATAACTTTCAGCCAATTGAGGAAGAATCTTTTGAAAAATTCTCCTGCCTGGGATGGTGATAATACCCCTAGTCCCTTTGGGAAGCATGGCCAGTTTGCCAATTTAAGCATTTTACCTAAATGAGCTGTAGAAGTTATCCCTGGGCGAAAGGGTAATGGACTGTATTTTTTACTGAAAATGGATTAATGCAATGTATTTTTATTAAAGCCCTTATTATTGTTTACTTTATATTAATCTGTATAGATAGTAAATCCTTTATATATTATAATATAGGTATAATTGTGAAAGAAGGTGGGCTATGAAATACTTAGTTAGGGAAAGAATATTCTCATTTGCAGATAGGTTCAATATTCAAGATGAAGATGGAAGTGATAAATTTCAGGTAGAAGGCCAGCTATTTTCCCTGGGGGATAAGCTAAGGATATATGATTTAGATGGCAGGGAGCTTATATATATTGAGCAGCAAATATGGAGACTTTTACCAGAATACAATATATATAGGGGAGATAGGTTACTTGCCAGGGTAAAAAAGGAGCTGACCCTATTTAAACCAAGATTTACTATAGAAAGCCAATATGGGGATTTTACTATAGATGGGGATGTGTTTGCACATGATTTTACCATATTAAATAATGGCAGGCCTATAGCTTGGGTAAGTAAAAAGTGGTTTTCTCTTTCAGATACCTATTATGTAGAAATATTAGAAGGGGAAGATCATGCCTTTATATTATCTTTAGTGATAGTCCTGGACCAGGTATTGTATGATGAAAGTGGAAATAACCGATAGTGTAAAAGTTTTTCAATGAAAAAAATGTCTATTATAATAATATGGGGGACAAGTAAGTCCCTTATATTTATCCTTGGAGGGATTAAATGATAGATATAAAAAATATAATTAATAGGGTAAAGGGAAGAGAGCCTAGACCTTTGGATATTAAAAAGGAATATGCAGTTGTTTTGCCTTTAATTAACATTGAGGGTAATTGGCAACTAATATATGAAGTGAGATCCAATAGTTTAAAAAGGCAGCCTGGTGAAATATCCTTTCCAGGAGGCAAGGTGGAAGAGGGGGAAGGCTACAAGGAAGCTGCTGTAAGGGAAACCATGGAAGAATTAAATATAGATAAGGAAAAGATTAATATAATAGGGGAGTTAGATTATTTAGTCACCCGTGATAATACCATTATATATTCCTTTTTAGCTACTATAGAAAATATAGATGTAAATAGCATAAGTCCAAATTTAGATGAGGTAGACCATATATTTACAGTTCCAGTGGATTTCTTTATAGAAAATCCTCCAAAACTATATTATGTAGATTTGGATCCTGTTATTAGCGATGATTTTCCCTATAATCTAATACCTAATGGTAAAAATTATAAGTGGAGAATAGGGAAGCATTCTGTATATTTTTATAAATATAAGGATTATATAATATGGGGATATACAGCTAGGATAACCAAGCACTTCATAGATATTATAAAAGGAAGTTAGAACTCCTTTTGAGTCTAACTTCCTTTTATTTATACTACATTATTAGTCAGTAAACATTTGTGTCCAATAAGTAGTACCATTAGCCTCTGCATAACCCACACCAATAGTCTTAAAGTTTGGATTTAATATATTTGCCCTGTGGCCACTGGAATTCATCCAGCCATTCATTACAGATTCAGCACTCCTATAACCTTTAGCTATGTTTTCTCCTGCATATCCAAATTTAATACCAAAGCTTCTCATCATTTCAAAAGGATCTCCGTAGGTTGGAGAAGTATGGCTAAAGTAGTTTTTATCTGCCATATCTTGTGATTTAATTCTGGCAACCTTGGATAGTTCTGCACTTAAGGTTAAGGGAGCTAGTCCAGCTTTTTGCCTTTCTATGTTTACCAGTCTAACTACTTCCCTTTCAATGGCACTGACAGAACTATTGCCTGGTTCTATTGGTGTAGTTGGTTCTTCCTTAGGTTCTTCAGGTTTTTGTGGATTATTTGGTCTTTGTGGTTCTTCTTCCTTTGGTTCCTCTGGTTGAGGCTGTGGATTATCTGGTCTTTGTGGTTCTTCTTTTGGCTCTTGGGTTTCTTCTATATCATCAATATTCCAAATTAGTCTTAATTGGGATAGTATGTTATTTAGTCTGCTATTTAAGTATTTGTCTGATATATTACCATATTTGATTACATAGTTTCCATTTCCTTCACTTACAATTGTTTTAACTGAATATTTAAAGCCTTGAGCATGTCCTACTGATGTGGATAATATTAATATGGCTATTAATAATAGTAGTATTTTTTTACCATTTTTCATATTTATTCCTCCTTTTAAGGTCTCAGATTAATTGTGTTAATCTATCCTCCTTTCAAGTAATGGATATTTAGGAGTATAACATTAAATATATGTTAAATAAACCCACAATGGATGGAAGAATTTCAAAATTATGGCAATAATAAAAATACAGGTCCTTTTATAGGAACCTGTATTTTTACCCTTTTATCCTTACCTGATGATATACTTTTTTACCCTTTCTCAACATTAATTTTCCATGGCTAAAATCATCTAGGTTTACAATCCTATCAACTTCTTTTACCTTTTCATCATTCATTGATATTCCATTTTGTTCAATTAATCTTCTTCCTTCACTATTGGACTTAGTCAGGCCTACCTCCTTTAGAAGCTCCAATATGCCTATTCCCTTTTCAAAGGTTGATTTATCGAATTCAGTAAAGGGTATAGAGCCTTCTTCCTCAGCACCAGCAAATAAGGCTCTTGCAGCCTGTTGGGCTTTTGTTGCCTCTTCTTCACCATGAATTAATTTAGTTACCTCAAAAGCTAATACTTCTTTTGCCTTGTTTATTTCTGCCCCTTCTAAGGAACCAAGCCTTTTAACTTCATCCATTGGAAGGAAGGTTAACAGTGCCAGGAATTTTTCCACATCCCTGTCATCTGTGTTGCGCAGGTATTGGTACATTTCGTAAGGACTGGTCTTATTTGGATCCAGCCAGATGGCTCCTTTGGCTGTTTTACCCATTTTTTCCCCAGAGGCAGTAGTAAGTAGTTTTAAGGTCATGGCATAAACTTTATCCTTCTCTAGCTTTCTAATTAGTTCATATCCTCCCAATATGTTGGACCATTGGTCGCTGCCGCCTATTTGAAGCTTGCAATTGTACTTTCTATATAAATGCAGGAAGTCATAGGATTGTAATAGCATATAGCTAAATTCAAAGAAGGTTAGTCCTTTTTCCAGTCTGTTTTTATAGCTATCCAGTGTAAGCATATAGTTTACAGAAAAATGGACACCAACTTCTCTCATGAATTCTAAAAAGTTTAAATCTAAAAGCCAGTTGGCATTATTATCCATAATGGCCCTACCATCACTGAAGTCTAAGAATCTTTCAAATTGTTCCTTGAATTTTTCTGCATTACGGTCAATTTCTTCCTTGGTAAGTAACTTTCTCATATCCGTTCTACCAGAGGGGTCCCCTATCATAGTAGTACCTCCACCCAGTAGAGCAATAGGTCTATGGCCTGCCCTTTGCATGTGCATCATTACCATTATTTGGATAAAATGGCCTAAAGTTAAACTATCAGCAGTGGCATCAAAACCTATATAGAAGGTTACTTGTTCCTTTTCCAGTAGTTCCCTAAGTTCATCCTCATAGGTAACCTGGTCTATATATCCTCTTTCTAAAAGTACATCATATACATTAGCCATTTGTGTTTCCCTCCTATTTTTATGCTTTTATATTAAAAAAGGTACCTTCTCCTTTAAGGACGAGAAGATACCCGTGGTACCACCTTAATTCGCCATAGGCCTCTAATCACTTAACGGGTGATAAGCGCAATAGTTTCCTATTGGACTCCAGATTCGTACTTCGCCTAATTATTAGGTTATAGACCTCTCACCCATGGCCTATTCTCTGTCATTTAACCATAATTAGGCTACTTTAATCCTTCATAGTCAAATATTTTCAATTATTTTCAAAAGTATATTAATATATTATGCAAATATTGTCAAGGTAGAAAAATAGAGGACTTTTAGTCCTCTACAATTAATTCTTTGCTATTTTCCCATAGGCCATGGATATTGCAGTAGCTTGTTGCATATAGGGTTCCAGATTTTTCTGCCTTAAATCTTGTTACTACATAGGGTTCAGTGAAAACTCCCTGTTCTCCGTGGCTATCAAATTCATAGGTGCCTACCTCTACTGGGAATTTGGCTCCTTCTGGATGGAAATATAGCTTAATCCAAGCTATGTAGTGCTCTTGTAGGTTTGGATGGGGTATTTCTTCTCCAATGTTTACATTTACTTCTATTAGGTCACCTTTTTTAACCTTGTCTGGTGCATGAATTACAGGAACGTGTTTTTCCCCTTTCCAATCTCCACTTTGATATAAATCTCCTATCTTTTTCATATTATAACCCCCTTTAATACTATTATTCTTTAGTTAATATTTAAACTAGCACTCTGTTAATAATTACCCAAAAATAATTAAAATACACAAAATATGTGTAAACATTTATTCTTTTAGATATAATGAAGATAATAGATAGTATATAAGGGGGGGTAGCTTATGAGCATATATACAAGAGGTGGTGACAAGGGCACTACAAGCTTATTTGACAACAAAAGGGTTCCAAAGGATCACATAAGGGTTGAAAGCTATGGTACCATTGATGAGCTGGTATCTTTTTTGGGACTTTCAAAAAATTATATGGAGGATGAAAAAATATATAATCTAATAGAGGAAATCCAAAACAAGCTTTTTACTGTGGCTTCTAATTTGGCAACTGAAGATGGGAGCAAAATAAAGTACCGTATAGTGGAGGATGATATTAAATTTTTAGAAGGTAAAATAGATGAGTATATGAATAAAATTGGCAATCCTACAGGTTTTATAGTTCCCGGTTCAGGCATTAAATCTGGTTATCTTCATGTTTGCCGAACTATATGCAGAAGGGCAGAAAGAAGGATAATTACCTTAAGTTCCCAGGAAGATATTGACCCATTGCTTATAAAATATGTAAATAGGTTATCTGATTTACTATATGCCCTTGCCAGATATTTAGAAGAAAAGGAAGTAAAAGTGGATTATGAAAAATAGGCATACTTGTTTGAATAGTCTTGTATTAAGCCTTAGTTCAATATCCCATTGAGCTAAGGCTCTTTAATTTTTATTAAAATTGAGTGGTAATATTGTACTAATTTAATCAACTTTTAATAAACTTCTTATTGGGGAAGCTACCATAGAAATCTATATATATGGCAGCTTAATATAAAACGGGGTATAAT
>JAAYHM010000117.1 GCA_012735405.1 Tissierellia bacterium | reverse complement strand
TTCATCAGCAGCGTCTATAAAATAAGTCATTATTCTTTTTTTTCTAATACTTATGTTGTCCATATATAACATCCTTTCTGTATTGACTATTAGATTTGATAGGTATATTTGCAGCTTAGGTGGTTATAATAATAATAATATATTAATTTATCTATTACAATGGAGAAAAAAATTTTTGAAAAATTTTATAATCACGATTGAAATATAATCATGATTATGTTATCATAAAATTAACACTATATAAAAACTTAATACAAGAAAAGTATTCATAAATTTAATCTATCAATAAACATTGTAAATAATTTTAAACAATGCTTATTACAATAAAGAAAGGAGTGTAAATATGAGACTTGAGTTAGGTAATTTTTATGTTAAGGACATAGTCTTTGGAGAGGAAACCTCTTACTCCAATGGAATTTTAACCATTAATAAGGAAGAGGCTTTAAAGGTAGTAATGGAAGATGAACACATAACTGATGCAGATTTACACATAGTAAAACCAGGAGATAGGGTAAGATTGGTACCAGTTAAGGAAGCCATTGAACCAAGGGTAAGAGTTGACGGAGGTCCAGTATTCCCAGGAGTTACAGGAGATTTGATGCAGGCAGGTAATGGTAGAACCCATGCCTTAAAGGATTGTAGCGTATTAGTTGTAGGAAAACATTGGGGTGGATTCCAAGACGGCCTTATAGACATGAGTGGAGAAGGAGCTAAATATACCTATTATTCACAGCTAAAGAATATAGTACTAGTTGCTGATACAGATGAAGAATTTGAAAAAAGAGAACAGCAAAAGAAAAATAGGGTTTTAAGATGGGCTGGTATGAGATTGGCTGAATATATAGGTTCCTGCGTAAAGGATCTAGAGCCAGAAGAATTGGAAGTGTTTGAATTGGAACCAATTGTTAAGCGTACTAAGCAGGAAAACGATTTACCTTCAGTGGTACTAGTATTACAATTCCAATCCCAAATGGAGGAATTAGGCTATAATGATTTAGTATATGGATGGGATACAAACAGAATGCTACCAACCTTTATGCATCCAAATGAAATATTGGATGGCGCGGTAATATCAGGTAGTTTCATGCCTAGTTCATCCAAGTGGTCAACATATGATATTCAAAACTTCCCAGTTATAAGAAGGCTATACAAAGAACACGGAAAAACATTAAATTTCCTAGGAGTTATAGCTTCTAACTTAAATGTAGCCCTAGACCAAAAAGAAAGATCAGCATTACTAGTTGCACAAATAGCAAAATCCTTAGGTGCCGATGGTGCAATCGTTGCAGAAGAAGGATATGGAAACCCAGATGCTGACTTTATAGCTTGTATTGTAGCCTTGGAAGATGCAGGAATTAAAACTGTGGGACTAACACCAGAATGTACAGGTAGGGATGGTAGATCTCAACCATTAGTAACTATGGATCCAAAGGCAGATGCTATTGTTTCAACTGGAGATGTTTCTCAGTTAATAGAACTTCCACCAATGGAAACTGTGATTGGAGAATTAGAATCCTTGGCAAGAGACGGATTTGCTGGAGGATGGTGGGGAGATGAAGTCCTAGGACCTTCAGTAAGGGAAGATGGTTCCATTATCATGGAAAACAACTCCATGTTCTGTGGAGATCAGGTAGTTGGTTGGTCAACTAAAACAGTAAAAGAATTTTAAAGGAGGTGCTCTAATGAAGAAAGCAATACTTTATATAAATCAATTTTTCGGACAAATTGGTGGTGAAGAGGAAGCTGATTTTGCTCCTGAAATAAGGGAAGGATTAGTAGGGCCAGCAATAGAGCTGCAAAAACAATTGGGAGAAGATATTAAGGTTACCCATACCATTATTTGTGGAGACAACTATATGGGTTCCAATACAGAAGAGGCTGTAAATACAATACTAGGATTTTTAGAGGATAAGGAATTTGACATATTCTTTGCAGGACCAGCCTTTAGGGCAGGTAGATATGGTGTTGCCTGTGGAAATATAGGTAAGGCTGTTAGTGAGAAATTTAATGTTCCTGTAATATCATCAATGAATGAAGAAAATCCAGGAGTAGAAATGTTCCGTAAAGACATCTATATATTTAAAGGTGGAAAAAGTGCAGCAGCCATGAGGGAAGATATAAAGAAGATGGCTGACTTTGGCAAAAAAATAGTAAAGGGAGAAACCTTACTATCTGCTGAAGAAGAAGGCTATTTTGGAAGGGGTTTAAGACGTCAAGTTTGGCTAGATCCTCCAGTTACTGCTGCTGACAGGGTTGTTGATATGCTACTGAAGAAATTAAATGGAGAACCCTTTAAGACAGAGTTACCAATACCACCTGTAGATACTGTGCCAATTGCTCCACCAATTAAGGATTTATCAAAGGCTACTATTGCCATAGTTACATCTGGTGGTATAGTACCTGTAGATAACCCAGATAGGATTCAATCAGCTTCAGCAACCAGATGGGGTAAATATGATATTTCTAATATGGAAAGATTGGAAGCAGGAGTATTTAAAACAATCCATGCTGGCTTTGACCCAATGGTTGCTAACCAAAATCCTAATGTAATTGTACCTTTAGATGCCCTAAGGGCCTATGAAAAAGAAGGAAAAATAGGTAAGGTACATGAATACTTCTATACAACAGTTGGTACAGGAACAACCCAGGGTGAAGCTGCCAGAATGGCAAGAGAAATAGTAGAACACCTAAAAGAAGGGCAAGTAGATGGGGTTATATTAGTTTCAACCTGAGGTACTTGTACACGTTGCGGTGCAACAATGGTAAAAGAAATAGAGCGTGCAGGTATACCAGTTGTTCAAATAGCTAACCTAGTTCCTGTAGCCAAGAGTACAGGAGCAAATAAGATAGTTC
>JAAYHM010000116.1 GCA_012735405.1 Tissierellia bacterium | reverse complement strand
TGTTTACATATCCTACCATTATTATATCTGTTTTGAATTTTCAAATAGTTACAGTAAAGTTACAAATAAATAAGGCAGACCTAAAGGTCTGCCTCAATTTTTCCCCCTTGCTTCTCCTAAGTAGGCTTCCTGGACTCTGCTGTCGTTAAGAAGGTCCTGGCCGCTTCCTTCAAGCTTTAGCTCTCCTGTTTCCAAAACATAGCCATAATGAGCTATTTCCAAGGCCTTCTTTGCATTTTGTTCCACCAGCAGTATGGTGTTTCCCTGTTCATTTATTTGCTTTATTATATCGAATATTTCGTTTACTAAAATGGGTGCAAGGCCTAGGGAGGGCTCATCCATCATAAGTATCTTTGGCTTAACCATCAAGGCCCTTCCAACAGCCAGCATCTGCTGCTCCCCTCCAGACAGGGTGCCAGCTTTCTGCCAATGTCTTTCCTTGAGCCTGGGGAATATATTATATACAGCTTCCATATTTTTCTTAATCTCATCCTTATTGTCAATGGTATAGGCCCCTAGTATTAAATTTTCCTCCACAGTAAGATTTGGGAATACATGTCTTCCCTCTGGTACCAGGACTATGCCCTTTTTAACTATATCGGCAGTAGGCAGGCCTGTTATATCTTCATCATTGTACATTACTTTTCCCTGAGCCTTCTTTACCAAGCCCATTATGGCCCTTAAGGTTGAAGATTTACCAGCTCCATTGGCACCAATTAAGGTTACAATCTTATTGTCCTCTATTGTCAGATTTATGCCCCTTACTGCATTTATACCACCATAGTTAATGTGTAAATTCTCCACTACCAGCATCTAATCCACCCCCAAATAGGCCTCTATAACCCTTTGGTCTTTTTGTATAGTTTCAGGGTCTCCCTGGGCAATTAGCTCACCGTGATCCAGTACCAGTATATCCTCACATATTCCCATTACCACATCCATATGGTGCTCTATTAAAAATACTGTTAGATCAAACTCATCCTTAATATTTAATATAAAGTCCATCAGCTCCTTGCTCTCCTGAGGGTTCATACCCGCTGCCGGCTCGTCCAGTAAAAGGAGCTTTGGTTCTGTAGCCAAGGCCCTGGCTATTTCCAGCCTTCTTTGCTTACCATAGGGAAGGGAATGGGCCTTTTCATCCTTTTCATCCAGGAGACCTACCCTATCCAACAAATAAAGGGACTTTTCAAACATCTCCCTTTCTTCTTTTCTATAGCTTGGAATCCTTATTATGGATGAAAACACATTGGATTTAATCCTTAAATGATTACCAATAAAAACATTATCAAGTACGGTCATATCCTTAAAAAGTCTTATATTTTGAAAGGTTCTGCACACTCCCAGCTTTGCTATTTCATCAGGTGCCATTCCCGTTATGTCATGTTCCTTGTCTCCTGGATTAAATATAACCTTACCTTCTGTTGGCTTATATACTCCAGTAACCACATTAAATATGGTGGTCTTGCCTGCACCATTGGGACCTATCAAGCCAACTATTTGTCCCTTTTTAATATGGGCATTAAATTTATTTGCAGCTACAACTCCCCCAAATCTCATTGTCATATTTTCTATCTTAAGCATGTAAAATTCACATCCTTTTTAGTTTTCCTTCAATAATCTGTCCTTTCTAACTATTACCACTAGCATGAGTATTATGGAAAATATAACCATTCTCATTCCTGGAATACCTGGAAGCTTAATAAAGCCTAAATCAATGGAACTGTCCAGGAATCTTAAAATTTCCATAAAGGCAGTAACAATTATTGCAGAAATTACAGTACCATTTATATTTCCTATTCCGCCTAAAACCATTATGAGGATTATATTAAAGGTTAGGGCAATTCTGAACATATTAGGGTCTATAGTTCCCAGATGGGTTGCCATAAGTCCGCCAGCAATACCAGCCATGAAGGAAGAAAAGGTAAAACTCATAACCTTATGCTTAAATAGGTTTATACCCATGGATCTGGCTGCTATTTCATCCTCCTTTATGGCTATAAAAGCTTTGCCGTAACTACCCCTTATCAGATAGACCATAAATACAATGGATAAGAAGGCAACTATCCAGCTCCACAGGATGGTAGAAAACTTGGGAATAGCCTTTAAGCCCAAGGCTCCATTGGTTAAGGATTGGGTATTGGTAAAAACAACCCTTATTATTTCAGCAAAGCCTAAAGTGGCTATGGCTAGATAGTCATCAGTAAGCCTTAATACTGGCGCCCCTATTAAAAATCCAAAAATAGCTGCAAGTATGCCTCCCATTATAAGGGCAGGTAAAAAACTCCACTCTACATCGGCTAAAAAGGGTACTATAGGCTCTAAAAAGTAGTTCATTTCCTTATTTGCTGGTGATATGGTAAGAATTGCAACAGTATAGGCTCCAATTGCCAT
>JAAYHM010000115.1 GCA_012735405.1 Tissierellia bacterium | reverse complement strand
GAAAAGGTACATAAGCCCTAGCTAATTCCATACGCCTGTTTCTGTCATAATAACCATAATCCATTTTTAACCCTCCCCTTATTTTTTTCCACAGTACATATTATGTTAAAGATAAGCATTTGATACATAAAAAAAGACTGAAACCAATTGGTTTCAGTCTAGTTTATTGTCCCTTTTATGATTTCATCAGCTCTATGACAGGCAACAAAATGATCCTTTTTAATCTCTCTAAACTCTGGGACTTCCTTCCTGCACCTATCTGTTGCAAATCTACACCTGTCTACAAACCTGCAATTATCCTTTGGGTCAATTGGACTTGGAACATCCCCTTCAAGGATTATTCTATGTCTGTTCCTTTGTACCTCTGGATCTGGAATAGGTATTGCAGAAAGTAGTGCCTGCGTATATGGGTGGATTGGTTCACTGTACAGCTCCTCAGAAGTAGCCAGCTCCATCATATGTCCAAGATACATAACTCCAACCCTGTCTGATATATATCTTACCATTGACAAATCATGGGCAATAAATAAATAAGTAAGTCCTAAATCCTTCTGTAATTCCTTCAAAAGGTTAACAATTTGAGCCTGTATGGACACGTCTAATGCTGATATAGGCTCATCACAGACTATAAACTTAGGATTTAAGGCAAGGGCCCTTGCAATTCCAATTCTTTGACGCTGTCCACCAGAAAATTCATGGGGGAAGCGTTGAGCATGTTCCTCATTTAATCCAACAAGTTTTAACAACTCTATTACCCTATCACGACGCTCCTTATTACTTTTGTAAGCCTTGTGTATGTCTAAAGGTTCTGCTATTATATCTTCAACGGGCATCCTTGGATTTAGTGAAGCATAAGGGTCCTGAAATATCATTTGAAAATTTCGCCTTATCCTATTCATTTCATTACGGGATAGCTGGTAAATATTTTCTCCATTGAAAATAACTTCTCCATCTGTTGGTTCATATAATCTAATTATAGTTCTTCCTGCTGTTGACTTTCCACATCCAGACTCTCCTACTAAGCCAAAGGTCTCTCCTGGATATATATCAAAGCTAATTCCATCTACAGCTTTCAGTGTTTTCCCTCGTCCAACATCAAAATATTTCTTTAAATTTCTAACGGAAATTAAAGGTTCTGCCATTATATTTCACTCCCTTCAGTTGCACCCTTTGCCATTGGATGGTTTAACCAACAGCAACTATAGTGTGAATTTGTATGATATTCTTTCTCTGGCATGTGATCCTTACATATGATCATTGCCTCGTCGCATCTTTCAAAGAATGGGCAACCTTTAGGAGGTTTATATAAATCAGGTGGAGTCCCTGCAATTGAATGTAGAGACTCAGATCTATCCATATCTAATCTGGGTACACTATCCAGTAGTTTTCTTGTATAAGGATGCTTCGGATTTTTAAATATTTCATGAGTGGTTCCCTCTTCCATAAGCTTTCCTCCATACATTACTATAACCCTGTCACTCATATCTGCAACAACACCTAAATCATGAGTAATTAAAATAATAGAAGTACCATATTTGTCTTGGATTTGTTTCATAAGGTCTAATATTTGCGCCTGAACTGTAACATCCAATGCTGTAGTAGGCTCATCTGCAATTAATAGCTCTGGATTAGATACCATGGCAAGGGCAATCATAACCCTTTGGCGCATACCTCCTGAAAACTCATGGGGATATTGATTTACCCTCTTTTCAGGTTGAGGGACTGCTACTAAATCCAGCATCTCTATTGCCTTCTTTTTAGCTTCATCTTTACTTAAGCCATGATGTTTTATTATTCCTTCAACTATTTGCTTCCCAACCTTCATAGTTGGATTTAATGAAGTCATAGGATCCTGAAAGATCATAGATATCTTATCGCCACGGATTTTCTGCATTTCTTTTTCACTCTTCTTAACTATATCTTCACCTTCAAAAAAAATTTGTCCACTCTTGTAAAAGGCAGGTGGCATAGGAAGAAGTTTCATTATAGAATTTGCTGTAACACTCTTCCCACAACCAGACTCTCCTACTAAAGCTACAGTTTCTCCCCTATCTACATGAAAGCTAATTCCACGTACTGCTTCAACTTCACCAAAATAAGTTTGGAAAGATACGGCTAAGTCTTTTACTTCTAATAGCTTTCCCATACTTCCACCTCTTTCTATTGACGTAATCTTGGGTCTAGTGCATCCCTTAAACCATCACCAAGTACATTAAAGGAAAACATTATAAATGAAATAAGTATAGATGGAATTAAAATCTGATAAAAAATACCTATTGGCATTACTGCCAATCCATCATTAGCCAAGGTTCCAAGGCTTGGTTTTGGCACTTGCAACCCTAATCCCATAAAACCTAAAGTGGCCTCTGCAAAAATAGCTCTGGGAACTGTTAAGGTTACATTTACCAAAATAGGTCCAAAGCTATTTGGTATGATATGCTTTCTCAATATCCAGCCCTTTGATGCGCCTAAAGATTCGGAAGCTAAAGAATATTCATATTCCTTTAGTGCAAGTACTTGTCCCCTTACTAAATTGGCCATTGGCACCCATCCAGTAATAGTCATAGCAAGTATAAGGACAAACATGGAAGTACCAGAACCTGCATCTGAAAATACTACTGATATTAATACTACTACCAGCATATAGGGTATACTATATACAACCTCTGCTATACGCATCATAATAGCGTCTAACCTAGGAGATGCCATGCCTGCAATTCCTCCGTAAAGTATACCAATACCAAAATCAATTAAGGCTGCAGCAACTCCAATTAATAAAGAATACCTTGTTCCTAACCAGGCTCTACTAAATAAATCTCTACCTAATTCATCAGTACCAAACCAATATTCCTTGTTAGGTCTAAGGTTAATTTTATCCCAATCCTGTTCACGGTAGTCAAATTTACTTATATAGGGTCCCAAAATAGACATAATAAAAATTATAATAAGTATTACAAGACCAGTCATAGCCAATTTATTCATTTTTAATCTACGCCATACGTCAGCCCAATAGCTGATGGTGGGACGGGTTATTCTGTCAGCATGGTACTCATCCCTTTTTACTTTCTCGAACATATCCTTTGTATAAGCTGTGTGGTCCATTTTAATGTCCCTCCTTAGTAAGCCTTATCCTTGGATCGATTAATGTATAAGCAACATCAACTAGCAACATCATAGCTATTAATACCATGGCATAGAATACAGTTACTCCCATTATTAAAGTATAATCCCTGTTAAAAACAGATGTGGTAAAGAACTGTCCAAGGCCTGGTATCCCAAATATTTTCTCAATAACAAAGCTACCTGCCACAAGGTTTGAAATGGTAGTTCCTAATATGGATACAACCGGCAATATTGCATTCCTAATGGCATGTTTCATGATAACAGCAAAACGTGAAATTCCTTTAGATTTTGCTGTCTTTATATAATCTTGTCCCAAAACTTCCAGCATGCTTGAACGCATTAACCTTGCAAACTGAGCTAGGGGCATTAGTGCTAAGGCAATTGAAGGCAATATGGTATGCCTAAATTCACCCCATCCACTTATAGGTATCCAATCTACCTTAGAAGCTATAAATTGAACAAAAAATGACCCTAATACAAAACTAGGTACAGATACACCAATGATAGATATAATCATTGAAATATAATCAGGAGCCTTGTTTTGATAGAGGGCTGCAATTGCCCCTAAAGCAGGACCAAATATTAAAGCAATTATAATAGCCTGAACTCCTAAACGAGCTGAAACTGGGAAGCCTCTAGCAATTATCTGATTTACAGTTTCAGAATCCTGTTTCATTGATTCACCAAAGTCAAATCTAGCAATATTTTTTAAATACATAATATATTGTTCACTCTTAGGCTTGTCTAAACCATATTTTTTCATTAAGTTTTCCATTATATTCTCAGGTATTTTCCTGTTTTCTGTAGCAAAAGGATTTCCTGGAACTGAGTGCATTAGTACAAATGTAATGGTTATTACTGCCCAAATGGTAACTATAGCTAATGCAATTCTCTTTAAAATGTATTTAGCCATGTTTCATCCCCTTCTTTAAAATTTTAGGAAATCAAGTGGCATAGCCACCTGATTTCCTGAAATTTCTTTAGCCTATAATTGATCATTTATTAGCCAGTTATATCAGCATAAGTTATAACTGGATATCTTACTGGAACTTTGAATATGCCAGTTACATTTGGTTTAACAACGTATGGTTGTGTATAGAAATATACTGGTATTACTGGCATGTCTTCCATTAACATTACTTCTGCTTCTTTCATAGCTGCCATACGTACATTTTGGTCATTAGTTGATTTTGCCTTCCTTATTAAAGCATCATATTCTGGATTGTTGTAATTTACATCATTAAATGCACTCTCTGACCACCATAAATCTAAGAAGGTCATAGGATCCATATAGTCTCCTATCCATCCAGCCCTTGATATATGATAATCTCCTGATTGTTCTCTATCAAGTTTTACTTGGAACTCAACATTTTCAAGTACTATTTCTATTCCTAAAGTAGTTCTCCACATTTCTTGAACTGCTTGTGCAATCTTTCTGTGGGATTCTGAAGTATTGTAAAGAAGTACAAAACCTTGATTGTTGAAATCTTCAACAGTCATGCCTTCTTCAGCAAGACCTTCCTCAAACAATCTCTTTGCCTCTTCTGGATTATATTCAATTAAATTACCAACTGCTTCTCTAAAGTCATTTCCATTTTCATCCTTAAGTCCTGGAGGTACTACACCACCTGCAGCAATTTGTCCACCCATAGTTATCTTTTCAACTATGGTTTCACGGTCCATTGCCATTGATAGAGCCTTTCTTACCTTTGCATTGTTAAATGGTTTAACAGCAGGATTTACATTGTAGTAATAAGTACCAACTTGTAATCCAATTTCAAGTTCAGGATCACCTTTTGTTTTAAGTTCATTAACTACTGATGTTGGAATATCTACTAGAAGGTCATATTCTCCTCCTAGATATTTTTGCCATGCAGTATTTTGGTCTTCTAAAATATCTAGATCAATACCATCTAATTTAATCTTATCTGCATTATAATAATTTGGATTCTTTTCTAATATTATTTGGTCATTGTGTTTCCATTCAACTAACTTAAATGGTCCATTACATACATAAGTTGATGGATCCTTAGCCCAGTCTGGATTAGATTCTACAACATTCTTATTAACTGGGAAATAGGTGTAGAATGCTGTTAACTCTAGGAAGAATGCTGTAGGTGTTTCTAAAGTTACTTCAAGAGTCTTATCATCTAAAGCCTTTACACCAACATCGTCCCTTGAGCCTTGACCAGTGTTATAAGCTTCTGCTCCCTTTATGTAATATAGTATGGACGCGTAGTTTGCTGCTGTCTCTGGGTCTAAAGCCCTCTTCCATGAAAATTCAAAATCATGGGCTGTAACTGGATCACCATTAGTCCAGGTAATATTGTCACGAAGTTTAAAAGTATAAGTTAAGCCATCTTCTGATACTTCATAGCTTTCAGCCATACCTTCAACTAAATTACCATTTTCATCAAAGGTCATAAGGCCTTCAAAGCAGTTTTCTAGTATCCAGGATTCATGAGTACCTTGGGCTAGTGGTGGATCAAGTGAACCTGGTTCACTGCTATTGTTTGTTCTTAATATCTTTTTACCAGTAGTTTCTACTGTTTCTTCACTGGTAGTCTCTTCAGATGTTTCTTGTGGTTCTTCTTCACTTGCTGGTGAAGAACATCCTGTAAATAAAACAGCTAATACCAAGAAAATACTTATGAGCTTTAATATTTTCTTGCTCATTTTTAAACCCCCCTTTGATTTATATGTTTTCTAACTAAGTTTACTATAAATGCAGGTTTTTTTCAACATAATTTATGTTTTTTTATGTTTTAAATTTTCAGTTTACTTGCCATAAATGTAGTATAAAGCAGAATTCCGTTCTTTTTTCTTTTTATGCTAATTATATTTCATTTTATGAAAGCAAAATATATTAATATTACTATACCAATTACATTATATCATATTTTGAATTTTTTAAAAATTTGTATATTCAATCCTGTTCTACTAAAATTTACAAGGATTATATTTTTTCTATTTACACATAATACTACTACAATTTCATATTAAGCTAAAATACAATACAATTTGAAGGGAGGCTATACAATGGCAACTAAGAATAATAACAGAATATTAGTTCCTGAAGCTCGTCAAGCATTAGATCAAATGAAGTTAGAAATTGCTTCTGAACTTGGATTATCAAACTATAATACAATAGATAAAGGAAATCTACCTTCAAGACAAAATGGTTATGTTGGTGGATATATGACTAAGAGACTTGTTGAAATGGCACAACAAAGCTTGGGAGGAACTTCTAAATAGGATTAAAATATATAAGGCAGGTTCTACCTGCCTTTACTTATGTAAAATAGGCTAATCCATTAGGATTATACCTAATTTCTCATATATGTCACTATCTATAGTATCTGTTAAGGGGATATTATTATTTTTCAAAAATTCAATTAATGCATATTTCATACCTTCCCCATATATACCATCTATACTTCCCTTATAATATCCCTTTATCATTAATCTTTTTTGTACCTCAGCTACATCTGCTCCCCTGTCTCCAGGCCTTAAATTTCTAAATCCATGTCCAAAGGGTCCATAATTACCATTGGTGATTGTAACAGTTGTATTATAATCTACCATATCAAAAAGCTCTTCTACATCCTTATTTCTCATTCTTATACAGCCTGCTGAAGCATTAAAACCTATGCTACCGGGTCTATTAGTTCCATGGATGCCATATTTCCCCCATGGTACATTTAGTCCCATCCATCTAGAGCCAAAACCTCCACCCCATTTAGCTTTTTCTACTATTTTAAAAGTTCCTAAGGGGGTTGGGGTATCTTCCTTGCCTGTTGCTATGGCATAGGTTTTTATAACATCATTGGTTTTCAGATCTATTACTGACAGTCTTTTCTTATCAACTTCAATTAATATAGCAAAGTCATTATTAGCTTCAGCATAGGTATGATTATTTTCATTAATATGGCTTCCTTTAATTAAAAAGACATGTATGTAATTCCCAATAATTATTACTATTAATACTAATATAAATAACAGTATAATTGTTTTGATTCTAGTGCCCATAATTTTCCCCCCTTATCTATTATTTATATGCAAACAAACAAAAAAATAATGTATTAAATAAATAAGGGGGTAGATTTTATCCCTCAGGATTATAAGGATGATATACTCCATATATTGAAAATCCGTTGTCACAAAGTAATTTAACAATAGTAGGTATATCTTTAATAGTTATATATAATTCAATACCATTGTATTTTAAAACCAAATCCTGAGCTTCTATTAAATTGCTATTATGTAGTACATCTATTAATTTATTTTCCGTGTCTGGGTTCTTCATATCCCCAATCATGAAAAATATCCTATGTCGCTCTTCAGAAACATCATCTGGATTTAATCTGTTTATTAACAATATTTTGTTCATATTTAATCGCCTCGCAATACATATAATACATATTAAGGATGATACTTTTTATAAATAATCGAAATTTATAAGTGCAGCAGTAAATTACAGCATTAAATATATCACTCCCTCCACTTACAAAAACAATTATAAATATCCCTTATCTTTTATTACCCATTTTTAATTAATTATTCACATGATTATTCTTTTTTGATATTTTAAAAAATTGTAAAAAGCAGATATGTATAATATAATTATACATATATAAATGTAATTTGTCATATGGAGGAAAAGTATGAAAAAATATCTAAATCAATTGTCGAAATGTATATTATTTACGGGATTAAGTGAAGAAGAAATTTTATATATATTAAAGGAGATAAATTATAAAATATTATCCTACAGTAAAGGGAATGTTATAGCCATAGAAGGTAGCAAATGCAACAGTTTAGGCATTATATTAAAAGGAAGCGTAGAAGTGCAGAAAATATTTCCTTCAGGGCAGGTTACTACTATAAATAATTTTAAAGAAGGAAATGTGTTTGGAGAATCTTTGGTTTTTACTGAAAAACATACCTACCCTGCTACAATTAGTGCAATAGAGGATACTGAAATAATGTTTATAGAAAGGGAAAATATTATTAAATTAGCAATGCTTAATAAAACGGTACTTACTAACTTTGTAAGACTTTTATCCCATAGAATACTTATGCTTAACGAAAGGATATCAAACCTGTCTCAGGATAGTATAAGAAAGAAAATAGCTAATTTTCTATTGTCAGAATATAGAAAACAACAAAACCCTATTATATCTGTTCCCTATTCTAGAAAGAAAATGGCAGAATTATTAAATGTACCCAGACCTTCACTTTCAAGGGAGTTAGTAAATATGAAGGAGGATAACTTAATAGACTTCGATAAAAATACAATAAAAATTGTAAATTTAGATGAATTGGAAAACACCCTGTTTGAATAGGATATAATTGATATTGATTTTTTTATTTTTCATAAATATAATAGAATTAGCTAAAAAATTTTGAAAGAAGGTCGTGAAAATGACAATATTAAATGTAATTAGACTTAAAGAAAATTTAATAGCTCCATTTCTCTTAAAAACACGACCTATGTCTAATTTATAATTTAATAGCTTATTTCCCATAGGTCGTATACCTATGGTTTTTTTGTGCCTAAAATAGTTTTAAAATTGCATTTTTGCGGACTTTCTAAACCATAGGAGTTGGAATATTGTATCCAAAATCTATGGTTTTTTTAATGGAGGGATAGCATGAAGGAGTTAAAAACTATTCTTAAATTTATGGAAGGAAAAAAGCTAATATATGTATTTAGCATGGTATTTGTTGTTTTGTCCCAGTTAGCTGCAATCATATCTCCTCTTATTATCACAATTACTTTAGACTCTATTATTGGAGATAAGCTGGTGGAATCAAGTTTGGTTAGAAAAATAATTGATATATTAGGTGGAAGATTATATTTAAGGGAAAATATTTGGGCTGTTGGTATTATCATAATATTGGTTGCAATTGTAAGGGGAGCCTTCTTGTTTCTAAAAGGATTTTTATCCAGCAAATCTGCAGAAAACACAGTTAAGTCTATAAGGGATGCCCTCTACGATCATATTCAAAGGCTACCTTATGAATACCATGTTAAAGCAGAAACTGGGGATTTAATTCAAAGATGTACCTCAGATATTGAAACCATTAGAAGATTTCTTGCAGTACAATTTGTAGAAGTAGCAGGATCCATTTTTATAATACTATTTGTTGCAACAACCATGTTTAAACTTAATACAAAATTTGCCCTGGTATCAATGGCTACACTGCCCCTAATATTCACCTTTGCCTTTGCTTTTTTTACTAAGGTAAAAAAGGTCTTTAGGGAAGTTGATGAAGCTGATGGTGTCCTTTCTACAGTTTTACAAGAAAATTTAACAGGGGTAAGGGTGGTTAAGGCCTTTGCAAGACAAAAGTTTGAAATAGAAAAATTTGATGAAAAAAATAGGGATTATAGAAATAAAACCTATAATCTAATGAAGCTGCTGGCCATTTATTGGGGTTTTTCAGATTTTATATGCTTCACCCAAATAGGCCTGGTATTGATTTTTGGAAGTATATGGGCAGTAAGGGGAGAAATATCCCTGGGAACCTTTGTTGCTTTTGTCTCCTATGTGAATATGCTTGTATGGCCAACACGCCAATTAGGAAGAACCTTAACGGATATGGGAAAGGCAACAGTTAGCACTAGACGTATTAATGAAATATTTGATGAACCAATTGAAATACTGGAGGAAAATCATCAAAAGCCTAAGATTAAGGGAAATATATCCTTTGAAAATGTGTATTTTGGATACAAGAAGGATAGACCAGTGCTGAAAAATATTACATTTTCCATTAAGGCTGGTGAAACTGTTGCAATTATAGGACCTACAGGTTCTGGTAAAAGCTCACTTGTTCACTTATTGGCACGGCTTTATGATTATGATAAGGGTTCCATAAAAATAGATGGTATAGAATTAAAGGATATTGATAGGCTTTGGATTAGAAAAAATGTAGGCATTGTTTTACAAGAACCCTATTTATTTGCTAAGACTGTAAAGGACAATATAAGGCTATTTAATCCAAAAATCAAAGATAAAAAAGTTTATGAATCAGCAAATATTGCCAATATCCATAAGGACATTCAATCCTTTGAAAATGGCTATGATACATTAGTTGGAGAAAGGGGAGTTTCCTTATCAGGAGGTCAAAAACAAAGAATGGCCATTGCAAGAACAATTATAATGGAAAGCCCCATTGTAATATTTGATGACTCACTGTCTGCTGTAGACACAGAAACAGATATATCTATTAGAAAAGCTCTTAAAGAAAGAAGAAATAAATCTACCGCCATAATAATATCCCATAGAATATCTACAGTATCAGAGGCTGATAAGATCATAGTATTGGAAAAAGGCGAAATCACCCAAATGGGAACCCATGAAGAATTAATAAGAGAAGAAGGGCTCTATAGAAGAATATATGAAATTCAAAATGCCATAGATGATTTTAACGATGACCTAGCCTTAGATGCCTAGTGGAGGTGACAGTATGGATAATATTGACAATAGTAAAATAGATATAGGCATATGGAAAAATTTTTATGAGCTTATTAAGTCCCAAAAAAATCAGTTCCTTTTATTATTTGTGGTAATGATTACTGTAGGTTTTATAGATGCCATATATCCCCTTTTTTCTAAATATGCTATAGATAATTTTATAAGCAAAAATACGATAAAAGGATTGGATAAATTTATTTTAGTTTTCTTTTTAGTCTTTTTATTTCAAGCCTTTAATGCCTTTGTGTTCATTTTATTAGCTGGAAAAATAGAGACAAATATGTCCTATAGTATTAGAAAAAGAGGATTTGAAAAGCTTCAAATCCTGCCCCTTTCATACTATGATAAAAAGGCTGTAGGATGGCTAATGTCCAGGCTTACTTCTGATATAAACAGAATAAGCGAAACCATATCCTGGGGCATTGTTGATTTTGCTTGGGGCATAACTATGATGCTGGCTATAGTAATAGCCATGTTTAGACTAAATTTTAAACTTGCCCTAATAACTCTTTCGGTAGTGCCTCCTTTAGCCATTGCCAGCTTCTATTTCCAAAGAAAAATTCTTAAGTCCCAAAGGCAGGTAAGAAAAATAAACTCACAAATTACTGCTTCATATAATGAGGATATTCAAGGTGCAATGACTACTAAAACATTAACAAGGGAAGAATTGAATCTTAAGGAATTCAGCAGCCTTACTGAAAATATGAAAAGGGCATCCATGAGAACTACAATAATTTCCTCACTCTATATTCCCATAGTAATTGTACTAGGCAGTATTGGAACTGCTTTGACTCTACATTTTGGAGGAGTTAAACTATCATCCAATGCCATATCCTATGGAACCTTGGTAGCCTTTATATCTTACTCTGCACAATTTTTTGAGCCTATTAGACAATTGGCCATAATCCTAACTGAAGTGCAAGCAGCCCAAGCTTCTGCAGAAAGAGTTTTCTCCTTAGTTAATGAGATTCCTGATATCCTGGATAAGGAGGAAGTTGTTGAAAAATATGGAGATCTTCTAAATCCTAAAAGGGAATTTTGGCCTCAAATGAAAGGTAAAGTAGAATTTAGAAATGTATCCTTCGCCTATAAAGATGGTGAAAAGGTTCTTGAAAATTTTAATTTAATAGTGAATCCTGGTGAAACCATAGCCTTAGTTGGGGAAACTGGTTCTGGTAAAAGTACTATTGTAAACCTTTTGTGCAGGTTCTACGAACCCACAGAGGGAGAAATTCTAATAGATGATGTAAACTATAAGGAGCTACCCCAAAACTGGATTCATGAAAACTTGGGATATGTATTACAGACCCCCCATCTGTTCAGTGGAAGCATAAAGGACAATATAAGATATGGTAATTTAGATGTTACAGATGAAGAAATAATTGAAGCTTGTAAGTTATTAAACTGCCATGACCTTATAATGAATATGGAAAAGGGCTATGATACTTTAGTTGCACAGGGGGGAGATCTATTATCTACTGGAGAAAAGCAGCTTATATCCTTTGCCAGGGCCCTTGTAAGGAAGCCTAAATTATTTGTACTGGATGAAGCTACTTCCTCCATTGATACAGAAACTGAAAAAAGAATTCAAAGTGCCATTGAAAAAATACTTGAAGGAAGGACTAGTTTCATAATTGCTCATAGATTGTCCACTATAAAAAATGCTGATAGGATACTGGTAATTAAAGATGGAAAAATTGTAGAAGAAGGAAAGCATAGGGAATTATTAGAAAAAAGAGGATATTATTATAGGTTGTACACAAATCAGTTTGCAGAGGAAAAATCAAAGGAAATACTAAGAAATTGATAATAATAAGACGTGGGAACAAGGCAGGGGGATGTTTCCCCTGTCTTATTTAGCCCATCAACTCAGCCTCTATTTCTTTCCTCAGCTTAATCTTATCCTCTTCAACCCCACTTTCCATATATGGATTTTCTATAACCCTTTTTACCCTAGTAGGCTTGTCTGATAGTATAACAATTGTATCTCCCAAATCCAGAGCTTCATCCATATCATGGGTGACTAAAATACAGGTTCTCTTTTCCAGGCTTCTAAGCTCTTTAAAAAAATCAAGGACTATCTTTTTATTGCTTATATCCAAGGATTTAAAAGGTTCATCCATTATAAGTATATTTGAAGGGTAGGCAAAGGCCCTCAGTATACTTATTCTTTGCCTCATGCCTCCACTTAAATTTCTTGGATAGTAATATTTGTACTCCTTTAAATTAACCAGACTTAAAAATCTATCTATGGTAACTTCAATTTCCTTTTTGTTCATTTTTTTCTTCAGTACAAAGGCCATATTGTCCCTTACATTTTTCCATTCTATTAGCCTATCCTCTTGAAAGACAAAGCTAATATCTTCATTTTCAAAGCCCAGGACCTCTCCAGCATCCTTTTCTATAATACCAGCTATTATATTTAAAAGGGTGGTCTTACCACAGCCAGATGGACCTAATATGCAGGTTGTTTTGTTCTTTTTAAAATCTATACTTATATTATCCAGTACCCTTAAAGAGCCATAGCTTTTATATATATTTCTTATATAATACTTCAATATATCACTTCCACTTTTCTTCCTTAATGATTTTTCTTAAAACAATACCCACATATCCTAATATTTTTGAAATAACAAGTATTATTATTATCCAGGCAAAGACTCCAGATGTATTTAAGTACATTTTCTCCATCTGAAGATTACTTCCAATTCCGAATTTTGGCTGGCTTAAAACTTCTCCAGCTATAACCATTTTTAAATTGATATTAATAGCTGAAGTTAGCACTGAACTTAAATTAATAAATATGCTGGGTATATATATATCCTTAACTATGTTCACTCTATCCACCTTGTACAATTTAGCCATTTCCATTATTTTTTTATCTACATTTAATATGCCCTTTAAAACTGATTCATATAGTATGGGAAATACCATTATAAAACCTACAAACATAGGTACCAACTCATGGTTAAGCCATATTAGGGCCAGTATAATTATGGCCATTGTAGGAATTGAGCTTAAAAAATTGAGCACTGGCACCATTAAACTATATATAAATTTAGAAAAGAAAGAAAGTATTCCCAGGCCAATGGCCAATACAAGGGAAAACAAAAATCCTAATAGACCTCTAAGCAGGGAATGAAAGATAACATTTAAAAAATATGGGTCTTTAATTATATCTATCAAGCTCATAATGGTACTTTTTATTGATGGTAATATAACTTCCCTATCTATTACATGTGATAAAAAAGCCCATAGGCCTATTAGAATTAACTTTGAAAGTAAAGAAAATTCCTTATCTTTCAAGATAGAATTCTTCATCTGGAATTTGTCCTCCTATTACGTCAGGCGCAAAATTAAGTAAAACCTCATAATACTTTTGATAGTATTCTATACTGTCATCAATCCTAAATGGATATATATTCATACGGCCTATTCCATTTACCACTATGTCCTTATTCATTCCCAGTTCTAATTCTTCCATATATTGCCCTGCCAGTTGTGGATTTTCCATTATCCATTTTAAGTTTTCTTCATAAAGATTCAAAAACTTGTCTAAAAAATCCCTGTAATTATCAATTAAATCAGCTTTAATAATTAGACTGGCCTGTGGATAGCCATATTCATTGCCAGTAATTTTACTCCACTCTTCATTAAAGTCTAATAATATTTTGGCATCTTCTTTTTTCATCAATATATTTGTAGTCTGTGGTTCCGATAATACAGCCAAATTTGTTTTCCCGCCAATAAATTGGGGGCCTACTTCTGATGCAGCACTTAAATAATTAACAGATATATCCTTATCCACATCTATGCCATTTTGAGAAAGAACATATTTAAAAACTAAGTCTGGTGTCAGATTTTTCCCAAAGGAGGTTATTTCACTGCCCTTTAGGCTTTCAATATTGTCAATGTCTTCAATACCAACAAGATATAAGGTTCCCCAGACAGATGTGCCTGCTAATTTATATGGAATATCCTTATTGTATAGCTGGGCTGCCAGGTTAGAAGGAACTATGGCAATATCAGCTTCTCCCTTTAACACTTTGGAGGCTAATAGATCTGGAGTTGATTGGAATTCATACTCTATAGCAATATTTTCATCTATAACGGGATTTTCCTTCATCAATTTGGCAACAGTTAAGGAAGGCACTCCTCCTGGGAAACAAAATCTAAGCATTAGTGTTTCTTCAGTATCATTTATATCCACTGCTTCCATATTTTCATCCCTGGTACAAGCTACTGATAAGGCTAGTAATATGGCTAATAGACATACAAGTAATTTTTTCACTGTAAAACTCCCCCTTATTTATTAGTGGCCTCTAAACATGTAAACATGTTTAGAGGCCTTAAATTTACCATAATTCCCAAGCTCTTTGATCTGTATGAAGAAGCTCATGAGACTTTTCAGATAAGGGTTCTCCCAGAAAATCCTCATAACATTTTATAATAGATGGATTTTCATGTGAAAATCTTAAGATATTTATCTTATCCAAACCATATAATACCTCTGCCCTATCATAGGCCAATTCTTCTCCATCGTGAATAGGCTGGCCTCCTCCACCAGCACATCCGCCAGGACAAGCCATTATCTCTACAAAATCATACTCAACAGAGCCATTTCTTATGGCTTCTATTAATCTTCTTGTATTTCCCAATCCACTTGCAATAGCAACCCTAATCTTAGCTCCATTTATATTAAAACTTGCTTCTCTCCAGCCTTCTCTTCCTCTAACATCTTTAAATGCATCTGGATCTGGATTTTCTCCTGTAACGAAGTAGTAAGCAGTTCTTAGGGCTGCTTCCATTACTCCTCCTGTTGCTCCAAATATAACTCCTGCACCACTGCTAACACCCAGGGGCCTATCAAATTCTTCTTCCTTTAAGGTAAATGGGTTTATATGCTCCGCCTTAATTAGCCTATCTACTTCTCTTGTAGTCAACACAACATCCACATCCTGGCCAGCCCCTGCAGACCTCATGACAGAAAGTCCAGCTTCATACTTCTTGGCAGTGCAAGGCATTATGGAAACAGAGAATATTCTGGATGGGTCTACTCCAAGTAAATCTGCATAATAGCTTTTAGCTATGGCGCCAAACATCTGTTGAGGGGATTTTGCAGATGATAAATTTTCCACCATATCTGGATATTGGGTTTTTACAAAGCGGACCCAGCCAGGGCAGCAGGAAGTAAACATTGGGAATTTTGCCTTTTCTTTGTTCTTAAGCCTTTCTAAAAATTCTGTTGCCTCCTCCATAATAGTTAAATCTGCTGTAAAGTTTGTATCAAATATATAATCAAAACCTATTTTTCTTAAAGCTGCAACTAGTCTATTAACTGTTGCAAATTCTCTTGATACTCCTAAAGTTTCACCCCATGCGGCCCTTACTGCAGGTGCTATTTGAACTACTGTAATCTTATTTTTATCAGCTAAAGCATCATATACCTTATCTAAATCATCTCTTTCCCTTAAAGCTGCAGTAGGACAGTGGGTTATACATTGGCCACAAAGAGCACAGTCTGATTCTTCAATCCTTCTATTTTGTGAAACGTCAACCCTTGTTCTTGAACCTGTATTTGCAACATCCCATATATGCATATCCTGTATTTTGTCACATACTTGCACACACCTCATACATTTAATACACTTTTCATAGTTTCTAACAAGAGGAAATCCTTCCGTCCATTGAGCATGGGGTAAATCCTCCTCGTAGGGAACTTCTATAATTCCTAAGTTGTTTGCCACCTCTTGAAGGCTACAATTTCCACTTCTTACACAAGAAGCACACCTTGCATCATGTTGGGATAGTATCAGCTCTACATTTATGCGTCTGGCCTCTCGCACTTTAGGGCTGTTTGTATATATTACCATTCCTTCCTCTACTACATTATTGCAAGAAGTAACCAGCCTGTTTATACCTTCTATTTCTACTACACATACCCTGCAGGCGCCAATTTCATTTATATCTTTTAAGTAGCAGAGATTGGGAATGTTAATATCGTTCATCTTAGCAGCTTCCATTATAGTGGTGTTTTTAGGGACATTTATTTCTTTATTATCAATGATAAGCCTTACCATCTTTCAATCCTCCCCCCTTTGAATACGCCAAATCCAAAGTGGTCACATCTCAAGCATCTTCTAGATTCTTGGTTTGCTTCCTCAAGGCTCATTCCTATTTCCACAGGTTTAAAGTCCTTAACCCTATCTGTTGCATCTCTTTCCTTCATATTAACTCTACCACAAGGTATTCTATCTGCTAGTCTTGGAACAGGAATTTCAACAGGTGTTTCTATAATGTGATTATAGCCCAGATAGTTGTCTATATTTGCTGCAGCTACCTTTCCTGCCGCTATTGCAAGGATAACAGTTGCAGGGCCTGAAACACAGTCTCCACCTGCATATATTCCCGGTATATTTTCAAACTCACCAGTATCAAGGGCAGCTATTACTCCTTTTCTTACTGGAATTCCCTCTTTTTCAAATTCTTTAGATTCAATACCTTGACCAATGGCACTTATTACTACATCGCATTCCATTTTTACTGATTTTCTACCTGCATCTACTGGTTTAGGCCTACCTCCTTCTATTGGGCCTACCATTTGTGGTTGTACCCATAAGGCTTTAACCTTATTTTCTTCATCACTTTCTATTCTAATTGGCTGATATAAATCATATATTTCAATGCCTTCAGCAATAGCACCTTCCACCTCTTCTTCCAGGGCCGGCATATCTACTTTACGCCTTCTATATACTATGCTTACCTTCTTAGCTCCTAGACGAACAGCAGAACGGGCAGCATCTATGGCAACATTTCCACCACCAATAACTACTACTGTCTGTCCAGTAAAGTCTGGATATTCATCGTCACCTATTTTCCTCAGCATATCAACTGCTGAAACTACTCCTTTTACCTCTTGACCTTCAATACTGATTATCTTTCCTTCATGGGCGCCTATTGCTATATATACAGCATCAAATTTATCTCTTAAATCTCTGAGAGATATATCTTTTCCAACAGTTACTTCTGTATGGACCTTTATTCCCATAGAAAGAATTTCATCTATTTCCCTGTCTAATACTTCCCTTGGAAGCCTATAGCTTGGTATACCGTACCTTAACATACCTCCAAGTTTTTTCCTCTGCTCAAATATTTCTACATCATGACCCATTAAAGCAAGGAAATAAGCTGCACTTAATCCGCTAGGCCCTCCTCCTATAATTGCAACCTTTTTACCTGTGGCAGGTGCCTTCTTTTCTCTAGGCATTTCTTTTGCATTTTCTACTGCAAATCTCTTTAATCCTCTTATATTTATTGGATTATCAATCATATTCCTTCTACATCTATTTTCACAAGGATGTTCACAAACAAAGGCACATACTCCTGGCAATGGATTATCCTTTCTTATTAATCTAATAGCATCTTCATACCTTCCTTCAGATATTAATGCAATGTATCCTGGTACATCAACTCCTGCTGGACAAAGGGATACACATGGAACTGGCTGATAAATTTCAAAGGTACAGCGATCTCTTAAAATATGTTCCTCAAAGTCGTCTCTAAAGCCTTGTACTCCCTTTAATACCATATTGGCTGCTTCGTAGCCTATGGCACAGTCTGCAGTATAGTAGATTGTCTTTGCCGTTCTTTCAATTAAGTCAATTGTCTCCAAAGTTGCATTTCCTTCTAGTACATCTTCAAGTAGTGCCTCTAATTGACCTAAACCGATTCTGCATGGCACACATTTACCACAGGTTTGAGCATGGCACATCTTTAAAAAGGATGTAGCCAAGTCTATAGGGCATAGTCCTGGTGGACTTGCAATTATTCTTCTCTCTAAGTCCTTATAGAGAACTTCAACAGTTGCTTGTGCCCTATCTTTTGTGATGATACTAAGTCTGCTCATGATCATACCCCCCTTTGTTTATTTTTTAATTACGTTTGAAAAATTTAAGTCAAATTGCGTTAATTAAATAATTAACAATCTTATTGAAAAAAATACTCCTATAGTAAAATCCCGTCCTTAACTTTTATGCAAGTTCAAAATATATAGTTAATTGTGACTTTCCTATAAATATTATACCACAAGATATTACTCATATCAATAAAAACTATTTCATCTAGCATCTCTAAGGCTTCTTTTACTATCATTGCTCCTATTTCATCCAATGATTTTTTAGTATTTATTATGAATCTTGATATATCCCTGCTATTTAACATCAAATCCTCTATATTATTATTGAAATCTCTAGTGATTTTTTCTATAATTTCGTGTATAATT
>JAAYHM010000114.1 GCA_012735405.1 Tissierellia bacterium | reverse complement strand
TTTAAAAAGTTTGATTTAGCTCTTTTTACCTACTCAAAGTATCTCACACTGTTTAGTTCTCATGGTTCAGCTTGCTTTTTCGCAAGTGACTATTACAATATAGCATATTTTTTATTTGCTGTCAATAGTTATTTTGTTTTCCTTTTAAACAACTTAAACAACTCTTTTTATTTTTTCTGTTTTAGACAGCTATTTTAATATAGCAGCTTTTTGTTTTTTTGTCAAGAGACAAATATATTTTTATTTCATATATTATTTATTTCTGTTACAATATACTTAATAAGGAATATATAAAGAAAGGGGTTTATAATTGGATATACGACAATTAGAAACTTTTATACAAGTAGCTAGATTGAAAAGTTTCTCAAAAGCTGCGGAAAAATTGTTTATTACACAGCCTACAGTAACTAATCATATACAAAATTTAGAGCAAGAATTAGGTACTCTACTCATTAATCGTTCAGGTAAAAATATATCACTAACAGATGCAGGATCTCTATTCTATAAACATGCAATAAATATTATAAATTCTTGTGAAATGGCAAAATTTGATTTAAGTGCATATAAAGGTAGTATACGTGGTCATCTTCATATATATTCAAGTTCTGTACCTAGAAAATATATTTTACCTAGAATACTAGCTGAATTTGCAAAAAAATATCCTTATGTAAAATATAGTATAAACAATATGGATTCTAGGGATATTGTAAATTCCATATTAGAAGGGGATACTGATTTCGGTATAGTTGGAGCAAAATTTCCTTCGAATAAATTAAAATATATAGAATTATTTGTAGATGAACTATTAGTAATTACTCCTAATACAAAAAAATTTCCAAAGCCTAGTTATTCAACTATAAATGTTAACGAATTGCTTAAGGAAAAAATCATTCTTAGGGAAGAAGGTTCAGGTACCAGACATATACTTATAAGGGAGTTAAAAAACAGAAATATAAACCAAAATGAATTGAATGTAGTAGGTTATATTGAAGATGTTGAAACTATAAAAGAATTAGTATCCTTAGGGTTTGGAATTAGTTTCATGTCAAAAATGGGTGTAGCTGATGATATTAAGTTAGACAAATACAAGGCCTACTATATAGAAGGCTTGGAACTAAAAAGAAAATTTTACTTTGTGTATCATAGTAAAAGACAACTTTCGCCCTTAAATGAAACTTTTAAATCTTTCGTCATAGAAGTTATAAAGAAAAGCAACAATGAATGAAAAGTTAAGGAACCAAGGTGGATCCCTGGTTTCTTAACTTTATATTTTTTTTATGTTATTTTTAAAAGCAAATATGGCAGCTTGAATCCTATCATTAACTTCAAGCTTTTTAAATATGCTAGATACATGGTTTTTTACAGTTTTCTCACTTATATATAGTTTTTTGGCAATATCTTTATTGTTTAATCCTTCAGCAATTAGGCTTAATACTTCATATTCCCTATTAGTTAATGATTTTATTTTTCTTAATGACTTATCAGCTTCATCTTTGCTACTAATTTCCTCCTTTAACATGGTTGCAATACTTGGTTGTATGTATGTTTTCCCTTGTTTAACATCTTTAATTGCCTTAATAAGGCTATTTGCGTCAGAATCCTTTAAAACATATCCATCTGCACCCATTTTCATGGTTTCCAATAAATATTCTTTATCATCATGGATTGTAAGTATTATTACTTTTGTATCAACCCCTAAATCTCTTATTCTTCTTAAAGCATCAATTCCATTTAAATTAGGCATATTTATATCTAATAACAATACATCAGGTTGATAGTTTAAAACCTTTTCAATAGTCTCATGACCATCTTTAGCCTGACAGACCACTTCTATATCCTTTTCTAATTCTAATAATTGCTTTAATCCTTCTCTCATTAAAGCATGATCATCTGATATCATTACAGTTATATTTTTTTGTGTCATTTAGATTACTCCTCCTTATCAGGTAACATTATATAAAAGCTAATTCTAGTTCCTTCCAAAGGTGCTGATTTTATATTTATCTTTCCCCCTAGTAGTTCTACCCTTTCTTTCATATTCATTAATCCATAACCTCTAATGCTTAATTCATCCTTACAGGATTTATCGTATTCAAAACCAATACCATTGTCTATTATAGTTACATTAACCCTATTTTGGCTAAACTCAATAATTATCTTCCCTTCAGTAGCTTTTGAATG
Organism: Tissierellia bacterium; assembly: GCA_012735405.1. Taxonomy (GTDB): domain Bacteria; phylum Bacillota; class Clostridia; order Tissierellales; family Tepidimicrobiaceae; genus JAAYFE01. The sequence continues at coordinate 17,511 of JAAYHM010000114.1, read as the reverse complement.
CTTACTTATATTGCTTAATGCTTCTTGAATTATTCTAAATATAGCAATTTGTATTGAAGAATTTAATGTCACTGTTTGTCCAAAAACTTTTAGTTCAATATTTATGCCTGTATATTCATTAAATTTCTGTACATATCTTTCTAAAGTAGGTATTAGACCTAAATCATCTAAAGACATAGGCCGTAAATCGTATATGGTTTTTCTTATATCCCTTAAAGTCATTCTAACTATTTCTTTTAAATTTTTCATTTCATTCCTAAATTTTTCTTTATCAATATCTATTAATCTTTCACATATTTCTGCCTTAATTAAAATATTAGCCATAGACTGTGCAGGCCCGTCATGAATATCCCTTGCAAGCCGTTGCTTTTCCTCTTCCTGGGCTTCAATTATCTTAATTCCTAAAGTTTGTTTTTTATTTAAATGATCTACAGTAAACATTATTTCGTCTAAATTGCCTTTTAGATACTCTGTAACTACACTTACTGATTTCCATGCTTTTTCAGCCTTATTTAAAACTTCTCTTTCTGATTTTAGCCTTATTTCTAATTCTTTCCTTCTTTTAATAAGATTTTTTTCTTCTTCCCTTTTTAAAAATAATTGTATTCTTACACTATTTGCTATATCATAAGCTTCTTTTAGTTCCTCTTGTGTATATATATGAAAATTTTTACTAACATTAGAGAGCATTAATCTACTTTTTTTTTCTTTTATTTCTAATTCATCAACTTCTTTTATGGTTTTTTCGACTTTTTCTTTAATCTCTTCTAATTCTTTTTCTGTTAATTTTAAATTTGTCCTTGCCTGTTCAACTATATTAACTATTTCTTCCTTGCTATTTTCAATAGAGTAGATAGTTTTTTCAAGTATTTCATTAATCTTTTTTACATCGATGGTTTGGTAGCTCATCTAATTTACACCTCATCTTGTACTTCTAATTCCTCGATTTCTGCTTTTTCCTCATCTGTTAAGACATTTTCCAAATTTATAATTATAAGTAGCCTTTCATCATCTATTTTCCCCACACCAGTAATAAATCTTCTGCTAATGCTATTAATTAAATCAGGAACATCATCTATCATTTCTTCTTCTAATCTTATTGTTTGAGAGGCATCATCTACAATGAAACCAATTTCCTTTTCTTTATATGTAATTACAATAATTCTTGCATCTTCATTAACTTCAATATTTTCCATGCCAAACCTTTTCTTTAAACTTACAATAGGAATAACATTTCCCCTGTAATTTAAAACACCTTCTATAAAATCTGGAGAGTTTGGAATATTGAAAGGCTCTTTATATGTGATTATTTCCTTTACACTCATAATATCTATTCCAAACTCCTGATTATTCAAATTAAATATTACATATTGCTTCTCTGCCAATTTTATCACCTTCTATCATATTTTACATTTACTATTATTCTACATCAAATTTGGACATCCTTCCAGAAGTTCTTGCTTTTTATCTAATTGGTTTGATTTGTTTAATAAAAAAACAGGCCTTTAGCCCTAGCTAAAAGCCTGATAAGCTATTTTACCATTTTTAACCACATATAGTGTGTGATTAATTCCAAAATGATATATTATATACTCAAAATTAGGTGAATCCAGTACTACCAGATCAGCTTTTTTACCTTTTTCAATACTACCTATTTCTTCTTCTAGTTTTAATGAAGCTGCACCATTTATAGTGGAAGCAGTCAATACTTCTTCCGGGGTCATTTTATATATTAAGGAGGCAAAACTCATTACAAGCTGCATATTTTCTGTTGGACAACTTCCTGGATTATAATCTGTGGATAAGGATACTGCTACCCCTTTTTCTATCATTTGCCTAGCCCTTGCATGTTTTCCTGATTGCAGGTAAAAGCTTGTACCAGGAAGTAAGTTAGCTATTACCCCCTTTTCTGCCATCATTTCAATACCTTTATCACTGGCGGCAACCAAGTGATCAGCAGATATACATCCTATTTCTGCAGCTAATTCCGCACCCCCTATTGGCTCTATTTCATCTGCATGCATTTTTGGAAGTAGTCCATATTTTATACCTGCTTCTAATATTTCTTTTGATTCTTCTATAGAAAAGACACCCTTTTCACAGAAGACATCACAGAATTTTGCCAGCCCTCTACTTGCTACTTCTGGTATCATTTCATTTATTATCATATCTATGAACCTTCTAGGTTTGTCCTTGAATTCAGGTGGTATGGCATGGGCTCCCATAAATGTAGAAACTACATCTACAGGGTGGTCCTCATTTAGCTTTCTAGCCACTTCCATTTGTTTTACTTCCGTGTCAAAATCATCAAGTCCATAACCGCTTTTAGCTTCTACAGTAGTAACTCCAAAGGATAGCATTATATTTAAACTTTTTTTGGCCTGTTCATATAATTCTGAAAAGCTGGCATTCCTTGTTGCCTTAACTGTGCTATGGATTCCTCCTCCTGCCTCTAATATTTCCAAATATTTTGCTCCTTTTAATTTCATAGATAATTCATTTTCTCTAGAACCACCGTGCACTAAATGAGTATGGGAATCAACTAAACCTGGGATAACTGTTTTACCTTTGGCATCTATTACTTTGGTATCTTTAGTTGTTTCAAAATCTTCTGGTAACTCTCCTTCACCTACATATACTATTTTGTCGTTCTTTATTGCTACTATTCCATTTTCAATTAAGCCTACTTCTTTCATTTCATCTTTAATCCTAGGCCTATTAGGACCTTTTAATGTGTATAAACTTTTTATATTTTTTATTACTAAATCAACTTTCATTTTATTCACCTATTCAAATATTTTCTTTTCCAATACTTGATCAGAACTAAAGTTTTCTAATCTTAAATAATAATCTGCCACATCTACTAAGGCTTGCATGGGTACTAGTCCAACTATTTCACTTCCTATTACATTTACACCATATCTTTTAGCTTCTCTTTCTATTGTATCAAATACTCTATAAATGGGAGTTTTAGTATAATCTACCAAGTTCATGGATACTTGCACTATATTTCTTTCTTTAATTTCAAGACCTATAGCTTTACAGTAAGTAAAGCCTCCTGTCTTTGCTCTAACGGCCTTAGCTATTCTCTTTGCAATTTCTAAATTGTCTGTTCCTAAATTTACATTGTAAGCAATTAATGGAGGTCTAACTCCCACAGCAGTTACTCCTGCTTTTATATTTAATTTGTCAGGACCATAATCTGGCTTCCAGTTTTCATCTTTTAGCTTCTCAGCCATACCTTCATATTGTCCCCTTCTTATATCTGCCAAATTTTCTCTTTCTTTTCTAGTTGCTGATTTTTCATACAGGAATACTGGAATATTTAGCTCCTTTCCTATTCTTTCAGCTAATTTTTTAGAGTACTCTATACATTCTTCCTCTGTTATATCGGATATTGGTATTAGAGGTATTACATCTGTAGCTCCCATCCTAGGGTGGCCACCTTCATGTTTTGACATATCTATAAGTTCAGATGCTACCTTACATGCGTTAAAGGCTGTTTCTATTACTTTTTCTGGTTCTCCAACGAAGGTCACTACACTTCTATTGTGATCCTTGTCCATGGAATAATCTAAAAGTTTTACTTCATCTACTTTTCTTATTTCATCAACAATCTTTTCAACTACTTCTTTGTCCCTGCCTTCGCTGAAATTAGGTACACATTGAACTAATCTTGCCATTAAAATCCTCCTTTATTTTACTAAACCTTCATCGTATTTCTCATCAACTAATTTCTTAACTAAATCATCATTAGCTACATAAGGTAATGTAATATGATCTGTGTCTTTAAACTGTTTATTGTACTCTATTGCAGTTTCAATGGAATTTTCATTCATTGCCCAGGATCTTCTTGCCACTCCTACCATTACATCCCATGGTATGGCTGATCTTATTATATTGTCAACCCTTTCACTTCCATCTAATACTAAACCAAATCCTCCGTTTATTGCCTTCCCTATTCCAACTCCACCGCCATTGTGTAAAGCTACTAAACTCATTCCCCTTGCAGCATTACCAGCAAAACAATGGGTTGCCATATCTGCCATTACATTACTTCCATCATATATATTTGCTGTTTCTCTAAAGGGTGAATCTGTTCCTCCTGTATCATGATGGTCTCTTCCAAGCATAACTGGTCCTATTTCTCCATTTCTCACCATCTCATTAAATTTAAGGGCTATTTTCATTCTTCCTAAAGCATCCTGATAAAGGATCCTTGCTTGGGTTCCTACCACTAGTTTGTTTTTGTCTGCATCTCTAATCCAAACCCAATTATCTCTATCCTGGAATCTTCTATTAGGATCAATGCATTCCATTGCTGCCTTATCTGTTTTTATTAAATCTTCATGCTTGCCGCTTAAGCACACCCATCTAAAGGGTCCATAGCCATAATCAAATAACATTGGTCCCATTATATCTTCTACGTAAGATGGGAATATAAACCCTTCGCTTTCATCTACTCCATTTTTAGCTATATCCTTTGCCCCTGCATCAAATACTGCCTTCATAAAACTATTTCCATAATCAAAGAAATATGTGCCCCTGTTTACAAGTTCCTTAATTAATTCAAAATGATGGATTAAAGATTTGTTTACTAATTCAATGAATTTTTCCTTGTCACTTCTTAGTAATTCTGTCCTTTCTTCAAAAGTAACTCCTTGTGGGCAATAGCCACCGTCATATGGTACGTGACATGAAGTTTGATCTGATAATAAATCTATGTGAATATTGTTATTTACTGCGTATTCTAGAAGGTCAACTATATTTCCATAATATGCAATGGCAAGGGATTCCTTCTTGTCCATATGTTCTTTAGCTACTCTAAAGGCTTCCTCAATATCCTCAATTACAACATCAACCCAACCTTGATCAAGCCTAGTTTTTATTCTTGAATAATCGACCTCTGCTATTATTCCAACACCTCTAGCTATTTTTATAGCTTTTCCTTGGGCTCCACTCATACCACCTAAACCTGAACTTACAAACAAACATCCCCTTAAATCTTCTTCAATTCCTAATTTTATCCTTCCAGCATTAAGTATAGTATTATAGGTACCATGAACTATGCCCTGTGGACCTATATACATCCATCCACCAGCTGTCATTTGGCCATAATTTGCTACTCCCATTGCAGCCGCTTTATTCCAATGCTCTTGGTCGTCAAACATACCAACCATTAAACCATTAGTTATAATAACTCTTGGGCTATGGGGTGATGACCTGAATAGTCCTAAAGGATGTCCTGAGGCTACAACTAATGTTTGTTCATCTGTTAATTCCTCTAAATACCTTTTTATCAATTGATACTGCATCCAATTTTGACAAACCTGACCAGTTTCTCCATAAGTAACTAATTCATAGGGATACAAGGCCACTTCAAAATCAAGGTTATTATCAATCATAACTTGAAAGGCTTTACCTTCTATACATTTTCCCTTATATTCATCGATTGGTTTGCCGTATATTCTGCCTTCAGGTCTAAATCTATAGCCATAGATTCTACCACGAGTTAATAACTCATCCAAAAATTCTGGAGCCAATTCTTCATGCCATTTCTCTGGTATGTATCTTAGGGCATTCTTTAGGGCAATTTCTGTTTCTTTCTTTGATAATTTAAACTCCCTTTTAGGTGCTCTTCTTATTCCTTCTACAAATTTAGGCTTAGGTGGCAATTCATCAAAAATATCACTGAGCTGTATTGTCATTGCCTTTGATATGTCCATGTTGTTAATCATTTTACACCCTCCTTTTTTTATAATTTTTATAATAAACTTCCTATTTCTTCCTCTACCTTGTTAAGTATCTTACAAGATTTAATTATATCTTCACAAATATCAATATCTTTGTACATTATCCTATCTTCTTCTAATACCTTAATATGTTTCCTAACTATATTATAGGCAATTTCTGTTCCCTTTCCTAGTCCTTTTTTGCCTCTTAAGTCAATGGCTTGACAGGCTGCTAACAATTCCATTGCTAAGACTTTTCTAGTATTATTTAATATTTCCCTTGCTTTTCTTGCAGCAATAGTGCCCATAGATACATGGTCCTCTTGGTTTGCAGAAGATGGTATAGAATCTACACTGGCTGGATGTGCTAGTACTTTGTTTTCCGATACCAGAGATGCAGCAGAATACTGGACTATCATAAATCCTGAATTTAAGCCTCCATTTTCAGTTAAAAATGCTGGTAATCCGCTTAAAGCAGGATTTACTAATCTTTCAAGCCTTCTTTCCGACACATTGGCAATTTCTGATAAAGCTATTCCTAAAAAATCAAAGCTTAAAGCCATTGGCTGTCCATGGAAATTTCCTCCAGATATGACCTCTTTCGAATCAGCAAATATTAATGGATTGTCTGTTGCTGAATTAAATTCTATTAATACTTTTTCCAATACATATTCTATTGCATCTTTACTAGCCCCATGTATTTGGGGTATGCACCTTAAGGTATATGCATCTTGAACCCTTATTTCTCCTTGTTTAGATGTCATTTGGCTACCATCTAAAAGCTTAAGTAAATTTTTTGCTGTATTTATCTGGCCTTTATGAGGTCTTACCCTATGAAGTTTATAATCATATGCATCTACAATCCCATTTAATGCTTCAATAGTTAAGGCTGATATTATATCTGCATGTTTTGTTAAATTAATACTATCATAAACTGTTAAGCCTCCAATAGCAGTCATTGCTTGAGTTCCGTTTATTAAAGCTAATCCTTCTTTTGATGTCAATTCTATAGGTTTAATACCTGCTCTAGCCATAGCCTCATGACCAGGTAATATTTGGCCATCATATATAGCTTCCCCTTCTCCTAACATAACCAATACCATATGTGATAATGGAGCCAAATCTCCACTGGAACCTAAGGATCCCTTTTCAGGAATAATTGGATGAACTTTTTTATTTAACATATCTATGAGGGTGTTTAATGTAGAAAGTCTGATACCTGAATATCCTTTTGCTAAAGCATTTGCCCTCAGAAGCATTATACCTCTTACTACTTCTTCATCTAAAGCTTTTCCTACTCCACAGGAGTGGCTTATTATTAGGTTTTTCTGCAGTAATTTAGTTTCTTCTTTGGTTATGGTAACATCACTGAACTTACCAAATCCTGTAGTAATCCCATAAACTGCCTTTAACTCTTCTATAAGCTCATCAACTATTTTTCTTGAATTTTTAACTTTTTCTATTGCATCCTTTGATAGCTCTACTTTATAACCATGTCTTACTACGTTTATAAAATCATCTATACTTAATGTATTTCCATCAATCAATATCCTGTTCATATTTTTCCTCCATTCATTTGTAATTTTAATTTTGTATATTAGTATGTTAAAGCGGAAAATAACCACAGAATTATCTGTGGTTACTATCTTGTCTTATTTATTAATTTGTAAGATACAACTGGTGTATACACTCTTTTATTCATAATTACCTCACTTTTCATCAACACAAGATTATCCAATACATATTGGTTTTCTAAATAAGCTTTTACATATGCTTTAATCTTATGAAAATCTAAGTTTGTTTTATATCTTCTTACCAGTGTAACATGAGGGCTGAATTCCCTACTATCTTTAGGAAATCCAATTTTTTGCATATTCTCTTCCAACAAATCATAAATAGAATTTAATACTTCCATATCCCCTTCTAATCCTGACCATACAACCCTATATTCATTGTTTCTCCTATTAAAATATCCTAATTCATTTAATTCTATCTTTAATGGATTAAAGTTTGCTGATATGTTTTTTAGTATCCTATCAATGTCTTCAATATATACTTCATCTATTTCTCCTAAAAATTTTAAAGTTAAATGAAAATTATTTTTACTAACCCAACTACCCTTATTGGAAATATCCTTCAATATGCTTTGTATCTCATAAAGCCTATCCTTAAGTTCTTCTGGAAAATCAAAGGCAATAAAAGCTCTCATTCTAATCACCACTATACTAGTAAAACAATTATGGCTGAAATCACAAAATTAATTACACCAGCAATTACAAAAGACCTGGAAACTATAACAAATAACTCATACTTTAAAAAAACCTTTCTTTCTTTATTATCTAAGGCTGCTAAGGTCTGCTCGTCTATTCCCTTTGTCTTGATATTTTTACCAGCAAAATATTTTCTGTTTTTGAATATAAATATATTTTTAATAAAGTTTATTATTATTGATAGGGTAAGTAACATGGTCCCTGTAAAAAACATATTGTTACTAAAGGAGACAAACTTATTTTCCCCTTCATAAATATTTATAAATACAATAGATAAACTAATAGTTGTAGCACCTAATATGGCTGTTAATTTACACATAACTTTTTGCTTGTTTTTTATATACATATTATTCTGATCTAATCTCGGCACAGCTTTCCCTCTTCATAATTTGAGATGGTAGATATATATTTTCCTCTTCAATTTCTTTTTCATCCACTGCTTTGATTATTCTTCTTATGGCAACTGCTCCAATATCGTAATAAGGCTCTCTTACAGTAGTAAGCCTTGGTCTATATATTGAAGCAATTTTTGAATCGCCAAAGCCACATACAGATATATCCTCTGGTACCTTAATATTATTGTCGTAAAAATAGCTCATTAGCCCAATGGCCACTTCATCATGACAACAGAAAATTGCGGTTATAGAATTCTCTTTGACCATTTTGTATACCTTTTCACCAATTTTATACCCATCTTCTATTTTAAATCCTTCTCCATCAAATATATAGCCCTTTCCATTTACTTCCTTTACAGCTTTATTGAATCCATCTATCTTTAATTTTTCAACTGAATACTTTTCATCTTGATTATAGGTTATATACATTACATTTCTATGTCCCAATTCTGTAAGATATTTTGTCATATTATAACTAGACTTTTCACTACTAATATAAACGGAAGGAATTTTAGCACTAGAATAATATTTGTTTAAATAGACAAATGGAATATCCATTTCCATTATTTCTTCTACAACCTCATCGTTATTGTCCTCGGAAATAAGCACTATCCCTTGAACCTGCTTACCCATTAGAAGTTGTACAAATTTCTTTTCTGTTTCCTTGTGTCCATAACTACTAGATAAGATTATATCGTATCTGTACATTCTACCTATTTCCTCTATACCTCTAACCATTTCAGCTATATAGGAATGACCTATATCTGTCACTATTACTCCTATCAACCTTGACTTTCTAGTTACCAGGCTTCTAGCAACTTCATTTGGTTTATATCCCAACTCTTCAATAGCTTTCAATACTTTTTGTCTAGCTTCTAAACTAACAGGTTTAGATTTATTTATTACCCTTGAAACAGTAGATATGGACACCCCTGCTTTTTTTGCTACATCTTTTATTGTTACTGACACTGCCTTCCCTCCTTTCTTTAGGCCTTTTCAATATTTAATTGTTTAGCAATTGACTATATTATATATTATTAAAGTGAAAAAGCAAAGATGTCCCACAGAATTTTTGCCAAATTGTAGCTATTATAATCAAATTCCTTCTCTTTAATAGGAACCGTCATGTAACCTACAGCCTTTACATTGTTGTTAACTACCAGAGGTATAGCCATGACTGATTGCCAATTAGGTGCTTTCAAAAAAGATTCTTTTTCATAGCTATTTTCCCAGTCTATTAAAAAATCCCCTTTTTTATTATTTATAACCTCTTCTATTATTTTATAATTTATATAAGGATTAGATGTCCACTTTTGATTCAATCTTGACCTTGAATATATACGTGATACATTGTTATCCTTATCAAGTTCAATTAGACTGCAGTTTTCTGCTTCTATAGTTTCTAATACTCTACCTAGAAATTCAAATATAATATCCTCTTTTTTATCATAACTTTTTACAATATTTAATACATCAAGTATTGCCAATATATTTCTTTCATCAGTATTTATATTTCCAGATATAATTCCAGCAAGTCTATCTACCCTATTTAAGGTACTTGTTAAATTTGGATCCCATACCTCAATTCTATTTTTCCCCTTATCCTTTGCTATATACAAGGCCTGATCTGCTTTTATGATTAACTCCTCCTTAATATGGCTATGTTTTGGAAACATGCTAAGACCAATACTTATGGTTATATTATTTTCAATGGCAGGGATATATAATTTTTCAATCCCTTTTCTTAACTTTTCTCCTATCTTCATAGCCTGATCTTCTTCCACATTTTTCAATATGATGATAAATTCCTCTCCCCCATATCTTGCTACAATATCGGTCTTTCTCACATTATTCTTAATATAATCTGCTACTTTAGATAAGACTTCATCCCCTATCCTATGTCCATGGGTATCATTAACTTGTTTAAAATTATCTAAATCTACCATAAGTAAGGCAAAGGATTTTTGTTCATATTTGGATTCATTGATAATTTTATTTGCTTCTATTTCAAAATACTTTCTTGTGTAAACACCTGTTAACCTATCGATTGTTGATAAGGTTATTAATCTATAGTTATCCAAATTAATATACAATATATTTTTTAATGCTTCTACTAACTCATGCCTTTTTTTGTCAAATCTGTTAAAAAGCCTATCTGTCTCTAAGTATATAAATCCAATATTTCTTTGGTACATATTTTGATATACATCATATCTATTTTTCCTTCTTTCAACCTCAACATTATCAGCTACATCTAACATTCTTATAGGTATACACATTAATGCCTTTGTTCCTTTAGGTAAAAACTCCTTATACAGTCCAACTACATTAGAACCTAAAGAAGTGCTTATAAGGATTCCACTTTCATACCTATTTGCCAGAGACAATAAATTTGGATTAGGTATAAAATCTAAATTACCTCCTAAAGAAACTATCGGTGTAAATTTGTTGTTTTCCTCATTATACATTAATATATATCCTCTTTGAGCTAAAGTTTCTTTACATATAAATCTTAAAATTATTTTTAAATTATATATATAATCTTTTTTAAAGCTATTTATAAGTGCTGTTATATCATTTATATCTTTAACATCTTTATATAACAAATTGCTTTCCACTAATTTATTAAATTGTGATTCATTCATTACTTCTAGCAAAGAACTATAATCAAAATAAAAATCTATATTATCTATTTTGTAAAGTTCATCACTTTCAGTTATATCTAAGGTCTCTCCAAATATTTCTTCTATAATATCAAGAAGCTTTCTTTTTATATTATCTGCTCTATGTTTTTTAATAAAACTTATTTGATATTCTTTATCCGGTATACTTTTTACTATTTTATATATTAGGTCTATTGCTTCTGATATATAATTAAAGGCTCCATAATAATTGCCATTTTCATAGAATTCATTTCCCAATACTACATTGTTAAGCACTTTTACCAGTATTAGGTTGTCTTTATTTAATTCCTTCCCTAATTTAATAAGGTCAAAACTATTATCTGAATCTTTTTCAAATTTATGTAACAGTATTTTTCTTATATTATCGTAAACTAAGGAAGGGTACTCATCTTTTAATTTCTCATCTTCTTTAAGAATATCAAGTACATAGTCATAGTCCTTCTTTATAAAAGCTATAACAGCTAATTCTATTAAAAACATCCTTTTGAGCATACCAAAGTCGGTAGATCTAAACTTAAATCTTATACTTTCAAATTTACTTTTATCATATTTATCTTTATCATAAAAATCTGCAAAGGCTATTCTAGACTCTGACTTTAAATAATACAATTCACTAAAATCTTTACATATTTCTATTGTCTTTTTAGACCATTTTCTAGCTTCATTCCATTTACCAAAAGCAGCATAAAACTCTCCTAGAAAATCAAAATATGAGCTAAGCACATCTATTGGAAAATTTTCATAATAGGAAAATTCCTTTTTAAGCTCCTGATATAAATTATAACTAGTATAATAGTCTTGATTATATAGACATATTAAACTTAAATTTATAGTAGTTGTAAATTTTCCACTGGTATTTTCTATTTCATATGCAATATTTCTTGCTTCTTCAATGTAGGATTTAGCCTTATTATATTTACCTAAATCCATGTAAATTTCACCAATATTGTTTAGAAAAATCAACTTCAAATGTAAATTGCCTTCCTTATCTACTATATTTATAGCATCTTCATAATAATCCATTGCTTTTCCATAATCTCCTCGGTCAGAATATATATTAGCTAAGTTATTCATAGGTTTAGTAGAGTCTATGTATTGCCCAGCTTCATAAAAATATTTAATGCTTCTTGTATAATAATCAATGGATTTTTCCAAGTTCCCTCTGAAATATTCTAGCAATCCTTTAAAATTATATATGTCACCGAACATATCCTTTAAATTATGTTTTTTAGAATATTCTGATACTTCTTCTAACTTTTTTTCCAACTCTTCAAACCTATTCATATTCATTAATATTCTACAGTGTAACAATTTAGATTTTGCAACACCATACTTGTAATCTATTTCTTCTGATATCTTAAATCCTTCAATTATTTTTTTATTAGCCAATTTTACTATATTTTTTTGATAGTAAATTTCTCCAAGACCTAATTGTGCAATGGCAGCATGTCTTAAATCATCTATTTTAATAGCTTCGTCATATAACTTTTCATAAATTTTAATAGCTTTGTCACTTTCGCCACGTCTAAAATATATATTTCCTAAAGCCTCTAATGCTTCTATTTTAAATCCTGTTTCCATATCTTTAGATATTTCATAAGCTTCCTCCCACAAATATAAGGCTCTAGGTCCAAACTTATTTTTTTCCTTTCTTGCCTTTTCAACTATTAGCTTAATAGCCCTATCTCGCTGATTAGAACCCACTAAATGGTATATTAACTCTTCTAAAACCAAATCTATATTTCCCTTATATTTTTCTTCTAAAAGATTGGCTATTTTTTCATGTATTTTAATTCTTTCTCCTTTGGGAATTCTATAGTAGATTAGCTTCTTTAATTCAATATTATTAATAGAATAGCTATATCCCCAATCTGATACCATCTCATCAACTAATCTCATGGTAGTCAATTCTTGAAGCTTTGAATCTAATGTATCCTTATCCAATTCCACCATTCTATATAATACATCCTTGGATATGGAGCTTTCATAAGAAGAAATTATCTTCATTATATCAATATAATCCTTTTCAATAATTCCTAATTGATTTTTTATAGCTTCATCTAAACTTGATGGGAAATAAATATCTGTATATTTCTGTGCTTTTACTTCCCAAAATCCATTCTTATGAAAATACAGCTCACCCTTTGCGTACAAGTCCTTCATTATATATTCAATAACCTTTGGGTTGCCTTTACTTTCTTTAAGCATGACAGCAGAAAAGTTTAAAGGTTTATAATTAATCCCTAATATATTTTGTATAAATTCTCCTATTTCACTTAAACCTAAACTTGACAGTCTAATAGTTTCTGTATACTCCTCCTTTAACCATTTATTAAAAATATCCAATTTAGTGGAACCCTTTGGAATTGTCTTTTGGTTCAATGAAGCAATAATCATTAAATTGCCATATGAAATATTTTGTATCAAATAATCTAGTAAAAATATAAATTCTACACTAGCTTCATCTAAATTATCTATAATTAGATAAATTGGCGTTTCCCTAAACCTGGTTAATTCTTCAAAATAATTTGTTACCCTATCATAAAGCCTTAGTCTATTAACCATCTTATTAGTTTCATAATTAGCTCTATCATTTAATTTAAACCTTAATTCAGGAAGTATTTCTATAAATTCCCTTGCATACTTATCTTGTATATTTTTAGGCGTATCTTTCATAGTTTGGCGCAATATAATACTTACAGGTGCTAATTCTAAATTGTTTCTTGGAGTAATTTCAATATTATAAACATCTCTACCTCTCAATTTAAGTAGAAATGATATTTCATTCAGCAACCTGGTTTTCCCCATTCCCCTATCGCCATTTACCAGTATTAATTTTTTATATTCATTACGATTAATAACATTTTGGTCTACTTCTAGAATTTTATCTATTTCTTTATCTCTTCCAACTATTTTAGTTTTAAAAATCAATTTGCCTCTTTCTTCAACAAGATCATAGTTATAGTTAATTTTAAATATTTTCTTTATATCCTCAATTAACTCTATTAATTTTATATTTCTTAAATTAGGATTCCTATTAGTTAAACTGTTTATTACCTCATTCAAGAAGTATGCTTGTTCTTCCTTTAGGTCCTTTAAGTCTTTATAATCATAATTTATAACATTGGTCTGGAAGAAGTTATCCGTAAGTATGTACACCATGAGCTTTCCTAATGAGTATTTGTCTGCATTTTCATCAATTTCTTCTTCCTGTTGGAATAAAATCTCCGGTGCTATAAAAAATCTAGTAATATTATCATAATTTGCGTTTATAAAGTTTTCTTGTATACTTGCTATATCCTTAAGCTTAACAATATTGTTCCTGGTTAAATATATATTTGTTGGGCTTAAGTGCTTGTACACTAATCCCCTATAGTGTAAAAAATCTAAAACCGAACATATTTGCAATATAATATGTATCTTCTTTTTTAGTGACAAACTGCCATATACATTATCAAGGATATTTGCATCAGTAAACTCTGAAGTAGAGTAGTATTGTTTAACCTGTACTTTTCTGCCATCTATTGCACTTACAATTGAAAACTGTTTATTTTCAAGTAAGTTCTTATGTTTAATCTGAGAATAAATAATAAAATTTTTTATAAAATGTTCTATTACAGCATTTTTATTTTCAGTATTGTATAATTTTAAAAGAAGCTTTCTATCATTATCCCATAAATCAATAACTTCATAAATGGTACTAAAGGTATCCTCACTAATCAATCTATTAACTTTATACCTATTATCAATAAGTTTCATTTTTGCTTCCCCTCTACCTCTGTTAATTATAACTTTTTATTTTCTTGCATGGCATCATATAAGGCTTTTAGTCCTTCATTTAATGATAGCTTCTGTTCTTCAGTTAAGCCTTTCATTTTAGAATCTAAGAATTTTACACGTTTTTCCAAGACCTTCTCTACTATCTGATGCCCTTTTGGAAGAACTTCAATTCTAACAACCCTCTTATCTTTTTCGTCCCTTTTTCTAATTACTAATTCGTTCCTTTCCATCCTATCAATTAAATCTGTTATCGTACTACAGGCCAGTGCCATTTTTTGGCTTAATTCTCCTATTGTCATTTCCTCATTATTAATAAGTATTTGCAGTGCAGTAAATTGAGGGATTGTTATATTAAAATCCTTTAGTATCTCCCTACCTTTTTTACGAATTATATAGTCTACTTTTCTTAAATATTTTTCAATACTTTTTACGTTTTCTGAAACATTATTATCCAACATAAAACACCACCTTCTAAAAAAAAGGATTAAGGGACAAATATTTTAAAACTTTGTGGTAAAACTTCATAGGTTGCTGGAAGAATACCACCATATTCACCATCTACATCTATAGTTATTTTTTCCTCATTAAGGGGATAAGCTTTTATTTTTTTAGTCTTAAAGTATATTACATTGGGATGGTTTATATGCTCACCACTAAATATATTAATAAATATTTGGGCTAAATCTTGTACTTCCGACTTCTTTATTATAACAACATCTAAATATCCATCCTTTACATCAGCACTTGGAGCAATTCTCCTAAATCCACCAATGGAAGATGTATTAGAAATTAAATATAATAGCACATCTTCATCGCCAGTAAATTCTTCACTTTCAAATCTAATTTTAATAGGCATAAATCTGCTTTTAGGTATTTCTCTTAAACCTTCTATATAATAAGCCATCTTCCCAAGTATGGCTTTTACCTCTGGAGACACTTTATATCCTATATCTGTTAATAAACCGCTTGCAGCTACATTAATAAAATATTCATCATTAACTTTTCCTAAATCTACATTCATAGTTCTGCCATTATGTATCATTTTAAAAAAGCCTTCTATATCCTTTGGTAGTTTCATATAATTGGCAAAATCATTTACTGTTCCTGATGAAAGTATGGCAACAGGAATTTTTTTGTTGCTCTTTGCTATCCCCTTAGCCACCTCATTTACTGTACCATCTCCACCACAAACAACTATTATGTCCCAACCTTCTGATACTGTTTTTATGGTTTCATGCATAGCATCGTCTTTTTTTTCAGTATCAAATTTCCCTACTACATAGCCATTATTAATCAGAAGGCTACAAAGTGAATCTATTCTCTTTTGTATTAGTTGTCTTCCTGAAGATGGATTACATATTATCTTGACCCTCTGCATTTTATCAACCTTCCCAATATTATTATAGCAAAAATTACTTCATAAATACGGAAAATTAACTAATGTACTATATGGCTGTTAATATATAGTATATCAATAATTTCATCTTTGACAACATATTCTACTTTCAACCAAAAATGAGAACCCCAAAGGTTCTCATTTTTTCTTTTTCAATGTGTTTCTAATTATATCTATTATATCCATAATTAATTCTATGTAATCACTTGCATTTTTTATGTTGCTTTCTATTGTTGATGCAGTAGAACTAATGCTTTGACTAACTTCTTCAACAGCATCACAAACCTTAGTGCCAGTCTTGTCCAACTTTTCAGAAAGGGAACTTGCATTATTTATTAGCTTAACTGCTTCCGGTGATGCAGTTTCTACCAATTCTTTTGTTCCCTTTGATATAGCATTAATATTTTCAGAAATATGAGGAAGTTGTTTTATTGTAATATCTATTTCCTTTTCGTTTTTTATTAGTAGATTCCTAATAGCAGATATTACATTGTTTAAATTCTTAATCAAAACTATAAAATATATTAAGGCACCTACACCTAACAAATAGAGTATTAGTTTAAATAAATCTTGAACAGTTAAAGTAGCAGTCATGTCTATCACCTGCTACTCATCTTTTTCAGCTTCTTCAATAGGTTTGTTATCTTCTAGGTCTATTTCAAACATATCCCTATCTTTAAATTCTCTAACCCTATCCTTTACTTTCTCCTCTACTTCCTTAAAACTACCTATTGAATCTTTAAGAGTATTTTTGGCCTGTTCTGCAACTTCTTTAGTCTTATTGGCAATATGATGCCTTGTTTCCTTTCCAGACTTAGGTGCCAGTATAATGCCAGTAATTGCACCAATTACAGAGCCTATGGCTAATTTTTTAGCTGTATCAATTTTTTTCTGTCTTCTTTCCCTTTCTTTTTTCTCATTATAATAATCTAATAATCTCATAAAATCCCCCTTTCTTATAATTATATTTTATACCCTAAAAGCTTAAAAATAAACTTTATTTTTAGAATTTCAATTTTTATTCTCCTTTATCCAATTTTTTTAGTAACTTTTGAAGTTTGCTTGCCTGATAACCTGATTCTTCAGCAAAAGTTCTAAATAAATCTGCCACTTCCTGATCCTCTACTTTTTTGGCATACATTTCATAATCTCTAACCATTTCTTGGGCGTCTAATATTTTCTTCTTTAATATTTCTTTAGTATTTAATTCCATTATATCTCTCCTCTACAAAGTATATTTTACCCATATTTTGT
>JAAYHM010000021.1 GCA_012735405.1 Tissierellia bacterium | reverse complement strand
ACTGTACATCCACTATCTATAGCTTTATAAAAGGTATCCTCTGTATCTTCAACCAATATATTATACCATACTGATCTTGGGGCATTCTTATCAATTTCTACTCCTACCAATTTAAACACACTCTTTTTTAAATTTATCATCTATATTTAACCAGGTTTTCTATCTTATATACCCAATGATATCACATAATATGGGACAATTATAATAGATTGTTGGCAGTTTAAATATTAAAGTCCAGTTTAAGCCTTAGCCTAAACTGGACTCAAAAAATTAATAACTACCATATTTTTCTACAGCCTCAATCAGGGCCTTAATATTTTCTAATGGAGTTTCTCTTGGTGCCGACCCAACACTGGTGCATAGTATGTATCCACCACCGGGTTTCATTTTTTCCATTAGATCTTTAACATAAGAATCTATTTGTGCAGGTGTTCCAGTAACTATTAGGCTAATGGGTACTCCTCCCATAATGCAGGTATGATCCTTTAAAACTTCCTTAGCCTTTACCACGTCAGTTTTTTCAAAATAAGCTACACCCCAACCTCTAGGCAATTCTAAAATTGTCTCCAGATGATGCTCATGCTGTCCCTCGAAGAATACTAAAGATTTTATTCCTTCTTCATAGTACCTTGTGATAATTTCCTTTAAATATGGCCAGTAGAAATCTTTATAAAGCTTAGGAGATAAGTACTCGTTTAGGTGTAGTGCAATAAAGGCAATTTTAGCACCCATGGGCTTTAAAGATAATCCAATGTTTATGATATGTTCTAACATTGCATCGCAGGCTTTTTTAACCTTGTCTGGATATCTTTCTTAAATCCAGCATTACATTTGTAAAATCCCTGTATCCGTCCCCTATCATGTCCAAGGGAACCATACCAAAGCCAAGTGGTAATGTAGGTATTCCTATTTTTTCCATATCTGCAGCTAATTGTTGCCCAGCTGCTGCAGCCTTCACTGCTTCAATGCCCATCCTTACCCAGGTAGCTGCAGCATCTCTTGGGTTTCTTAAATTTTTGCAAATTCTGGGTAGTACAACCTCAGCTGTAAATCCGACAGGATCTTGTGCTAATTGGTCATATTCCTCTGGTTCCATAAAGGTACCCCCTATAAATTGGGGAGATGAATTTTCACCTAATTCCCTTCCAGGATATTTTGTACACACATCTCCTAAAATATCATGGGTATTACCATTTATACCAAAGGTTACTGCTAAATCTGGTTTGTCAGCCAAGGCAAGAGTAAGTGGAGGTACCCCTACACCAGTAAAGCCTGAAGCAAAACTCCAATCACAAGGAAATTCTTTGTGAAACTTTATTGTTGCTTCCCTGGTCTTCTCATAATCATAACAGTATTCATGGTGGGTTATGCCAGCAAAGGCTGGTATAATATCCCCTCCCAGTCCGGAATAAGGCACTCGGTCAGGTTCTTCAAGGTTGATAGCAGCCTCCACACGGGCCCTTCTTTCTTCTAAAAGTTCCTTTGGGCTTTTAGTAGTAGCCATAGCCATTTTTCCACCCCTTCACCTTTTAAACCTAATGTACATATTCACTTTTATTGTCCATTTATAGCTGTGTGGGAAATATTTTATAAGATCCAGTAGGCAGGCAGGTAGCTTGTTTAAACATGATAATTCTATCAGTTATCCCTCATTTATTATTATAGATGTGCTTATTCAACATATGTAAACTTATCACTTTTAGTATACATTATCTTGGTTATAATTGTCAATGTCACAATATTGTCAATATTCTTAAATGGGTTTATCTTCTCAAAATTTTATCTTATCTTCATGGCAAATATTCTTAAATTAAATATACTTTATTTTGACAAGCTTATTTACAAGGAACAATAATCCCCATCCCAAACAATATCTCTATATTTTTTGGGATCTGTATCCCCTTCCGTATTTATTATTAAAACTACTGATTTCTCATCTAGACCCAGCCTTTGCCTTAAGTCCTTATATTCTTTTCTTTCCATTAATAGGCTAATTACACCTATTCCTACAGCAGCGCCAGATTCTCCTGATATTATTTGTGGGTCTCCTTTAAGGGGTGATGCCAATATTCTCATACCCCTAGCTGCTACAATGTCTGGACAGGATAGAAAGGCATCTGCATAATCCATCAGTATGTCATAACTTATTGTATTTGGTGCACCGCAAGCTAAGCCTGCCATAATAGTAGGCATATCACCTTCTACTACTACCCTCTTGCCTTCCATTGATGATAAATATAAGCAATTTGCCTTATCTGCCTCCATTATAATTGTTGTGGGCTTGTCTTCTCCAAACTTGTCCACCAAATATCCAAGCATGGCTCCTGCAAAAGACCCTACACCAGCTTGCAAAAATACATGGCTTGGTTTATTTATACCATATTCAGCCAGTTGTTTCATTGCTTCATAAATAATTGTTCCATAGCCCTGCATTATCCATGTAGGAATTGCTTCATAGCCTTCCAATGCAGTATCCTGTATAAGTACCCATCCATTTTCCTTAGCCATCTCTTCTGATAGCTTAACTGCATCTTCATAATTTCCATCAATTATGTAAGCCTCTCCACCTTCTTTTTTTATATTATTTAACCTTATAAGTGATGAACCTCTCGGCATATAAACTACAGATTTATGACCTAGTTGATTAGCAACCCAGGCTACCCCTCTACCATGATTCCCATCTGTTGCTGTTACAAAGGTAATTTCCCCCAGCTTTTTCTTTACCTCCTTAGAACGTAAATATTTAAGGGATACTTCTGATATATCATGTCCTAATCTGTTTGCTAAATACTTTCCAATAGCATAAGCACTGCCTAAAACCTTAAAGGCATTTAAGCCAAACCTGTATGACTCATCCTTTACAAAAATATCTTTTAAGCCTAAGTGTTTTGCTAAATTCATCAGATTATGTAATGGTGTTTCCAAATATTCATCAAATCCCCTGTGAAATTTATTAACCTTTTTTATTATATCTACAGTAATAAAATCTACATTAGCTTTAGGCCTGTCTTTTCTTGTGCTGTTAAAACTTCCTCTAATAAATTCTTTTTTATCTGACATTTTAGACCCCCTCAAGCACTAAATAAATTTCTTAACCGCCTCTAAGATTATTATACAATAATCATAACAGCATAGTTTATATTCGTAATAAATATATCCTTGATATGTTCATAGAACATATCAAGGATATATTTTTACTACAAGTATTCTATATTGTTTTATTCTAACCATTTGCCTGCAACAAGTTTTTTTGCTTCTTCAGTTAAAGGAATTAAATCACTTCTGTCTAAATAAGATATATCAAATTTACGATTTAATGCTGCAAAATGTTTTAAGCCAAAAGCAATCTTATTTAAATATGAAAATACTCCAACTGCTCCTAGAGAAAACTCGTTTGCCTTTTTTCCATATATGGCTCTTAAATCTGCCAAGTCACCATATAGTTCTTCTACGGTACTGCCAAATTTGTCCATATTCTTAGGAATTTCTCCTGCTTTAATCCTTTCTCCAATGTTCTTGCCTGTCATAGCAGCAGCCATGGAGGCACGACATATTCCTACTGAGGTAACTATTCCATTTCCAAATGCAAGTGATTTAAATACTTGATCTTCAGAAGCAAATCCCCCTGTAATTGTAATAGCAGGTATATAATTGCCCTCAGCCTTTAACTTGTCTACAACTTTACAAACAACATCTTCTAACAATATGGCAGGAAGTCCCCATTCATTCATCATCTTACATGGGCTGTATCCTGAACCTCCTCCTGCACCATCAAAGGTTATCATATCAACTTGGGCTTCACTTCCAATCCTTATTACTCTTTCTATATCCTTTCTATCATAGCCAGCCATTTTAAAGTAGAAATTTTTAATCCCCATTTCTCTTAATTGCTCAATTCTGTTAATCAAATATTCTTCGTCCCATAAAGGTAATCTTGAATAGGAATAGAAGTTTGGACAAATTCCTTCCTCCTCTTTCTTAATAATTTCAGGATCCATAGGATCTGGAAATACTAAAGCTCCTTGTTTCTGTTTTTCTAATGCTTCTTCCCTGTTTTTTAGTTTATGAACCGGTTGTGTTCCTTTTGCACTTTGTCCAAATTTAAATTCTATTGCCTCAATATCATGTTCTCTAATTGCATATTCAGGAAGTCCAAGCATATCATCCTCAGTATTGCACTGTAGTACAATTTGTCCATATCCCCTATAATATTTTCTAAAAGAATCCAGCATTTCTTTTAAGGCAGCAAATTCAACAATCTTGCCATTTTCTACTTTTAAATTTGGATCCTTTTGCCTAGCATCCTCCCCAATCACACATGTCACTCCTGCCATGGCAGCACCACCAAAATAATCCTTCCAGTTTAATTTTATTAAGGCAGGTAAAATAATGGGCATAGTTATTTTTACAGGATTAAATTTCCCATATTCCCTTTCTAACTTTACATTATATATGTTAGCTTCTTCATGAGTAGGATTTGCCCCAATAGCACCAAAAACACGGCCATTGATATTAAAGTGTGAAAAATCAATTGGATATTTCTTTTCTGAAGCAATTTGATTGTTTCCTGTATTAGTTGGATAAACTGTTCGTTTTCCTAAAACAGCAGCTAAAGCAATCTCACATGTTCCATTACATTCCTCGGTACAAAAAGAACACATACCAGACTGGGACGATACATGATTGCTTCTTAAATATGTATCATTAAAAGATGATGATAATTTAGGTGAATAAGACATGGAAACTCCCCCTTTTTAATTTTATAATATTTACCTTTATAAAAAGTGTTTTAATATTATTAAAATAAAAATATTTATAAAAAAATGCTGGAAAATACCAGCTTCATACCTGGATTAATAATAAAAGCTTTAAGGTATAGATCTATTTATTTTTCTACCATGTCTATAGCCCATCTTACAGCAAGGTATGCGTTTGCTACAATTTATATTGCAAATTACATAATCTCCTCCCTCAATTTTCAAAACCCTTCCATTTACTAAGCTGTCTGCAATCTTTTTCCGGGCTGCAACGTACATTCTTTGAACCGTAGACCTTCCAACACCCATTACTTCAGCACATTCTTCCTGTTCAAGTCCTTCAAAATCTATAAGACGAATAACCTCATACTCCTCAACAGTCAATTTTATATCTTCCTCATTTCTGTCTGATCTATTTAAAGGTCCAAATGTTTTATAAACAGGTACACCACAAACCCTTCTCCTTTTTCTAGGTCTTGCCATTTATTAACACCCTTAATCTATTTTAATAATTTTGCGCATATGTTCACTTACTTTAATTATAATTGATTTTGAGCATATGTCAATAATTTTTTGTTATTGTAGTGTCAATTTGCTTTTTTCTTATTAAGTAATGAAATCAGATACATATGGAAATATTAGCCATGGTTATTCCAACTTTTTCAGAAAGTTCCTTGACAGTAATTTCCCTTTTGGCTAACATCACATCAAGATTAACTATAATTGCCATATTATTCACCTCATATCGTTAAGTCATTGTTATTTTTTATATCTACAGCATCTTTCATCATCTTTTGAAGAACAACAGCAAAGACCGTAACAACCATTGATGCAAAAACAAGCAGCATTCTAATCAATATTACACCTGGAGCATCATCTACCTTACTCTCCCGACATGGGATTTAATTTTCCATATAAACATACCCTCGATATGTCCCCATTATACATATCGAGGGTTAAATCAAGTAGATAGATTTACATCACCACAAATCGTTTCAGGTAATTTATATATCGTGTACGAACGGAAATATAGTAAATAAGATTTAATATTAAAAATACCACTACATCTACTAAGAATTGAGTTAAAACTGAGGAATATAATACTGTCTGCAACACTTGTATTGCAAAATAGGTGTGAATACTTGCAAGAATGTAAGGTATAAAAAACAAGACTGAAATTTCAATACTTGCCACCTTTTTCATTTCCTTAAAACTTAAGCCTATTTTTGACAAACCTATATATTTGTCCTTTTCCTGGTTTAAATCAGTATATAATCTAAAATACAGGAAGCTGCTAGCACCTAAAAAGAATATTGCACCTAAAAAGAAACCCACATATAAGAATAATTTCTTGTTTTGATTTTCCAACATGTATCCTTCTATCCTAGTTGACCAGAAATATTTGCCATGTTCACCTACTCCCAGTATTTCCCTTAGCTTTTCAGTAACTTCAAGGGTATTTAACCAGTCATAAATATCATAGGAATAGGAGTGGTATCTTTCATCAATATATTTTATTTCATTGTAGGTTTCGTCATTAACAACAACTAGATTTCTAAAGAGACCTGAATAGAATATAACTTTTGGTGCTACTCCAACTACTTCAAGATTTATTTGACCCTCATCAAGACTTATGTTTTTCTGAATCAAGGTTTTATCTCTTTTAGGATCAAATCTTACATATACAGGAACTAATAAGGCCTGATCCTTATCCAAAGCCACCAGATCTAATCCCAGTGCAGATGCCCTCTTATTATAATCTGACTGCTTAATAATATGGACTGTATAATTGTCCTTTGAAACCTGCTTAATAACTTCACTTTTATACTTTTCATACTTAAAGCCATGGTTTTCTAGCATTTCATCAATTATTTTTACCTGCTCTACTTCTTGATCATTGCTGCTATAGGATGTATAAGTGAGGGCAAATGGATTATCCTTTAGGGATTCATCCCTAACCACTGAACTTAGAGCATATACACCTGTTATGGCAGTAAAGGCAACTGCAGAAAGAATAGTTACTAGAAAAAGCATGCGGGCATTATCCTTTATCCTATAAATTAAATCTGAAATCCAAAGTATATTACTTTTATACATGTAGAAGCTTCTTTTTTTCTTTAACCAGTTTAATACTAAAATACTAAACTGTGAGAAAAACAAATAAGTTCCCACAACTACAGAAGTTGTTAATATAAATTCTACATATGGTATCTTTTCAATGAATAAAACTATTCTGTTCAAAAATGGATTTATACCGTATAGGTGAGGAGATATGGCCATAAAATATCCTGTACCTAATAAAAATAAAGCTAATACAGATTGAATTATAGAAAACTTTATCTCCCTGTTAGGCTTTTTTGCTCCCTTTAAAAGATAAATGATACTGTTTGTGCGTATTATAAGCGGAGTTAAGGCTGAAATACCCAAAAATATTAGTACAAAGAATACTATAGTTAGCAATATTGCTTGATATGGTAAATAAAAGGATAAGGAATCATAAGCCAAAATACTACTTAAAAGCATCAATAAAAACTTTGAAAATACTAATCCAATGGTGATTCCGGTAGCAATAGCTAGGCATCCTATTATCATATTTTCCAGAAAAATCAATCGTCTAAGCTGTTTTTTGGACATTCCTAGTATCATTAGAATTCCAAATTCCTTGCTCCTAACTTTCAAAAAGGCACCTACAGAAATTAGAATAAATAAAAATGAAAATACCAGTATAGCTGCCTCTGTTTGCCCCATTATCAGTTCAATGGCTCCGCCACTCTTACCTGCAATAACAGGGTGAAACAAATTAACAGCAAAAGAGAAAAATACCATAATAGTAAAAACACTACTTAAGAAGTAGGCCAAATATACCCTTCCATTTCGTTTTACATTATTTAAGGCAAATTTAGTAAATGTCATCTTGCTTCACCCCCAAGTAGGGAAAGAACATCTAGAATTTCATGATAAAACTTCTGGTGGCTATCACCACGATGAATCTCATTGAAGAACTGTCCATCCTTTATAAATATCACCCTGTGACAGTAACTTGCTGACTTAGGATCGTGTGTTACCATGACAGTAGTAACCCCTGTATCCCTATTGATGCTTTCAAATAGCTCCATCACATCTTTTGCTGCCTTAGAATCTAGATTCCCTGTAGGTTCATCTGCTAAAAGAAGTAAGGGTGAGTGAATAATTGCACGGGCAATGGCAGTACGCTGAGCCTGTCCTCCTGATACTTCATAGGTTCTTTTACTGATAATGTTTTCTATATTAAGCCTAGCTGCTACCTCTTTAATTTTTTATCCATGGTGGAAACTCTCTGCCCATCTAGTGTTAAAGGAAGTATAATATTCTCACCAATTGTTAATGTATCAATTAAGTTAAAATCCTGAAAAACAAATCCAAGTTTCCTTCTCCTGAATAATGCTAGCTCTGAACTGTCCAGCTTATAAGGATTTTCACCATTTATCAATACCTCACCAGAAGTAGGTGCATCAATGGTAGAAATCACATTTAGAAGAGTTGTCTTCCCACTACCAGAAGGTCCCATTATTCCAACAAATTCTCCCTTTTCAATACTCAAATTAATATCTTTCAGTGCACTATGTTGTACCTTGTCTCCATATATTTTGTAAATATGATTTAACTTTAAAATCTCCAACATCAATCATCCTTTCATCTTTTGATACATTTATTTTAAGATATATGTGCACCCCTTGCTATCGATTATCATTACACTAACCTTACATAATTGTAATAATATTTCAATCAATAAAGATTATT
>JAAYHM010000113.1 GCA_012735405.1 Tissierellia bacterium | reverse complement strand
TATATAGGCAAATTTTCGTTAAAATCCATCCCTTCACCTCCAGTATCTTATCGTACTAGTGTATTAATTATATAGTACACTAATATATTATGATTGTCAATACAAAAAGTATACAAAAAATAAAAAAACCTTGTAACTTTTTTGTTACAAGGTTTTATTCTCCATATATTCTTTTACCTTATTTAAATAGCCATCCCCTACTTTTTTAATTATTTCATTTTCCACAGAATTAAGCCTTATGTCATCTATAGTAGATATGGGTAGAACATTTACAGATGTTCCGGACATAAAGGCTCCATCTAAAAACTTTAAATCATCCACATGGGTATTTTCCTCTACCACTTCTATATTTAGTTCCTTACATACCTCCATTATATATTTTCTTGTTATTCCTAACAATACTGTACCCTTTGGTGATGTATATATTTTATTTCCTTTTACAAAAAACATATTGGACCTACTTCCTTCAGTTACATATCCATCCTTATTTACTAAAAGTACTTCAAAAGCATTGTTTTCTTGGAGCTTCCTATCTATTTCTTCTCTAAAGGAAAACTGTTGAACCTTTGCATTGGGATTTTCCCTCTCATGATAAAGGAGTATTGTATGGATTCCTTCTCTGTAGTATTCTTCAGGTGGATAGAAGCTTCTAATGAAATAGGTTAAAAAAACTTGCCCCTTTCCTTCTACATCTGCAACTAATAACTTTACATTTAAGTTTTTTATATTGTTTGCCTCTACTAGCTTCCTTATATCATTTTCTATATCCTTATCAGATCTATTTATGTTTATTCCTACTAATTCTCCAGATTTTCTCATTCTTTCTATATGATCTTCCAAAAAAAGTGGTATGCCATCAATAACCCTCAAAACTTCATAGATAGGTGGCTTTTCTATTTTATAAAATATATTTGTATCTTTAGTTGGTATTAGTTTTCCATCTACTATATAATATTCCTTAATGGCTTCAGCTTTCAAAGTAATTCCCCCTTTTCAATCTCTTAAAGCTCTTATGTTTTCTATAATTACGTCCAGCTTTATCTTTAATAGCTCCATGTTCTTCTCCTTTAAGGCTAATTTCATGTCTTGAATGGATAAGGATAGTTTCTCTAAATTCTTAATCTTGTCTTCCTTTAGCTCTTTTCTGACTCTAGATGTATATTCTTCAGTCTGTGAAAGTACCTTATTTGCTTCTTCAATATTCCCTTCCTGGGCTTGTAGAAAAGCACTGTATACTGAATATTTAATTCTAGATAAATCCCCAGTTATTTCATCCTTATATAAATCAAAATAAGCTGCCAATGAATTATATAGTCTACTTCCAGCCTTATATATATCATTTATTTCCCTATTGGCAACAGCAATAGTAAAGTCATTTAAATTATTTTTAAGCTCTTCACTTTTTTGCTGATTATTTCCCTTATCCATACTTTCTACTTCATAATCATTCCAGCTTGTGTGTATTTCTTCAAGCTTTTTGTCAACTTCTCTCCATTTTAAAAAGAGCTCATGATCCTTAGTCATCTTATCTTCCTCTTGTTTTTCCTGGGATTCTCCACCTTGCTGACTTTCCTGACCTTGCCCCTGTCCTTGTTCTCCTTGCCCTTGACTACCCTGCCCTCCTCCGCTGCTAGGTTTTTCCTCTTTAGATTTTTCTTCCTTTTTCTCCTCCTGAGCTTTTAAAATTTGAAACTCACTATCCTTAAGTTCAGCAGTTTCCATAATGGAGTCAACCTTTGAAAGTAGTTCATCTATTCCTTGGAAAACTTTTGATAAACTTTCCGGGGCTACTTCCTTTTTATCTACTTTCATATTTTTTTCATTTTGCCCTGTACAGGATGTAAGAAAGATGGATAGAATAATTATTAAGGCTATATTTTTTTTCATAATACCACCTCTTAGGATAGTGTTTCCCTAGAGGCTTATTTTTATCCTTAGCTATAATATTGGTGACAATAATCTTGAAAAAGATTCCTTTATTTTAACAATATTTGACCTATTAGCATATACTTCTTTTGTTATTTCCTTACAGTATTCTAAATCTTTATAAAACTGCTGAACCATCTTCCTGTTTATTTCTTCATCATAAATAAAGGCATTTACTTCAAAATTTAACTTAAAACTTCTTATGTCCAGATTTGCTGTACCAACACTGGTTATAAAATCATCCATTATTAAAACCTTTGAATGTAAAAATCCATTTTCATAGGTATAAAATCTTACTCCTGCCTCTAAAAGCTCTCCTATGTAAGAAAGTCCTGCCCAATATATGAAAGGGTGATCTGGTTTACAGGGTATCATAACCCTAACATCCTTACCTGAAAGGCCGGCTACCTTTAGTGCATCATACATACTATCATCTGGTATGAAATAGGGTGTTTGGATATATATTCTTTCCTTGGCCTTTGTAATCATGTTAAAATAACCATCCTTAATACTTGACCATTTAGAATCCGGCCCGCTGGTAACTATTTGGACCCCAGCCTTTCCACTGCCTTCCTTGCTACCAAAATCAAATTTCAAGTTAAAATCACGATCCTTAGATGCAAATCTCCAATCCCTCATAAAACTCCATAAAAGGC
>JAAYHM010000112.1 GCA_012735405.1 Tissierellia bacterium | reverse complement strand
TTTCCTGATGATAATTTCTCCAAGGTTTTTTCCAAAGAGCTATTTGTAATTCCCAACATTCTATGGGTATTTAAAGCTGGTATATTATTATTTATCCTCATTAGAATTATCCTCCTTTGTATTTACATACTCTATGAAAGACAAGGTTCCCTTTAAAATTTTAAGTGCTTCCTTTGGCAGGTCTTCAACATTTTTAAGGCCCAACTCTTCCTTAAGATCCAATATATTTTTCTTATTGTTCTTGCCATAGGCCTTCTTCACCTGTTCCCTGGTTACAAGACGTATTTTCATTCTATCACCTTTAATTCATATCCTATATCGTTAAATATTTCTTCCAGGTAAGATATATTGTCCATAATCCTTTTATTGTCCATGGTTTCAAACTCTAAATATATTTTGCTTTCCTTCACATTTAAACTAAACTCCATAGGCCCTAGCTTATTAGTTGCCAAAGATATATAAAAGGTCATGTCTTCCTTATTAATGCCATTTTTCATATTAGGCACAATTAGACTAAGATTACTTAATTCATCTCCTAGGCTTATTGGTATTTCCAGGACCAGATCATCCTGGGATATATTTTTAATTAATTTATGCTTGTGTTTTCCCTTCTGCCCCTCTTGATTAGAGGAAGTATCAAAGCTTAAGCTGATATTTATACTGCTGATTTCCCTTAGGGACATGTTAAGGTCCTTCTTTAGGACAGTTAATACAGAAAGTTCCTCCCTGCCCTTAATAGCCCTTATATTTTTCAGGATATCTTCTATTTCTTCATGGCTGCTTTTTTTCATATTTACATAGCTATGTAGCTTATCCAAAGGCATGTCCTCTATGGAAAGGCCATCCTTAATGCTTTCTTTTATAAGGTTTAGGCTGGTATTTTTCCTTATATTCAGGTATTCCTGCCTAATTAAACCTTCCCTTGCTTCATCTACAGGTTTAACTTCTATTGTCCCTTTTGCAGCTAATTCAAGAGAGGATTCATATAAATTGTTTAAGGTAATATACTTATATCTATTAGCTGCTAAGTAAATAGTATTGGAATCCAATTCTCCCAGGGTGTTAAATATATTCAAGAGGCTGATGGTTTTCTGCAGGGTATATTTTGTAAGTCCAGCTGGTAAATTTATTTTTGTATCTATAATATTTTTCAAGTTTTCCAGACTAAAATCTTGACCAGTCCTTATAAGATATACAAGTTCCTTATCTGTAATTTCCTTAATTGTATTAAGCTTTTCCAATACAGTAGCTGCATCATAGGAACTTAAATCCTTGGAAGCTTCCCTGAAGCTTTTTATGTACTCTACTAGTTTAGTTATATCTTCTTTAAGAGGATCAATATCTTCCCTTATAAAGCTGGCTATATTTTCCTCATCCAAAAGCTCCATTAATTCCTTTAATGTATTTTTCATATCTATTAGCTTTTGGAAATTGGCCTCTGTTAAGGGAACTTCATTTAATAGAAAATTCCTTGCCAAATCTATATTTTCACTACTTACTTCAATGTTAATGTCCTTTAATAATTCAACTATGCCCTGGTAGTCTAGCTCCCCTGCTACTGTATACTCTTCATATATTGGAGAAATCATATTTTTATCCAGTCCATCTGATTTATAGGAATGTTTAATCCTGTACAGGTTTTCAATACTTATAACCATATTTTCCTTAAAAGCCTCAATAAACACTTGATTATTTGAATCCTTCAAATCATATAGCTTGTTTACAAGCTCCAGTATCCTCTCTATATTTTCCTTATTTACTGGCATATTTACTTTTTTAAGGGCTATGATAGCATCATATACATCCTTGCCCATCTTCCTTCCATATATGTTTCTTGCTATCTTTTCCGCTTCCCTGTAGCTTAATTTACCTGCTGATTTTAAAATATTTTTAATAGATGGGCTATTATTTTCTTTAATATGGGACAAGGCTTGGAAAACCTTATGGATAGGCTCCTCCATAATATCTATGCCCATATCCAGCAATTTTGTTATAGTATCAAAATCTAAACTATCCGTTAATTCCTTTAAACAGTCCTTAGAAGCCAGGAAGGATGAAATATTTTCCTCAGTAATTTCAATTCCATTTTCTATTAAATAACTAATGGCCTCTTTAATTTCATCTGAGCTTTCCAGGCCAAGTTCCTCTATTGCATTATCTATTTTTACATTATCCTCTTCCCTTGGCTTATTTATTTCATAGGAAAGTATATTTGCTCCATCTATTTTTACCCTCTGGCCTACTTCTTCCTTAATCTCTTCCCTTAACCTGATGGAAAAATAAACTTTTTCATTTTCTACACTCTTTTCTATTTTTACCTTTTTCCCATCCTTTTCAACTAACAAGCCCTCAATATCATAATTTAGGCTGGGCCTTAGGCCATAGGCATCTATTGCATCCTTTCCACTTATTAAATTTACAGCTTCCATACTATCATCCTCACCTTTACTCACATATAATATCGGCTTAAGTATTTATTTTTTTACTAGAATATAATTTCTCAATAATATGCCGATATTATATAATAGAAATATAAGGAGTGTGGAATAATGGAAGGTATAGATAAAATAGGCATCAGTGCCATCCATAATATAAATAGGCTTCAAAACATAGAGAAAAAAACTGCCAATGAAGTCTTTAAAAAGAAATTAGAAGAGATTCATCAGGAAAGCATTAGGGAAGAGTTAAAAATACTCTATGATGAAATTGAAAGTCTTACCACAAAATTAAAGGATACCCTGTTTATAGAGGACTTATTAGAATATAAGAAAAAGGTAAGGGAATTCTTAAATATTACTATTAATAATTCCCATGTATTTTATAGAGAAAACTCCCTGGATAGAAGGGGAAGGCACAGGGTATATTCATTGGTAAAGAAGGTTGACAATGAACTGGATGAGCTTACGAAGGATTTTTTAAATATTGAGAAAAACAGGATTAGAATACTTCAAAGGCTTGACGATATAAAGGGACTTATTGTAGATATATTGACCTAGAAGAATAATAAGAATGAATGGAGGGAATTGGCCATCTTGCTGTTACAAGATGGCTTCTTGCTATGGCTAATTATACAAGAAAGAGAATAGGTGAAATTGCAGCCGTATTTATTAAGCATGGATTTAAAAATAAATTGGGAAATCCCAGGGAATTGAGACTGGCCTTAGAAGAATTGGGCCCATCCTTTATAAAAATTGGGCAACTGCTTTCCACCAGGCCAGATTTACTGCCTATGGAATATATTGTGGAGCTTCAGAATCTGCAGGATAATGTAAAGCCTGAAAAGTTTCACCTAATGAAGGAAGTCATAGAAGGGGAGCTGGGGGATAGGATTGATAATATTTTCTCCTATTTTGATGAAACCCCCATTGCTTCTGCCAGCCTTTCAGAAGTATTTTATGCCAGGCTTAAAACGGGAGAAAAGGTGGCAGTAAAAGTTCAAAGGCCCTATGCAAGGGAAAAAATGCTTTCAGATATAAGGATATTGAAAAAATTAGTGCCTTTAGCAAATTTAACTTCCACAAAGGAGATTATAGACATTAGAAAGGCGGTGGATGAATTAAGCCAGGCCATAGAAAAGGAGTTTAACTTTATTGAAGAAGCAAAAAATATTAGGAAGTTTAGGGAAAAGAACAAGAATATTAGCTACTTAACCTGTATAAATGTATATGAAAAGTATTGTACAGAAAAAATACTGGTTATGGACTATATATCAGGAATTAAAGTAAGTGATACAGATAGACTAAAGGAAAAAGGCTATGACCTGAAGGATATAGCAGTGAAGATTACCTACAATTATTTTAAGCAGGTATTTGAGGATGGTTTCTTCCATGCAGACCCCCACCCCGGCAACATACTAGTCCACAATAATACCATTGGATACATAGATTTTGGACTTATGGGAAATTTGGATGCTGATTTAGTAAAAAATCTAAATAAGATGCTGGAAGGGGTTGTTACAAAGGATATTAATTTAATGATGAATTCCCTGCTTTCTATTGGTATTAAAAAGGGAAATATAGATAAAAATAAGCTCTATAAGGACATAGGAAGATTTTACAATGCCTATGCCCATGAATCCATACATAATTTGGATATACAAAATATAATGGATGAAATAATGGAAATAGCTAAAAGCAATAATATAGCCATGCCCCATAATATAATCCTTTTTGCAAAGGGTGTAGTTACCCTACAGGGGATCCTGGCAAAACTAGATGATACCATTAGCATTATGGATATTGCCCTACCCTATTTTAAAGATAAAATGATAAAGGATAAATTTAAAAAATTGGACTTTTCTCAGATAGCTGCCTACCTTTATTCTTCTTTAAAATCTACAGTGGAAATTCCCAGTAAACTTGTAGACTTTTTGACTTCCGGTATAGATGGTAGATTGAGATTTTATCTGGATTTGGATGATATAGAAAGAGCCTTAAATACTATTAATAAAATGATTAATAGGCTAATAATATCCATCATCATAGCAGCCTTGTTAGTAAGCTCCTCCCTGGTTATTAATGCCAATGTGGGCCTAAAAATACATGGTATTTCAGCCATTGGAATTGTAGGCTATCTAGGTGCTGCCATAGGTGGGCTGGTACTATTGGTTTCCATATTTAGATCAGGAAAACTTTAATAAAAAGCCGGGTCATGGTTTCCCATAACCCGGCTTCATCATATTAATTATAATTTTCGTACATATTTACTAATATATCAACTACCTCATCCTTGGTTAATTCTCTGGGAACAAAGTTGTAGCACGGATCATCAAATATCATAGGAGCTATATCTATTAACTCTTCCTTTGAAATCCCCAATTCCTTTAGGGATTTTATATTTATACTCTTTATAAATTCCCTTATGGCTGAAGCTACTTTTTCCCCTATTTCCTTGTCTGTTTCATTTCCTTCAAAGGAAAGACCCATAGATTCTCCCACTATTTTTACCTTATCAGGTGAAATTTCAGCAGCATATTTCATAACCTCTGGAATAG
This sequence comes from Tissierellia bacterium, assembly GCA_012735405.1. GTDB lineage: Bacteria > Bacillota > Clostridia > Tissierellales > Tepidimicrobiaceae > JAAYFE01. Next base: position 20,334 of record JAAYHM010000112.1, on the reverse strand, counting down.
CTAATGCACACACTGCTCCATGGGTAATATGAAATTTAGCTCCTATGGAATGGGCAATGGCATGTCCTAGATGAACTAAGGCATCATTAAAGGCAATGCCGGCAAAATTACTTGCTATTAAAAGGTTGCCCCTGGCTTCCATATTGTTTCCATCTTCCATGGCAATGGGCAGGTATTTAACTATTCTTCTAATTGCATCAGAAGCCAGTAGTTCAGATTTAGGATTTTGCTCCTTAGCAGTAATAGATTCAGCAGCATGAGCAAAGGCATCCATAGCAGTATAAGCTGTTGTTTCAGGAGGTACAGTTACTGTAGTTTCCGGATCCAGTATGCCTAAGGATGCAACCCCAATTACAGAGTTTTTAACATCATTAATAGTATCTGTAACAACGGCTACATTGGTACTTTCACTGCCAGTTCCCGCTGTTGTGACAACCATAACCACAGGAACTCCTGGTTTATAATTTGGGTTTCCAAAATACTGATTAATTGGGGGAGGATTGTTAATCAAAATATTTATAGCCTTTGCTGCATCCATGGGGCTTCCACCACCAACTGCCACTATTCCATCTATACCTTCTTTTCTGGCAATTTCTCCACCCTTATTTATTATATAGTCTGGTGGATCTGGAATTACCTCATTAAATTCTACTATTTCCATTCCTGCATCAAGCAGGCTCTGTTTACATTTGGCATAGGTCTCGCTTTTGACCATGGTCTTACCCGATACCATCATTACCCTGGTGCAGCCAAGCTTTTTCACTTCTTCACCAAGTAGGCTAATGGTACCTTCCCCGTAGATTATGGGGCAAAGCTGTTGGTATCTAGCCATATTATACCTCCTTATTTTTATAATTTATAAGCCAGCTCAAATCCTGTCTCCATAGCATTTCTAATTCTTCCAACCTGCTTGGCATCTCCAATGACATGTACATTGCTGAAGTTTTCTTCTATTTCATCAATTAACTCCTTATTTGGCTTTATTCCTATGGCCAATACTATATAGTCAAAGTCGTAGGATACATTTTCCTTACTCTCAGTATTTTCAAAAATGGCCCTATTCCCTCTTATCTCTACTAATTTGTGCTTTGGATATAGCTTTACTCCAAAGGTTTCTATTTGTTTCAAAATATCTATCAGGTTTTGGAAATAAACTCCCGGTCCTATTTCATCCTCCATTTCAAATACACTAACTTCATTACCCTTATCTGCAAGGAAATAGGCTGTCTCCAATCCTGTTAATCCAGAGCCAACCACTGCTACCTTCTTATTGGTTAAATTTACTTTGCCAGAAAGGACATCCTCGTATATTAATACAGCTTCTCCATCTGTGCCGGCTATTGACTGGGGTACCAAAGGATTGCCACCATGGGCTACAAAGACTGCATAGGGGTCTATTTCTTTTAATATTTCAATACTAGCAGCTGTATTGTACCTTATTTCCACACCCAGCTTTTCAGCCTGTACCTTCAAATAGTTTATAAGCCAATCTATCTTTTCCTTTTTAGGTGCCTTGTTGGCAAGTTGAAGTTGTCCACCTAATTCATCTGTTTTTTCCAGTATAATGGGCTTAAATTCTCGTAGGGCTAAAACCCTTGCTGCTTCAAGGCCAGCTGGACCTGCCCCAATAATTGCCACCCTTCTACCTTGTCCATCCTTTCTAAAGTCGCTGTATTCCCCTTCCCTGCCACTTTGTATATTTATTGCACACTCTGCAGAACCTCCAGTAATATCTGCCCCCATAAGGGTTTCCATACAATGTAGACAGGAAATACATCTTCTTATTTCGTCAACTCTGCCTTCCTTAGCCTTATTAGCCCACTCTGGATCTGCAAAATGCTGTCTGGCTGAACCAGCAAAATCAATTTTGCCTTCCCTTATCATCCTGTCAGCAAATTCCGGATCCCTGATTACTGATACTCCTATTACAGGTATCTTTACAACCTTTTTAATTTCTGCTGGAAGGTAAATCTTCCATCCCTGTTCAAATCCTGTGGGCTCCCAGGAGGTATTCATGGATTCATATATTCCACTGCTAATATTAAGGGCATCTACTCCTAATTCTTCTAATCTTTTTGCTATTTTTTTACCTTCTTCCAGTTTTAAGCCTTCATTTTCTAAGCCAGTATAGTCTAAAAATTCATCTATGGACAGCCTAACTGTCATAGGGAAGTCTTCCCCACACTTTTCCCTTATGCCCAATATTATTTCCTCCAGGAATCTCATCCTATTTTCTAAGCTGCCGCCATACTTGTCCTTTCTCCTATTGGTATAGGGGCTTAAAAACTGGTTTATTAAATAACCATGAGCACCATGAACTTCAACTCCATCCATTCCAGCCTTCTTTACCCTGACTGCAGCTTCAACAAACTTATTAACCATGTCTTCAATTTGTTCAATGGACATCTCTTCAACAGGCTGCTGAACTACCTTGCATTCTACTTTACTTGGGGCCAGCATGGGTAAATTTCCGTTTACTTCACATATTCCCTGCCTGCCTGGGTGGTAAATTTGAGCTATAATTTTACTTCCATACTTATGTACCTCATCAGCTAGGGCCTTCAAGCCTGGTATGAATTTATCATCATATACCCCTATTTGTTTGGTATTTCCTTTTCCCCTTTCTCCATCTACTATGGTACATTCGGTAAAAATTAGTCCTACTCCTCCCTTAGCCCTTGCACCATAAAAATGAATATCCCTTTCCGAAACACTTCCATCCTTATTAGCCAAGGCATTACCCATAGCTGTAAATACAACCCTATTTTTTGTCTCCATACTTCCTATTTTCCCCGGTGAAAACAAGCTATCAAACATATGACCAACCCCTTTAACTTATTTTAGATATTCCCTTATATTTAATTATATCAAAAATTTGTGAATTATGTAACAATTTAAGCAATAATAAATAAAAATCCCTAACAGGTTTTAAAAACCCATTAAAGATTTCAACTGATATTGAAGTCCCCTGTCTTATATACTCAGTTCTTTAAGCCTTCTGTAGAGCTTTTCCTGTTCATCTGTCAAGCTGGCAGGATTTACTATATTGACTATAATATAAAGGTCTCCTGTATTTCCTTCCATATCCCTATAACCTTTTTTGGGTATTCTTATTTTCTTACCGCCTTGTATATTGGCAGGTATAGATAGCCTTATTCTGCCAGATAGGGCATCCACTACAATTTTTTTACCAAAGTAGGCATCCCAAGGATATATGTCTACCCTTTTATATATGTCCAGACCTTTCAGCTCCATTCCATCCTCTTCCAATATATTTACCTTAAGATATACATCTCCATTTATTCCTGCTTTTTCGCCATTAATCTTTATTTTTTTCCCGGGCAATATTCCCTTAGGTACCTTTACCGACAAGGTTCTGCTTTCATTGCCAATCCTGAGGGGAACCTTCTTGCTAACCCCCTTGTATCCTTCTTCCAGGCTTATATATATTTCCGATTCATATACGGGCCTTTCCCTTCTTGCCTGGAAAGGTCCCCTTCCCCTTCTGCCATTGAACAAATCTTCCAGGTTAAAGCCCTTGCCACCAAAGAACATTTTGAAAAAATCGCTAAAATTTTCTGCTCCATCTGTAGTGTAGGTATAGGTAAAACCTTTTCCAAAGTTATCAAATCCAAACTGGGAAGGGTCAAAGTTTTGACCATGGGTAAAATTGTAGGCATTTCCAAAGGCATCATATTGTTTTCTTTTATTGTCATCACTTAAAACTTCATAGGCTTCATTTATTTCCTTAAACTTTTCCTGAGCCTCCCTATCATTGGGATGGAGGTCAGGATGATATTTTTTGGCTAATTTCCTATAAGCCTTTTTTATTTCATCCTTAGTAGCATTTTTATCTACTCCAAGTATTTTATAATAATCCTTATACTCCATATATTGTCACCTCAAAACAGGATCCTTAATTACTTTCTATATTTTATTATAATCCAAAACTATTGGTTCAACAACAAATAAGGCTGGGAAGTTCCCCAACCTTATTTAATGTATTTGTCTATAATATTTATTATCTCATTTATTTTTTCTTCTCCCTGTGTTTCACCCTCTAGTATGGCATCTTTAACACAGGTTTTTAAATGTGCATCCAATACATCTATATTAGCCTTTTTCAGTAGAGCAATGGCTGATAGAATTTGGGTAGATATATCAACACAGTACCTATCCTCTTCTATCATCTTAAGTATGCCATCTATTTGTCCTCTTACTGTCTTAAGCTTCAATGCTGCCCTTTTCTTACCACAATTCATTATATCCACCTACTATTATTTAATCTCTACTACATCATAGCCTGCCTCTTCTACAGCTTCCCTTAATTTGTCATCTACCAGGTTTTCTCCCTCTACTTCAACTTTCTTATTATCTAAATCCACATTTACACCAGATACTCCTTCAACTTCCTTCAAGGCATTTGTTACCGCCATAACACAGTGATTGCATGACATACCTTCTACTAACATTGTTTTTTTCATCTTGCTTCCTCCTTATTTTTTATTTAAAATTTCTTAATCTTAATGAATTAGTAACTACTGATACAGAACTAAAGGCCATGGCAGCCCCTGCTATCATAGGATTTAAAAATCCCAGGGCTGAAAAGGGTATTCCTACAGTGTTGTAGAAAAAGGCCCAGAATAAATTTTGTTTTATGGTTCTCATGGTCCTATGGCTTAACCTAATAGCTGTTACTATAGCCATCAAATCTCCCCTCATAAGGGTAACATCTGCAGCCTCTATAGCCACATCAGTACCAGTTCCTATGGCAAAGCCTACATCTGCAGCTACCAAGGCTGGAGCATCGTTGATTCCATCTCCTACCATTCCAACCTTCTTGCCTTCAGCTTTAATCTTTTCTACTACCTCTGCCTTATTTTCCGGTAGTACCTCTGCCAGTACATTCCTTATTCCTACTTGTTTTCCTATAGCCCTGGCAGTCCTTTCATTGTCACCGGTTATCATATATACTTCCAGTCCCATATCCATTAGTTTTTTAATGGCTTCTTTTGAATTTTCCTTTATCTTATCTGCCACTGCTATAATTCCTGCTACCTTCCCATCAACTGCTACCAGCATTGCAGTTTTACCTTCTTCCTCCAATTGGGACAGATTTTCTTCTAAGGATTTTACATCAATATTTTCTTCTTCCATTAGCCTTCTATTGCCTACATATACAGTTTTATCATCAAGTACAGCCTTAATTCCCTTCCCAGGTATGGCAGTAAATTCCTTTGCTTGTTCTATCATAAGAAGCTTTTCTTCAGCCCTTCTTACTATGGCCTGGCCTAGGGGGTGTTCTGAAGTCTTTTCAACAGATGCTGCTATTTTAAGAAGCTCATTACTGTCCATATTTCCAATGGGTACTATATCTGTAACTTCCGGCTCTCCCTTAGTTATGGTTCCTGTTTTGTCAAATACTATTGTATCCATTTCATGGGCCTTTTCAAGATGTTCACCAGATTTAAACAGTATACCATTTTCTGCACCCTTACCAGTTCCCACCATTATGGCTGTAGGTGTGGCCAAACCTAGAGCACAGGGGCAGGCAATTACCAAAACTGCCACTGCATTTATAAGGCCTGTATTAAAATCTCCCTTTATTAGATAGTATCCTAGCAGGGTAACAAGTGCAATGGCTACAACTACTGGCACAAATATGCCTGAAATCTTATCTGCCAGCCTTTGAACAGGTGCCTTGGAACCTTGAGCCTCTTCAACTAACTTTACTATTTGGGCAAGCACCGTATCCTTTCCTACCTTTGTTGCTCTGAACTTAAAGGAACCAAATTTATTAATTGTAGCTCCTATAACTTCATCTCCTACAGACTTATCTACTGGTATACTTTCACCAGTTATCATAGACTCATCAATGGAAGAGTTGCCTTCAACTATAACTCCATCAACAGGTATTTTTTCACCAGGTCTAACTACTATAATATCACCTATTACAACATTCTCTATAGGTAAATCCACTTCTTCTCCATCCCTTATAACCCTTGCTGTCTTTGGCTGAAGGCCTATTAGCTTCTTAATGGCTTCAGAGGTCCTTCCCTTGGCTACAGCTTCAAAGGTTTTACCCAATAATATTAGGGTTATGATTACTGCTGAAGCTTCAAAGTAAAACTCATCAACACCTATTATTAAATTGTAAATACTGTAAAAGTAAGCTGCAGTAGTTCCCAGGGCCACCAATACATCCATATTGGCTCCCCCGCCTCTTAAGGATTTATATGCACCTGTATAGAATCTGGAGCCTATTACAAATTGGACGAAGGTAGCCAATACCAGTTGAAAGTATCCATTTGTTAGTATATTATGCCTTCCTGCCATATGGAAGAACATGGCTGAAAAGAGAGGCAGGGAAAATATGGCGGACACAATGAAGGATCTTTTTAGAGATTTTATCTCCTTTTCCCTCATTTCCTTTTCCCTGTCTACATCCCTTTCAACTTCAACCTCTGCCTTGTATCCTGCCTTTTCTATTGCTTTTATAAGTACTTGGTCTTCTATTGCACCAGAGGGAAACTCCACTACTGCCTTGTTAGTAGAAAGATTTACATTGGCATATGTTACCCCATCCAGTCTGCTTAATACCTTCTCCACCCTGGCAGAACAAGCGGAACAGGTCATACCTTCCACTAAAAGGGTCCTTCTTTCAAGGGGTACCTGATAACCTGTTTTTTCTATGGTGTTTACAAGGTCTTTTACCTTTAATTTTTGGTCGTCAAATTCTACATTGGCCTTTTGTTGAAGCAAGTTTACAGATGTATCAATTACACCCTCTTTCTTCTTTAAGGCCTTTTCTCCCCTGGCAGAACAGGCTGCACAGGTCATGCCTAAAACATCTATAGTAACCTTTCTAGTTGCCATATATATCCTCCTTCCAATCCCCCCTCCAGGGGGGTGTGTTTATATTATATATTAAAAATTAATTTTTGTAAATATATTTTTCATTTAATATTTCCTCTATATATTGATTTTATATATGGTTTGTGTTAATATAATAACAGCTTGAGAATGATTATCAGTACCATTGAATGGGAGGAGAATTGTGTGGAAACTATGGCCTTAACTAAATTAGGTCCAGGCAAAAATTGTAGAATTAAAAAAATTAATGCAGGTATGATGGCTACTAAAAGACTTTATGAAATGGGACTAAATACTGGCTCTAAAATAAAGGTTGTGAAAAATGATATAGGACCTGTCATTGTTTCTATATACGGGAATAAAATTGCTTTAGGGCGAGGATTAGCAGAAAAAATAATTGTGGTAAATTAGAAGGTGGTTAGTATGAATACAATAGCACTAGTTGGTAATCCTAACAGTGGCAAAACGACCCTGTTCAATGCCCTAACTGGTTCAAATCAACGTGTTGGTAATTGGCCAGGGGTTACTGTTGAAAAGAAGGAAGGAAGTATTAAATATAAGGACAAGCAGTATACTATTATTGACTTGCCTGGTGCTTATAGTTTAGGTTCTTTTTCTGAAGATGAAATTATAGCAAGGGATTATATATTAAAAGGGAATCCTGATGTTGTAATAAATGTAGTGGATGCAACTAATATCGAAAGAAATCTATACCTTACTACCCAACTTTTAGAAATGGGGGCTAAGGTAGTAGTTGCACTAAACATGATAGATGAAGCTAAGGCAAAGAAAATAGAGATAGATATCAATACTCTATCCCAAAAATTAGGTGTGCCCATAGTTCCTACCATAGCTTCAAAAAGGAAGGGCATTGAGGAATTAGTAAGTAAGGCTATAGAATTAATAGATGATAACGTAGACTATAAGGCTCATATTAGCTATGGAGAAAGTATAGATAAGGAAATTGAGAATATAAAGGCAGTTTTAAGTAAATTTGATCTGGACTATCCCACAGACTGGGTTGCAGTAAAGGTTTTAGAAGGAGACCCATATGTCATAAGTAAATTAGAAAAAGACTATGCTTTAAACAAAACAAGCTTCTTAAAGGACCTGAGAGAAAAGGAAGAGGATTATGAACTGGAAATCATAAATAAAAGATATGAGTATATTAATAGAATAACCAGAGAAGCTGTAAAATTACCTGAGGAACAAATAGAAACCCTTTCAGATAAAATAGACAGGGTAATAACCCATAAGTTTTTAGGCTTACCTATTTTTGGACTTATAATGTTCATTGTATTTCAATTAACCTTTGCAATAGGGGAAGAATTGCTGGGAGGATATGTTGCTGCAGCAGTTGAAATATTAGGTGCAGGTGTAGAAAATATTCTTATTAGGATTAATGCACCAGATTGGTTAATATCCTTTTTTATTGAGGGAATTGTAGGTGGTATAGGAACTGTATTAGAGTTTGTGCCATTAATAGTGGTTCTTTATATGCTGATGGGAATTCTTGAAGATAGTGGATACATGGCCAGGGCTGCTTATATAATGGACAATATAATGAGGGCCCTAGGACTTCATGGCAAATCCTTTATTTCCATGATTATAGGATTCGGATGTAATGTCCCTGGTGTTATGTCCACAAGAACCTTAGAAAATAAAAAGGACAGAATGATTTCTATCTTAATAAATCCATTTATGTCTTGTGGTGCTAGAATTCCAATTTATCTGGTCTTTATATCGGCTTTTTTCCCAAACCATGGTGGAATAATACTCTTCAGCCTATATTTTCTAGGAATATTTATAGCCTTATTGATGGCTAAAATATTCAGTAAAACCCTCTTTAAGGGAGAATCATCCTACTTTATTATGGAATTACCTCCCTATAGGATGCCTACAATAAGAAATGTCCTTAGAAATATGTGGGATAATGTATCTGAATTTTTAGTAAGAGCTGGTACAATAATATTCTTTGTTGTAGCCTTGTTATGGGTCTTAGCAATGCTTCCTGTTGGTGTAGAGCCCTATAGCCAGGAAAGTATACTTGGGAAAATTGGAACCTTAATTGCTCCAATATTTGCTCCGGCAGGATATGGAACATGGCAGGCAGCCGTAGGCTTGTTTTCAGGAATAGCTGCCAAGGAGGCTGTAGTTGCAATATTGGGTATGGTTTATGCTGGAGCTCAAGAAGGTACAGCACTTATAAATGCAATTCAATCAGCCTTCACTCCACTTTCAGCTGTGTCCTTTATGGTGATGACCTTATTATATACACCTTGTGCTGCAACCTTAGGTGCTATCAAAAAAGAAACAGGCTCCCTTAAATGGACTGTATTTAGTGCCTTATACAGCTTTGCTATAGCATGGTTAGTATCAGTTCTTGTATATCAAGTGGGAACTGCTGTAGGTTTAGGTTAAGCTCTAGGAGATGATAGATTGTTAAAGGAAGTTTTGAAAAAAATTAAGGATAGCAAATATGTATCTAAATACCATATAGCCAAGGAATTAAATACAACAGAAGAGGTTATTGAACAAATATTTTCTGATTTAAACAGAATGGGATATATAAAAGAAGAAAATACTAGTACTTGTAATATGAAATGTAGTGGCTGCTCCTTTTCTAGCTTATGTAACAAGGTTCCAATAAATACAATAACTATAACTGAAAAAGGCAAAAAGCTACTAAATAGACAGTCCTTTTAAAATAAATAAAATTGGAAATTTTCAGGCGTACTATTTAAAGTACGCTTTTATTGTACTTTAAAATTTGTACTTTATAGGTTATAATTATTGTAAACATATTGGAACTTTTTATAAAGATTGATAAAGGAGATTTTAACAATGACAAACATTGATTGGAAAGAAAAAAAGAATCTAAGTATGTTAGCTGATTTTTATGAATTCACCATGGCAAATGGGTACTTTGAAAATGGCATGGAGGATACAATTGCATATTTTGACATGTTTTTTAGGAGTATCCCAGATGATGGTGGATTTGCTATAATGGCCGGTGTTGAACAGCTTATACAATATTTAAACAATCTAAGGTTTACAGAAGAAGATATTGAATACTTTAGATCTAAAAAGATGTTTAGCGAAGAATTTCTAGATTATCTAAGAAACTTTGAATTTAAGTGTGATGTATGGGCTATTCCTGAAGGAACCCCCATATTTCCAGGCGAACCTATTGTAATAGTTAGAGGACCTATAATCCAGGCACAAATAGTAGAAACTATGATTTTAATAACTGTAAACCACCAAAGCCTTATTGCCACAAAAGCCAATAGAATAGTAAGGGCTGCACAAGGTAGACCTGTCATGGAATTTGGTGCAAGAAGGGCTCAAGGATATGAAGGGGCAATTTTAGGTGCAAGGGCTGCTTATATAGGGGGAGTTGCAGGTAGCTCCTGTACTATTGTTGACAGGGATTTTAATATACCTGCCCTTGGAACAATGGCCCACAGCTGGATTCAACTATTTCCTACAGAATTAGATGCTTTCAGAGCCTATGCAAGACTTTATCCAGATAACTGCGTTTTATTGGTAGATACATATAATGTTTTAAAATCTGGTGTGCCAAATGCAATTAAAGCTTTTAAGGAAGAAGTAGTTCCAAGGGGCTATAGACCAAAAGGAATTAGGATAGATAGTGGTGATATTGCCTACCTATCTAAGGAAGCAAGAAAGATGCTGGATGAAGCAGGATTTGAAGATTGTCCCATTGTCGCATCTAGTGGATTAGACGAATATTCAATAAGGGATTTATTAAATCAGGGGGCAAAAATTGACTCCTTTGGCGTAGGGGAAAACCTTATTACATCTAAATCAGATCCAATATTTGGTGGGGTATATAAGCTAACGGCTGTGGAAAGTAAGGATGGGGAAATTATACCTAAAATTAAGGTTAGTGAAAATGTAGAAAAAATTACAAATCCAGGCTTCAAGCAATTGTATAGGCTATATGACAGGGACACTGGCAAGGCCATTGCTGATGTTATAACCTTACATGATGAGGAAATAGACGATACAAAACCCTATGAAATATTCCATCCCCTTTACACCTGGAAGAGAAAGATGGTAACCAATTTCTATGCAAGAAAACTTTTAGTAAAAATATTTGATCAAGGAAAACAAATTTACCAATCACCTAATATACATGAAATTAGAAAGTATTGCAAAGAACAAATAGATACCCTATGGGATGAAGTAAAACGTTTTGAAAAACCTCATGAATACTTTGTAGACTTATCTAAACCCTTATGGGATATAAAACAAAAGTTATTAGAAGAACACAAATAAGATAGGCACTTGAAAATTTCAAGTGCCTATCTTATTTTAATCCTATTGGTTTTTCCTCTAAAATCCTTTTTCTTTGGCAATTCCAGATACAAGATTCCATTTTCAAATTTTGCATCAATTTTATCCTGTTCTACATCGTCAACAGGGAAGCTTCTTCTAAAAGAACCAAACCTTCTTTCACGTCTAATATAGTTTTCCCTTTCTTCCCTAATTTCTTCATTTCTTTCAACAGAAATTGTCATGATATCATTTCTTACTTCAATAATTATGTCATCCTTGTTGACACCTGGTAATTCTGCCTCTAATAAGTATTTGTCATCAGTTTCCTTAATGTCCACTCTCATTGGATTATAGGAAAAGAATCTATAGTCCAGCTCATCAAGCATGTCATCAAATATTCTGTCAATGTCAAATATTCTTCTTGATAGGCCTCTTCTATTTCTGTAGGGTGTTAATCCAAACATACTATCCTCCTCCCGGTTTTACTTTGACTTTCTTTGACTTTGCTTTAAATATATCATCATATATATTCTTATTCAAGTATCAAATATTATGATAAGAAACAGTAAAAGGCAAATATTGTTAATTTTTTTGACTTTCTTTGATCTTTCTTATTAAATCTATTTTTTTCTCAAAAAATCAAAAGCGAAGATATTTTTCCTTCATATATATCTTCGCCTTTTGTCTTCTTATTTTTATATTAATTTTATACCATCAGCACTGTCTACATCATCTTCTGCCACATCTTTATTATTTTCTCCATTAATTTCTACTATTTCTACTTTTTGATCTTTTTCCAAAGCTTTTACTTCCCAATGTATTACAAAGCTTATAATTATCCTTAATAAAGTAACTGCTGCCAATATAAGAAATTCATCCAAGGTTCTTACTACTACAGTTTTTAATATTTCAGCTCCCAGTTTAAATTCTAAAGCCAAGGCTAGTCCCATGGAAAATTCAATTCTTATACTGTCATCTCCATGAAAAATAAACTTGCGCTTTATGAATTTAATAGCTGCCTTATAGGATGCTATGATTACAACAATTACCCCTATCCCCTCTAATATACCGGCAATATAGGGTACCATTCGTGCTAAAAATGCTTCAATTATCATAAAATCCCCTTCTTGTTTGTAATTATATTTTAAATATAACCTATAAAAGGGGCAGTGTCAATAAATTTTCTGAATTATTCACATATTTAAAAATATTTGGCGGAGAGAGAGGGATTCGAACCCTCGGTGCAATTTCTTGCACAGTGGTTTTCGAGACCACCACCTTCAACCTCTCGGTCATCTCTCCAATGTATTTACCCAAATATTATAACACAAAAGTAGGAAGAAGGTAAACTTCTTCCTTTTACAACTTTAAATCTCCCATGTTGGCATATAGTACTTCCTCTTTAAATTCTTTTATGCCTTTCCCTTTCCTTTTATTAGCTGCTAATTTATTATGATATGAATTGTAATAAAATAGTCTTGAAAATTTTTCCAACCTTTTTTTATTTGCCTTATACTTAGGTACCTGCTCATCCCAGTCATATAACCATAAACTGTCACCAAATAGAAGGGGGTTTTGAGGTATTCTAACCATTTTAATACTCCTTTCACTTAATCTATTCCTACTTTTTCCTCCTGTCACTTATAAAACGAAATAGAAGGTAAAAACGTCCAAAAAAATAGAAAAACTTTCAAGATCTTTGAAAAGTTTTTCTACTTCTTCTTTTCTCTTAATTCCTTAAAGAACTTAGACAATATACTACTGCATTCTTCCTCTAAAACCCCAAATTCCACTCCTAATCTATGGTTAAACTTAGGATGATTAGTTAGGTCTTCTACGGTACCACAGCAACCTCTTTTCAAATCCCTGGTACCAATTACCAGCCTTTCTATTCTAGAATTGACTATGGCTCCTGCACACATGGCACAGGGCTCTAAGGTTACATACATTGTACAGCCCAAAAGCCTCCAGCCACCCAAAGATTTACTGGCTTCCTTTATGGCCAGGATTTCTGCATGGGCTGTAGGGTCCTTTAAAGTTTCTCTTTGATTAAAACCTTTGCCTATTATATTGCCATCTTTTACTATAATGGCACCTACAGGTACTTCACCCATACTAAAAGCTTTATAAGCTTCCTCCAAGGCTTTTTTCATATAAAATTCATCCATAAAATCACCAAAAAATAAATGTGGTGCACCCGAGAGGATTCGAACCCCCGACACACGCCTTAGGAGGGCGCTGCTCTATCCTACTGAGCTACGGATGCACATCTCTTGCTAATATATTATATAATATCTATTTTTAAATGTCAATTTACTATTTGAATTGGACTGATTTGAAATATAAGCCATATTTAGCAATTAATAAGCTTTTACAGTAACACATTTTAGCCCACATCTATATAATGTATTAGGCAAAATACTAAATCAATATATTCAAAGGAGGTATTTATATGACTGAAAGAAGAAGAGGAGGATTCTGGGACGGAGACGATAGCAGCCTATTGTTCTTCTTCCTATTATTGGTAATTCTATTTGGCGGTTTTGGTCATAAATATTAATTAAAGTGGAGGGTTCAAATCCCTCCATTTTTATTTCGCAAAAACCAATTATTGAATCTATCCTGGAAGGACCTGCCCGTTACCTCCTCACATATATGAATGAAATCCTCTGTTTTTGCAAAAGTAAATCTATATCTGCCATAGTATTCTTTTAATATGTCATATAAGGTATCCATTCCAAAATCTTCCCGTATGGAATTTATAAACATGGCTCCCTTTGTATATACTAATAGGCCATATTCATCCCAGCTTATAAAATCATCAAGGGATTTTAATATCCTTCCATCTGTTTCTATATTGTCAACCATATATTCATAAGGAAGTTGAAAGTAATATCTATAATAATCTTTACCTGCCCCTTCTCCATATATATTGTGCATATATATGACTTCTGAATAGGTAGCCAGGGCTTCATCCAGCCAGGGTTCGTCTATTTGGTCATTTCCAACTACACCATACCACCATTGATGGGCAGTTTCATGAACTATTACCTGTTCCAGATAGTCCTTATAGCTTTCACTATAGTATTCCTTGTTTATAAAAGCTATGCCAGGATATTCCATACCTGTAGGAAATCCTGTCATTACTATGGAATAGACTCCATAGGGATATTTACCAAATAAGGTACTAAATAACTCCAGGGATTTTATCCCAGCCTCCATTGCAATTTTTGCTGCAGCTTCATCTTCTTCCAGGGCATATAGTTTAACTAAAGTATCTCCTGCATAGGACTCCATAACCAAGAAGTCTTCACTGGCTACCCAGGCAAAGTCCCTTATTAACCTCCCTTCTATATGATATATGGTTCTATCCCTATGCTTTTTTTCCCTAACTATAGTTCCACTTGAAGCCACTACCATATCCTTTGGTACTTTAATCTTGACATTATAATTAGCTACATCACTATAGAAAGGATCTCCTAAACTATAGTAAGGATCCAAATTCCATCCGCTATCATCGTATACACAGGCTATGGGATACCAATTGCCAAAATTAAATACATTTTCTCCATATCCAAATCTATCTATGTTTAAGGGAAGCTTACCTTCATATCTTAGCTCTATTTCTATCTTTTGCCTATCTTTAAGGGGTGCTGATAAATCTACCTTAAGGATGGTGTCCCCTTGTCCTTCAACAAAATAATCTGCCTCTTCCCCTTCCACCTTGGCTTCTTTAATTTCTATATATCCTGGAACATATCCTTTGGATAAAGTATCTTCATTAAAAAGTATTGGTGCAGTTTCCAGTCTTTTATAGGCATTAGGATACAGGTGGAAATACACTTCCTCTAATGTAGCTTTAGTATTATTTACATATGTAAGCCTTTGGTAGCCTGTATAGGTTTTATTAATAGGGTTAAAGTCCACTTCAATTTCATATTTATGTATCATGTTTAAGTCAATTCCATTGTAATCATCAACTACCAAAGTGGGAGTCCTGTTAATTACATTGCAGCTAGTTAGAAATAGTATTAGCAAAATAGACAGTACAAGATGCTTATGATATCTTTTCAAATCATCTCCTCCTATTATTTCTTCTACTCTATAATATGAACATATTTCCCAAAAACGAACCAATATTTTTCAAGACAGGGGACGGTTATCTGTCTCATATCAAATAAAACAGGAGCTATTTTGTGCAAATATAGCTCCTGTTTTATTTTACCAGTTGTATTCAGCTATTTTTGATTTACTGTGAAGGTATAAGTACTTGTAGTAACATTGTCTGGGGCTACAACAGTAATTGTAAATACAGTGCCGTCAGTTACAGGTATTTCATTTCTTGAACCATAGCCTATCTCTTCACCATTTAATTTGATTGAAGTAACCCTTGTGGACATTGTTGTTGGTATAACAGTAATAGTTTTATTTGACTTTGGTACATTTATAGTATATTCAAATATCCAAGGATCAAATCTGTTTTCTAAAGCAGTTGGAACAGTTATTTCCTTGCCAGCCCATTGGAATGTTTTTGGTGGACCCCATTCAACAGTTGTTCCAACCAGTTCTCCGCCTTCAATTTCTATATTGGATAGTACTGAATATTTCAGATATCCATCTTTTCCATTATAGTTTGCAACTTCATTGTTTGTAAGGTATTCAGTATCATCTCCCATTATACCTGCTAATTTAAGTGCTATCCAGTTAGTTCCATCCTTCCACATGTCACCTATCATTGTTGTCCTGGAATTTGGTGCGTCATTAGTTCTTAGGGTTGGTGTACATCCTGCTTCACCATTATCTATTACTTGCTGAAGTGCTGCTTCGAAAAGTCTTAGATTATAATCTCCAAGTGGATACTCATCATGCCCTGTAAATAGCATGGTTACCTTACCGCCATCTTTTGTATATTTAGAATAAACCTGCTGTACAAATGAAAGGAGCAAGTCAGCCTTCATTCCACTTACACCTACATTATCCGCAGAACCAGCACGAGTACAGCCATAGAAGTCAGATGCGAATAAAAGACCACTCTTCTTGTCATGCAATGCAACATTACCATCAGCATGGCCAGGTATTGCATAAACGTCAAATACTATACCGCCACCTAGGTCAAACTGCATTCCTTCTTCTATATCCTTAACCTTAGCCTGGTCTTCTGCAGTTGGAAATACTGGAGTAAAAGGACCGCCTGAACCTGCAGTAGCAGACCAGCCCCGCTTATTTAAGTATACTTCAACACCAGCCTTTAGGAAGTTAGGTGCCTGGGCAGTATGATCACCATGTTCGTGACCCAAGATTAAAACATAAGGCTTAGTTGCCAAATTTTCATCCACATATTCTTTAAGGTTTGCAACATCTACACCTGTCTGCAATGCATCATAAAGTATACCTCTCTCTTCTCCTTCAATGTACCAAGCCATTGGACGAACTGCATCAGAATCGTTGTATACCCTATATACAGCCGGTGTAGATTCAGTTTTTTCAACTATTAAGTCACTCTTAAAATCGTCTATTGCAGGACGATAAAGTTTCCATTTAAAAGTCTGTACTGGACTAGCAATCATACCGTCTTTTACAGCAAAGGCTTTATAAACTACTTCTCTTTCTGGATCAACACCTTCCATGCTTCCTCCCCTAGTACCTACCATCTCCATAATATGTCCCTGGGTCTCTACAGTGTATATCTCACTATCTGTTGTTGGTTCGGAACCATCCCTTGTAAAGTAAATTGTAGCACCTGGTGTGGGGCAGTACAATTTTATGTAGCGTCTAGGTGATTCATAATATGGCTTTGGCAATGCTTGTACAGGTGCAACCATAGTTGTAGTTATCTTATTGAAAATCTCTTCAAACTCAGATCTGGTCAAAGGATCCTTAGGCATAAACAAGGAACCTTTTTTAGCTGACATAAATCCTAAATCAGCCATTGTATTTACATAAGGTCTGGCTTCTGGACTTATGGTTACATTGTCAGAAAATATAACTGATTTTTCAGTTAATGGCATTTTAAAGGCCTTAGCTAAAATAACAGCAGCTTCTTCACGGGTAATAGGATCATTAGGATTAAAATTACCATTCTCATCAGGTTCAATTATGCCTTCCTCATAGGCACATTCAATTTGCTTGCCGTATGGATCTGAAGTTTTTACATCATTAAACTGCTTAATAGGTGGATGCCAAATATCATTGTATTCAGTTGGATGGGGCCATGCAAAGAAATCAGCAACTGCAGCAACAAATTCAGCCCTGGTCAACCTTTCATTAAGGGGAAAAGCATAAGCAGTTCCCTGCAACAATAAAACAAAAATAATAGAAATAACTATTAATTTTTTAATCTTATAAGATTTAAACATAAGTCCTTAATCCCTCCTAAATTTTATTTTATAATTAAAAATTATTACCTTGCCAAAATTCTACACAGCCCATCTAAATACTGTGACTGCCCGAGCAGTCAAGAGGGAGCGAGCTGACTGGCTCGGGCAGTGTTATAAGGATTAATTGATCCTTATCCTGTCTCCCTCTACTCTGAAGCCAGATTGGCTGTACCAGCGTATAACATTGCCATTTTCGTCTACTTCACAGCTATAGTGCTCAAGGAAATCCAATAGTATGGGCATTTCTTCGTATATACAGTTGTGGGAACGGTAAAGGTTTTTGGTTACTTTAAATAGAGGAACCTCTTTGTCACCTATCTTCCTGGACCAGGTCCAAGTTCTGTATCTATCATACCAGCCACTAACAACTCCATTAACATCCTCAACATCATCTAAAGTAAAGCCACTGGCACTAAGATGGTATTCAGCCCATTTATCAAGATCGTTTATCTTATCGTCCCATAAGTCTCCTTCTATCATCATAAGATCTCCTGCACCATAGATTAGGTAATTAGGAATCATCTCATTTTTAACAGGATATTCTTTTCCTCCTAATCCGTCAATTCTCACAGTTCCTTCAGCAGATGGAACAGACACTGCAGATGTTGAAGCTACAGCAGCAAATTCCTCTGGGAATGCAGCAGCAAAACTTTGGGTTACCATACTGCCTGCTGACTGGCCTGTAGAATAAAATCTTGTAGGATCCACTCCATAATCCCTTATGAGCACTTCTTTCAGTTGCTTATAGAATATATCAACATCCTTGTGGCTTACAGAAATGGGACTAGCACTGTATTGCTCACAAGGAATTACCAGGATGAAGCCTTTCTCCTGAGCAGGTTTCCACCATTGGGTAGCATCAAGGAAAACTTTGTCTGTCTGAGTATTTCCTGCCCATACCCACAATACTGGTGCAGCATCTCCCCAAATCTCTCTTGCTGAATCAGGCACGTAAATCATATATTCTCTTATTTGGCCATTTACCATCATAGTGTGTACTTCTATACCCAGTTTGTCATAATCTGCCCTTTCAACCAGCTGATTTCCATAAGCTACTGCATTTTCATAACGAGTGTAATAAGTAAGGAATTTATCTATGTCATAGGTAAGCTTCCTATCTAAATAATCAACCTGATTATCAAGGACAGCTACCTTGGAAATGGGGCCAGAGTAATTAGTCATCCATCTCATGGAATCTTTTTTCTGTTTATATACTTCTCCAAATGTCTCATCCTCCACAGCTTCTGCAACACAATCATTGGCATGCTTCCAGTAATTTAGGCTATGAACTATACTATCCTTGTCAGGATTAATATACCAGGTTGGTAGTACCACCTCGTCATAGGTAACTTTTTTGAAATCTTCCGGGAACGTTATTTCTACATAATTGGCATTTTTGCCTCCGAATTCCATTGTCTTAAACTGTTCAAAGTAATCAGCTTCCAGTCCCTTTGAATCTATATACACCTGGCTAATTACCTTCAATGGATTTGCTGCAGCCCAAGCTTCAAGAACAGGAGCCCCATTTCCATATCCAACAAGATAATGCTCACCAAAAATTGAAAAATAGTTGTTGGTCATGTAGAAATCCATAGCAACCTTTACATAGTCCAGCTCGCTATAGAAATCACCCCAGCCGCCTCTTCCAGGCTCAAGTATGAATAAACCTTCTTCTTTCTCATTGGCCAAATCTATCCAACCGCTTTCCATTAAAAACTCCTCAGTACTTACTCCGTCTGGAACAGCAATAACAGTGAAGTAGGAGCGTATTGGAGCTTCAGGAGAAATATAAATCCCAGCAGAACGAACCTGTCCATTTACTGAGAAAGATTTCTTAAAATAGCCGGTCATAGGTAGCTTGTTTGCCCGTGAATAGTCATATTCTGGATAAGGGGCATCCAGTGATATTGGTTCCATCTTGTCTATCTCATCCTCAGCTCCTGCATCAGAAAATGCAAAAGAAACAAGGGGCAGGGAAAACGTTATCACAAATATGAATAATACAAGCATTGCAGGCCTCTTTATCTTGGATTTCACTCCAGCTTCACTTCCTTTCTTTAAAATCTAATGATCCAAACTAAATCATAACTTTAGGGTATTCTTAAGAAGTATCAAATTTTGACATTATTTCACCACCTTTTAAACATCATTGGTAGTATGTAAAACAGAACTGTTCTTACTATAGTGGAAAGCAGAGAAAGGATTCTAGCAGGGAAAGTGTTTTATATGGTAGTCCTTCAATAGAGAATCAGGGTATGGATTGTTTGAATGATTATTTATACATAAATATTCTTGAAGTGCATTATATCTACTAAGTGGATTATGATTCCATTTATTGAAAAATCTAGAGAATTATTAATGAATTAGTTCCATTCATTGGAATTTATGTCTTATACTTGGAACTTTCCTCAGATATTATAGCACTTACTATTCTGAATGTCAATTCATTTCAGAAAATTTTGTCATTGTTATATTAAAAAATAAATACTTTACCTATTTGTCTCTATTGAATTTGCTAACTTATCCTGCTTATTTTTCCAGCTGAGACCTGGGTCTCATTTAGAAGCAAAATTATTTACAGGCCCTGATATTTGTTGCAAAATAAAAAAGGCTAACCAATCAATGGTAGCCTTTTATTTTGTAATTTTTTCCAATCCCCTCATATAGGGCCTTAAAGCTTCCGGTATTAGTATTGAACCATCTTCCTGTTGATAGTTTTCAAGGATAGCTGCAAAGGTTCTGCCTACTGCTAAGCCTGACCCATTTAAGGTGTGTACAAATT
>JAAYHM010000111.1 GCA_012735405.1 Tissierellia bacterium | reverse complement strand
GAAGACAAAGGGTACTGGCCATGGATATAGGTGCCCATAGCATAAAGATTGTAGAAGGAAGGGAGACAAAAAAAGGTTTACTGGTTAATAAATTTTTTACTATGGATACTCCAACAGAAGCTGTTAAGGATGGAGTTATTTTGGACAAGGACCTCTTGCATTATGTAATAAGTGAGGAGCTAAAGAAGAAAAAGATTAAGACTAAAAATACTTATATTACTATAAATAGTTCAAAAATTATAACCCGTGAATTATCCCTACCAAAAGTTGAAGTAGAAGAAATAGACGGCCTACTAGGCTTTCAAATAGAAGACTATATACCTGTTAGTATAGATGGCTATGTATTTCAATACAAGCTATTAGATACATATTACGAAGATGATATGGAAAAGATGGATTTATTAATTATTGCTATACCAAAGGAAATAGTAGAAGATTATTTTGATCTTTTAAAGGGCCTAGGCTTAAATCCTTTGGTAATGGATTATCAGCCAAATTCCATAGCCAAGCTAATAGACTACAATGATCTTATTAACAATATATTTTCCACAGGAGATATAACCTTTGCCATTATAGATATAGGTTATGACAGTACTAAAATTTCCATTGTAAAAAATGGAAACATACTGGTATCACGGATAGTGGAGATTGGTGGGTCTTATATAGACCAGAGCATATTAAACTTTAATGAAATGTCTATGGAAGAACTAGAATATGTAAAGCTTGATATTGAAGATATCAATAGGGTTGAACAGGACAATGACCATTCCAGTGTTTTAAACATCATAAAGGCTTCCGTAGTTTTATTATCTGAACAAATTGAAATGATATTTAGATACTATCTATCAAGAAAAACTGACAATACTATAAACTACATATTGCTTATAGGTGGCATTGCCAACATTAATGGTTTGGATAGCATGTTTACAAATATATTCGACATACCAACTTTATCAATTGAATCTCTTGACAAGGTAGATTTTAAGGGTAATTTTTCCTATTATGCAAATGCAATAGGCTCAATTATTAGGGTCTAAGGAGTGTAGACATGAAAGACATTAATTTTTTTGAATCCTATCTAGTAAAGAAAAAGGTTACTATAAATAAGGAATTTTTATTCACCCTAGCTGGTGTTACCCTATTTGCTTCAATTTTACTATATATAGCTTTTAATCAGGTAAAAATAATTAAACTGTCAAAGGACATTGATGCATCTAAAAATATAGTTGAAGATGAAGTTATATTGGAAAAAATAGAAGAAATAAACAAGAAAGAAAATGAATTAATCGGCCTTACGAAAAGTATAGAACAATTAAGGGCCTATATCCAGTCTATGGAAGAAGATAATACTATTAACTACAGCCTACTGGAAATGATTGCATCCAGTATACCTAGTGACGTATTTTTAACCTCCTTAAGCTTTTATCCTGAAGAGATTAATTTAATTGGAAAGGCAAAGGATGGCCAATTAATAGCAGAATTAATAGAAAATTTAGAGCGCTTTAAGCCCTTTAAAGCTGTATTTCTTTCATCCATAAATAAGGAGGGCCAATTTTATAGCTTTACACTGGATATCAGTCTGAAGGAAGTGATAAATGGTGGAGAAGACATCCTTAATGAGGAGCCTGAAAATTAGTGGGCTCTTTACAAAAAGGGAGAGAAAATTGTTCCTAGTATTGCTTTTAGTAATTATAATTTGGATACTCTATAAATTTATAATTATTCCACAAGTGGACAAATTAAGAGGGCTAGAGGAAGAAAAACTGGAGCTGGAAAGTAGAAAAACTGGTATTGATTCTGTGCTGGACAAGGAAATATACATTCATGAAGAACTATCCATATTACAAGATGAATATGAAAATATAAGCAAAAGCTTTTTTACCTCCTTAAACCAAGCTGATATTATAAATTTATTAGGAGAGATGTTAAATGATGATGCTTTTGAAGCTGAGGACCTTATATTTTATGAACCACAGGAGGAAGAAGTAGGTCAACTTTCTGTAAGGAGTATTGATGTAGATATACCCTACAATGGATATTTTGATGGGATAGTAAGGGTACTTAGGGGTATCTCATCCTACCCTAAAAAGATAATTATAAACAAAATGATTATGGATAGTATGGAAGATAAGCTTGCAGGTACTTTATCATTAAGATTCTACAGTATTGAGGAGCCTATAGATTCAGAAAAGAAAATAATCAGCTATTATGATTTAGTAGGAGAAATACAGGAGAATCCTTTTGAACCCTTTGAAGAATATGAGGAGGACTTGGTATTGGAAGAAGATATGGAAGGGGACATAGAAACAGGAGAAAGTGTAGGGGAAGAAGTAGTTGAAATATATTCTAGGGAAATCTTGGAAGACTTTGAAGAAGGAAGCTTTGACTTTATACCTTCCAATAGGTATGTAAAGGGTAGCGTATTTAGATCTAATAAAAGCAAATCAAGTAAAAACTCCCTTAGACTAGAATACTGCATATTGGCTATTGGAAATGAAAATAGGGCATATATCAATTTAGCTGATAAAGAAATTTACATAAAATATCCACCAGCTTCTTTAGGAATATGGATCTATTCCTATGGATATTCACCATCTACAATTGGTATTGAGCTTGTAGACCAAAATAATGAAAAATTTGATATTCCAATTTGTGAAGGAGTATCTTGGGTTGGCTGGAGTTACCTGGAGGTAAATTTACCCTTGGATCTTTCAATATATCCTCTTCGTGCAGACAAGCTATATGTGGAGCTTACAAATTATAGGGATGACCATGGAGTACTCCTTTTTGACAGGTTAGAGGCCAATTATCCAATAGAGAGCAATAGTTTAGGACAGTTTAACACCTTCCATGTTGTTGAAGAAGGAGAAACCTTAGATGATATAAGTTTGAAATACTATAATACAACCAAGAAAAAAGACTTAATAAAAAGATACAACGAATTAAAATCAGATCAGATTACGCCAGGAAGAGTATTAGTTATACCAAGATAGGAGGGAAGAAGATGAAGTTCATAAGATCCATAATTGTTTTGCTAGTATCATTTCTTATAATTCCACATTTAGTTTACGCAAATGATCTTGACAAGGACTATGAAGAAGCAAGAAAATTTGGTGAGGACATTGGCTATTATGATGGTTTGAAACTTGATAATATGCCAGATTTGCCTCAAATAATCGAAAAATATGAAAGTATATTTCCCTATATTGATGACCCGGAACACGAATTTTATTTTATTCAAGGATATAGAGATGGATTTAAGAAAGCTCTAAAGGAGAAGGAAGATAAAGATGCTGAAAAAGAGTCCAATGATATTGAATACGCCAATATTTTAGG
>JAAYHM010000110.1 GCA_012735405.1 Tissierellia bacterium | reverse complement strand
CTTCCTGTGTTATTCTCATGATTTACTCCTTATTTAATATTATACTAACTTGGTGTACATTTATTATAGGTTAAATTGAAAATATTGTCAATAGAAAATTTAATATTTGGCAAATATATTTAATTAATTTCCTCTGTTAATCCAATTATTTCATCTATTATATTTCCAATATGTTCTATGGTATTTAGTAGAGGCCTTTCTGTAGTAATGTCTACTCCTGCCTTTTTAGCAAATTCTACAGGAGTATACAAACCTCCGGACTTTAACACTTCAATCCAATCATCAATGGCCCTTTGGCCTTCCTTTAATATCCTCTTGTTTACCTCTGTGGCAATGGTAAGGCCTGCACTGTAGGTATAGGGATATAGGCCCATATAGTAGTGGGGCTGCCTCATCCAGGTAAGCTCTGCTCCTTCATTAATAACTACAGCATCTCCCCAGAATTTTTCCAATACTTCCCTCTTTAACTTACTTAATAGGTCTGCATGGACGGCACCGCCTCTGTCTACTATCCTGTAAACTTCCCTTTGAAAGGCTGCTTCCAGCAGGTGGGTTACAAAGTTATGATAGTAGGTCCTGGATATAATAGTTGACAGCACCCATCTTTTCATCCTCTTATCCTCTGTGTTCTTCATTAGATAATTTGCTATAATAAGTTCATTCATGGTGGAAGGTGCCTCTATACAGTACTGGGAGGGCCTTGAATTAAATATATTCTGATTTTTGTATCCCTTTCATACTCCCACTTTCCTTCAAATAATACAAAGCTTAAGGGATATTCTTTTCCATCAACGGTAAAGGTACCAAAATCCATATCAGCCAATTTAGCCCTATTGTATATTTCATAAGCTGCACCTAATACATTGGATAAGGCTGCTAAGGTCTTTTCTGCCTCTGGATGGAGGGCATGGGGTTTTCTTCTTAGAATGTCTTCCAAGTATTTTGCATTTTCCCTGGATTCTTCTATGGCCTCCTTAATTATTTCTTCATCTAATTGGATTATTTCTGATTCTATGAAGCTTAAGCGGCTATTAATATCTGACATGATATTGGATATTCTAGCTTGTCTAGACTGGCTTTCTGTGTCCATTTGATTAACAGCCAGGGCTAAATATGCATATGTACCTAATAAACTGCCTGCTTCTAATATGTCTTTTAACTTGTCCAAGCAGGCGTTAATTGATTTTGCATCCTTTAATTTTCCCTTAAAGTCCTTTTCTATCCCATTACTAAGACTAATAAACTTTTCCAAACTTTCTTCAAACTCTTCCTCCGTCTTGAATATAGATGATAAATCCCAGGTATATTTTTCATCTACGTCCTTTCTTTCTAGAAACTCAATGCTCATATAACAACCTCCCAAATCAAGTAATTAATTAGATTATATGATAGGAAGATTTAGAATCCTAGGGAATTTTGTCGATGCTTTTGATTATTGTCCCTTTGAAACTATTTAATATTCAATTTACTAGTAATTCTCTTCTCAAAAAACTTTAAATATTAGCCATATAAAGAAATAAAGGTAATACCGGCTTCAAATTTGTTCAGCTTAAATGGTGTATATCCTTCTTCCCCTCTTAATATAAGGGCCATATTTGCAAGGTGAATAAATTTTAATTAAATATTTTAACAAGAAAATAAGCCTGCAGAATTTTTTTCTGCAGGCTTATTTCTTTAAACAGCAGATTCTTAACCACCTTCTCAGAATCTGATATATTCATTTTTTAATCCTTCAATACTTCAAGGGCTTCAGCTACTTTTTCAGCAAAAGTTAATGGGTCTTCTATAGAGAAGAAGTGGATATAGAAGAGCCTTGGCTTTTCAAAGAGCCAGTGATTATGCAGGGCTGTTACCTTAATGCCTCTTTTTCTTAGGGCACTTATGAAGGGGTTTATTTCCTCTTGAAGTATTACAGTTTCTCCCAGGTTTAAGGTCCTACCCCTATTGTCCATAGCTTCAAAAGAAAAGAGTGCTGCTATTACAAGTGGGCTTCTAGTAGGCCTGCCTGCAATTTCCGGATGAAGGTTTCTATTAAAGGTTACTACACATAGATCTTTATCTGATGATAGAATTGAAGCACCTAATATGCGGGCAAACTCTTGACAAAGTTTGTTGTCCCTTCTTCTTCCACCTCTTTCATCAAAAAAGTCATCATCACTATATCTTGAATTATTATT
>JAAYHM010000109.1 GCA_012735405.1 Tissierellia bacterium | reverse complement strand
GAAAATGAAAAATCTCATTTTTATAAATGGAACTATGGGAGTAGGAAAGACAGCCACAAGCAGGGAGTTGCAAAAGTTATTGCCAAATTGTGTTTTTCTTGATGGTGATTGGTGTTGGGACATGTCACCTTTTGTGGTGAATGATGAAACTAAAAAGATGGTAATAGACAATATTAGTTATCTCCTAAATAATTTTATTTCGTGTTCAGTGTATGAAAATATTATTTTCTGCTGGGTGATGCATGAACAAAGTATACTTGATCATATATTATCCAGGCTAGACAAACATAATTGTATATTATATAAATTTTCTTTGGTATGTTCTGAGCAAGCGTTAATTTCACGGATTATAAGGGATGTAGAATTGGGAATAAGGACTGAAGACCTTATTAACAGAAGTATATCAAGATTAAAAAATTATTTTGAAATGGATACAGAGAAAATTGATGTTAGCAAGATTTCTCCTAAAGAGGCAGCAAAACTAATATTTGACTACATTATACATAGCCAATAATCACTATAAATGTAATTCTTTTTAAGACAAATATGTATTATAAAGAAATGTTTATGTTATACATCATATTGGTGTGATAATATGAAACTAAGATTTTATACTCTTATTAAGGGAAGTTATAATAAAAAACTTATACAGGAGGTGGCAAAAGTGAAATATGAATACAAGTTTGTGGAAGTCCCATTAAGGGAAAAAGGTTTTAAAACAAAATTGGGAGAAAGCTTTGAAAGATAATGCTACTCATACTTGTGACTTTAGTTATAATTTTATATAGACATAATGTTTTATGTACTATGTAATAGATGCAGGGGGTGAATAAATGGTAAGGCCGGTAAAATGCAGAAGGATTAGATTTTTCCCCCAATATACCTACTATATACCCTTGGACAAAAGAAAGTGTCAGGTTGAAGAAATTACCCTCAAGATGGAAGAACTTGAAGCCCTAAGGCTAAAAGATATTCAGGGGCTGAGCCAGGAGGAATGTGCAAATAGTATGGGGGTTTCACGGCAGACCTTTCAAAACATTTTAGAAAGTGCAAGAAAAAAAGTTGCCTTAGCTTTAACAGAGGGTAATGCAATACACATAAAGGGTGGAAATTATACTTCTGGAATATGCCAATTTAGGTGTTTAAACTGTAACCAGCAGTACACTATGGATTTTGATAGGGATAGACCTCTTTGTCCTTCCTGTGGTTCCAGGGAAATAATTTGCAATAAAAATAATAGATTTTGCCAAAGGTTGAAAGAAATTAAATAGGGTATTATGATGCTTTGGAAGATTTATCTATCTTTCAAGGTATTTTTTTATATATAAAATTATCAAAAAAATATGAAAATATAGGAAATAGTGGTATTATATTTATAAAGTTTCCATTTTTGTATTAGGGGGACTTTAGTATGCCTATAAACACTAGAGATACTTATAAAGCAGAAGAATTTAGCAAAGTTTATAGACATGCTCTTCGTACCGGGGATATTGGAATATGCAGGTGGAATATAGACAAGGGAAAAATATATATTTCTGAGAAAATAACAGGCTATGAATTGGATTCTTTTAAGGATTTCAAAGAATATTTAAGCAAAATTGCTTACTATAAAGATAAGGATTTAGCATTACAGGATTTAGAGGATTATTTTAATAGAAATACCATATATTATCATAGTACCTTTAGAGTAGAGACCAGGGCTGGACAAATTAAATGGGTGTTATTGAAGGGAAAAATATTTAAAGAAAAAGGGGACAAGGTATTAAATGTAATAATGTTCAATGTTACAGGCAGCAAGTTACATGAAGGTCATGATGTTCTTACAAATTTAATTAATGATAAAATTTTATTCAGAAAGCTAGAAAGTTCTATTAAAATAGCCAAATCCCAAAATAAGAAAGGTGCATTAATATATATTGACATTGGCAATTTTAAAATTTTAGTTAATAATTTTGGTATTCAATTTAGATATGAGCTTTTACAAAATTTTTCCCAATGCCTTAATTCTTTAATTGGTGAATATGATGAATTAGCAAAACTTCCTAGTGACAAATTTGTTATTTTAATAAGGAGCTTTAATGATATAAAAGAAATACAAGATATGTGCAAAAAAATTCATGAGTATTTTGAAAGGCCTGTTAACATAATGGATATTCAAATTAATATTAGTTTAAGCATAGGAGTGGCCATATTCCCGGATGATAGTTCAGATGTAGATGAATTATTAAAATTCTGTGATTTTGCTGTCAGCCAGTCAAAGTATTTAGGGAAAAATATATGCACCTTTTTTGATAAAGAGATTTCAGAATCATATTTTAGGAAAAATTTAATAGTAAGTGAATTACCAAATGGGCTAGTCAATAATAAATTTTACCTTCACTATCAGCCAAAGTTTGATATTTCAGCCAATAAATTCAACAGTTATGAAGCTCTTTTAAGATGGAATAATAGTAAAATTGGATTTGTTCCACCTAATGAATTCATTCCTATTGCTGAAAACAAAGGATATATTATAGAAATTGGCAAATGGGTAATGGAAGAGGCTATAAAAACTGCTGCTTCCTGGAATAAAAAAGGCTATAAATTTGAAACCATATCCATAAATATATGCCCAGTACAATTAAAAAGAAAGGATTTTATATTCTATCTGCTGGGCTTATGTTTAAAGCATAAAATTTCTCCTTGCCAGGTAGAAATAGAAATAACAGAGGGAACATTAATGGAAACCTGTAGGGATAATATTGAAATAATAGATAATCTAATTAAAAGTGGATTTAAAATTGCTATAGATGATTTTGGCATTGGGTATTCTAATTTAAGTTCTATACTTAAATTTCCCATTAGTACATTGAAAGTAGACAAATCAATTATAGACAATATTGAAAATGAAGTTAACAAGGTTCTGTTTAAAAGCATAGTAAATATAGCAAATCATTTAGGATTTAAGGTAATAGCTGAAGGTGTAGAAACAAAAGAACAGTTTGATATACTTGCCCAACTGGGATGTAATGGCATCCAAGGCTATTATTTTAGCAGGCCCCTCCCAAAGGATGAAATTGAAAATATATTGAAAAAGTCATTCTAATCCTTCCAATCACAATTTTATCCTAGTTTACCTGGAGTAGTAAGTCAACTAAATAATATAAACATCAACCCCAAAACCATTGATAAACCAATGTTTGGGGTATTTTTATTTAAATTTGAATAAAAAAATTTTATGG